>NZ_JAUJFI010000031.1 GCF_030849505.1 Azospirillum isscasi | reverse complement strand
CGCCGCCGCGGTGGTGCTGGCCGGGCTGGGCTCCGCCGCCCTGCTGCGGCCGAACGATCCCGCCGCCTCGGCGGAGGTGGCGGTGGTCGGGCGCGGCACGGTCGAGGACACGGTGACCGCGCTCGGCAGAATCCAGCCGCGCGCCTATGTCGATGTCGGCGCCCAGGTGTCCGGCCAGTTGACGCGGCTGCACGTGACGGTCGGGCAGATGGTCCGCGAGGGCGACCTGCTGGCCGAGATCGACCCCGCGCTGCAACAGGCCAAGGTCGAGGCCGGGCGTGCCGAGCGCGCCCGCCTGACCGCCCTGCTGACCGAGCAAAGGGCCCGCGCCGACTTCGCCGAGGCCCAGCTGTCCCGTCAGGCCGCGCTGCGGCGGACCGGCGCGGGCCGTGGCGAAGCCCACGATCAGGCCCGCATGGAGGCGCGCATCGCCGCCGCCCAGGTGGAGGCCACGCTGGCCCAGATCCGCCAGACGGAATCGACCCTCCAGGCCGACGAGGCGCAGCTCGGCTACACCCGCATCTACGCCCCGATGAGCGGCACGCTGATCGCCGTGGACGCCCGCCAGGGCCAGACCATCAATTCGGCCTACGAGGCGCCCGTCCTGATGCGGATCGCCGACCTGTCGGCCATGACCGTGTGGACCCAGGTGTCGGAGGCCGACGTGACGCGCCTGAAGGACGGCATGCCGCTCTACTTCACCACGCTCGGCCATCCCGGACGGCGCTGGACGGCGCGGTTGCAGCAGATCCTGCCCGCCCCGCCGAAACCGCCGGCGTCCGGGAGCGGCGGCGGATCGTCCCCGTCCGGCGGCGGCGGTTTCGGCGGGGCGGGCAACAGCGTCGTCCTCTACACGGCCCTGTTCGAGGTCGCCAACGACCGGGGGGAACTGCGCCCCGACATGACCGCCCAGGTCTTCTTCGTGGCCGCCGCGGCGCAGGACGCCGTCACCGTTCCGGTCGCCGCCCTGACTCCCGTCGACGAACCGGCGGGGCTGCACAGCGTCGCGCTGATCGGCGTCGGCGGGACGGTGGAGACGCGCGAAATCCGCGTCGGGGTGCGCGACCGCTTCAACGCCGAGGTGCGGCACGGGCTGGCCGGGGGCGAGCGGATCGTGGTGGGCTGGCGGACCGCCGACGGACGCCCGCCCAAGATCGGATTCCGGCTGTGAGCGGGCCGCTTCTGGTCCTGGAGGGCATCCGCAAGACCTACACCAGCGGCGGCGGCGTGGCCGTGGAGGTGTTGCGCGGCGTTTCCCTGACCGTCGCGGCGGGGGAGTTCGTCGCCATCGTCGGCAGTTCCGGGTCCGGCAAATCGACGCTGATGAACATCCTCGGCGGGCTCGACCGCCCGACCTCCGGGCGCTACCGCGTCGGCGGGCGGGACGTGACGGCGCTGGAGGGCGACGAGCGGGCGGCGCTGCGGCGGGACGGCTTCGGCTTCGTCTTCCAGCACTACCACCTGATCCCCGGCACGACGGCGCAGGAGAATGTCGAGATGCCGGGCCGCTACGCCGGCCTGCCCGCCGCGCTGCGCGAAAGCCGCGCCGCGGAGTTGCTGGGCCGCCTGGGGCTGGAGGAGCGGCGCCATCACCGCCCCAACCAGCTTTCGGGCGGCCAGCAGCAACGGGTGTCCATCGCGCGGGCGCTGATGAACGACGCCCCGGTGATCCTGGCCGACGAACCGACCGGCGCGCTGGACAGCGCCAGCGGGGCCGAAGTGGTGGCTCTGCTGCGCGAACTGTCCGCCGCCGGGCGCACGGTGATCCTCATCACCCACGACCGGACGGTCGCCGAGGCCGCCGACCGGGTGGTCGAGATGCGCGACGGACGGATCGTCGCCGACGATGGCCGCCCCGCCCCGCCGCCGGGACTCCCGCCCGCCGCCCTTCGGGAGACGGTTGCCCCCGGCGCCTCGCTGGTGACCGGCGCGGGGGAGGCGCTGTCGGCGGCGCTGCGGTCGCTGGGGGCCAACGGCTTCCGGACGGCGCTGACCCTGCTCGGCATCGTCATCGGCGTGGCCTCGGTCATCGCCCTGCTCGCCATCGGCGAGGGCGCCAAGCAGGCGGTCATGGCGCGGGTCGGCGCGCTGGGGGTGAATCTGGTCTTCGTGCTGGCCGGCAGCGGTGACCCCCGCCTGCCCGTCACGCCGCTGACCGAGGCGGACGGCGAGGCCATCCTGCAATTGCCCAACGTCGAGAGCGTGATGCCCTACCTCGACACGCCGGTGATGGTCCGCCACGGCAACATCGACCACCGGACCAGCGGGCTGGCGACCTCCGCGTCGCTGCCGCTGACCCACCGCTGGCCGGTCGCCCGCGGCTCCTTCTTCACCCGCGCCGACGAGCAGGCCGGGGCGGCGGTCGCCGTCCTCGGGCACGGCGTCGCCGAACGGCTGTTCCCGCGCGGTGAATCGCCGCTGGGCAAGCATGTGCTGGTGAACAACATCCCCTTTCTGGTCACCGGCGTGATGGCGAAGAAGGGGGACCTGACCGGCAACCAGAACACCGACGACTGGGTGTTCGTGCCGCTGTCCACCGGCGTGCAGCGCCTGATCGGCAAGCCGGACCTGCAACTGATCCTGGTCTCGGTGCACGATGTGGGACGGATCAAGCAGACCCGCGACGCGATCCACGCCCTGCTCTCCGAACGCCATGGCCAGGAGGATTTCCAGATCCGCGACGTGACCGCGCGCATCCAGGCGGCGGCGGAGACCCAGGACACCATGACGCTGCTGCTCGGCTGCGCCGCGGTCATCACCCTGCTGGTCGGCGGCATCGGGGTCATGAACATCATGCTGGTCAGCGTGACCGAGCGGACCCGCGAGATCGGCATCCGCATGGCCGTCGGCGCCCGCGCCGCCGACATCGAGCGGCAATTCCTGATGGAAGCGGCCCTGGTGGCGGGGCTGGGCGGTCTGGTGGGGGTGGCGCTCGGGCTGCTGGGCGGGGCGGTGATCGGGCTGCTCGCCCTGCCGGTGGTGTTCACGGCGACCGCCATGGGCGGGGCGGTGACGTCCGCGGTGGTCACCGGCATGGTCTTCGGCCTGCTCCCCGCCCGCCGGGCGGCGCGGCTCGATCCGGTGGCGGCGCTGTCGAGTGAATGAGGGGCGATCCCGGCTCACCGGCCATTGGATCTTCTCCCGGGGCCGTTGCCCATGGGCTGAGGCTGGACGACGGGTGTTTCGCCGATCCGCAATCGCCCTTGGCACGCCACCGCGACCATCCGGGGGCCGGCCTGCGCGGTGCCGGTCAGCTGCCTCTACACCGAACGAGACGTGCGGTCGCTGATCCGCCTGGAGCGACCGCGCCGGTCTCGCCTTCCGGGCCGGAGGCGTGCCGTTCGGCAGGGCTGTTCTTGCCATCGGGAGCAGGACCGCCTAGAATATGCAGAAACGCCTTCCTTTTTCTGCAGGATCCGGCCCGTGTCGATCAACATCAAGAACCGCGAGGCCGACGCCCTGCTGGCCGAGCTGAAGGCGGCCACCGGCAAGGGCGCCTCGCAGCTCGTCCTGGAGCTGCTGCGCCGCGAGGCGCAGCGCCTGCGCGCCCGCCGGGTGCGCAGCGCCGACGACGCCGAGGCCCGCATGGCCCAGCTGCACCGCGAACTCGCCGCCCAACCCGTGCTCGACCCACGGTCGCCGGACGCGATCCTCGGTTACGACGACACTGGGCTGCCCCGCTGATGGCCCATTGCTGATGGCCCATTCCTGATGGTCGTCGACACCTCCGCCATCATGGCGATCCTGCTCGCCGAGCCCGACGCCGCGCGCTACGCCCGCGCCATCGGCGCCGCCGACGTCCGGCTGATCTCGGCCGCCACCGTGCTGGAATGCTCCATCGTGGCGATCGCCCGCTTCGGCAACGACGCCACCCTGGCGGCCTGGATGGCCGACCATGCCTTCGAGGTCGTGGCGGTCGATGCCACCCAGGCCGGACTCGCCCGCGACGCCTTCCTGCGCTTCGGCAAGGGGCGGCATCCCGCCGGCCTCAACTACGGCGACTGCTTCTCCTACGCCCTGGCCAAGACGACCAACGAACCCCTGCTGTTCAAAGGCAACGACTTTCCTCTGACCGATCTCACCCCGGCCCTGGGAGCGCTGCAATAGCCGGCCCTGAGGCGGGCCCGCCGCCGGCTCCAAGGAAACGCCGTCAGCGCAACCCAGCCTCCACCTGCTCCGCGATCCGCGAAAGCGCTGCGTCCATCGCCGCCGGCGGACCGCTCTCCAGGCTGTCCAGCACGACCAGACGGGCACCGCCATCGGCCACCGCCCTGGCGATCTCCGGCGCCGGCTGGCGGTGATGCAGCACCACCGGAATGTGCTCGGCCTTGAGGGCGGCGGTCAACTCGGCCAGACGCTCGGGCGTCCAGTCGCGGTCGTCGCGGGCCTGGACCATCCGCAGATCGAGCCCGAGGTCGGCGGCCAACGTGGCGAAGCGGTCGGACAGCGCCGCCGCCGATGGATCGGGCAGCGCCGCGAAGGACCGGGCGGACCGGGACGACAGCGTCAGCAGCCCGCGCTTCAGCGCGGCGAGGTTCCCGTCGATGGCGGCGGCGGAATCGGGATAGAGGCGCCGCAGGTCGGCGGCCAGGATGTCGGCCATCCGCCCGGCGTTGGCGATGCCCAGCCAGGGGAAGGCCGCGCCGTTGCCAAGCGCGATGCCCGGCAGCGCGCCGTCCACGGGCCGGGCGGCGTCGATCTCGACCAGCCGGATGTTGGCGCGCCGCGCCAGCGGGTAGAGCGGGTCCTCCCCCCAGGCGGAGCGCAGCGTCAGCACCGCGTCGGCCTTGCGGGCGGCCTCCGCCAGCTTCGCTTCGCCGCGCCCGCTCAGAAAGGCGTGCTGGCGCCCCATGGGAATGGCCGGCGGCACCACCGTTTCCACCGCCACCGGCGTGCCCTTGGTCAGAGCCTGGGCCAGCCCGGCGGTGACCGGATGCCCGGCCAGCACCGTTTCGGCGGAGGCGCCCGCCACCGTGGACAGCAGCAGGAGCGCCGCGAGCGTGACGCGCTTCATCCCTCGTCCCCCTTCATGAACAGACGCGCCAGCAGCGCCCCCAGAAACAGCAGCCCCGCCGCCAGGATGATGGCGCCGCCCGAGGGCACCGGCAGGGCGAGTTGCACGGGCAGCAGGATTCCGGCCACCGCCGCCACGCTGGCGAAGGCGACCGACAGCAGGAAGAAGCCGCGCAGCGACGAGGCGACGACCCGCGCCGCCGCCGCGGGAATGACCAGCAGCGCCCCCACCAGGATCGCGCCGATGATCTTGACCGAGGCGACGGTGACGACCGTCACCAGAACGATGAACAGATAGTCCAGCCCCTTCACCGGCACGCCGCGCACCCGCGCCAATGCCGGGTTGAAACTGGCCAGCAGCAGCCGGTTGAACAGCGGCAGCATCAGCGCGGTCACCCCGGTGGCCACCGCCAGGAGGACGGTCAGGTCGCGGTCGTCCACCGTCAGCACCGAGCCGAACAGCACGTTCTCCAGGATGTGGATGTTGACCCGGCTCGCCAGGATCAGCAGCAGGCTGGCGCCCAGCGCCAGCGACACCGACAGGAAGACGCCGATCAGCGTGTCGGCGGTCAGGTTGCTGCGGTTGCGCGTGTAATTCACCAGCAGCGCGAACAGCAGGCAGTAGCCGAACAGGCTGGCGTAGGGGCCGGTGTAGGGTTCCCCCACCAGGATGCCGATGGCGACCCCGGTCAGGGCCGCGTGGCCGACCGCTTCGGAGAAGAAGGCCAGCCGCTTGGTCACCACCAGCGTGCCCAGCCCGCCCAGAACCGGGCCGATGACCAGCCCGGACAGCAGCGCGTTGACCAGGAAGCCGTGGGTCAGGCCGGCGGGCAGCAGCCCGGCCCCGGCCCAGCCCTGGACCAGGGCGCGCAACGCCTCGAAGCTCATGACGCGATTCTCTCCGTGGCGGCGCGGCGGGGAACGGACGAAAACAGGTCGAACACCCTTTCCGGCGACAGCATTTCCAGAGGATGGCCGTCGAACAGCACATGCTTGTTCAGGCCGGTCACCCGCGTCGCCAGCCGGCGCACCTGGGCCAGATCGTGCTCCACCCACAGGACCGTGGTCCCGGCGGCGGCGAGGTCGGCCAGCAGGGAGTCGAAGATGGCGATTCCGGCCTCGTCCAGCGCGGTCATCGGCTCGTCCAGGACGATCAGGTCGGGCGCCGGGATCAGCGCCTGGGCGAGCAGGACGCGCTGCCGCTCGCCGCCCGACAGGGCGCCGAAGCGGCGGCGCTCCTTGCCGGCCATGCCGACGCGGGCCAGCGCCTCGCCATAGCCCATGCGGCGGTCCGGCCCCAGGAAGGCGGGGCGCCGCTGGCACAGGACGGCCAGGAAATCCTCGACGGTCAGCGGCAGGCCGCGGTCGAACTCGACCGATTGCGGCACATAGGCGACCGTGCCCGGCCCGTCTCCCGGCCAGTCGAGCCGGATGATGCCGCGGTGCGGCGCCTGCCCGAGCAGGGCGCGGATCAGCGAGGATTTGCCGCCGCCGTTGGGGCCGACCACCGCGTGCACCGTGCCCGCCGCGACATGCAGGGACACGCCCTCCAGGATCGCGGTGCGCCCCAGCGTCAGGTCCACCCGGTCGAACAGGATGGCCGGGCCGTGGATGCCGCGACCCGTCACGGCGCGGCCTCCGCCATGGCGAGAACCAGCGTGTCGAGGTTCCACGCCATCTCGCGCTCGAACAGGTCGGGCGCGTAGTCGCCGTGCGAAATGTGGGAGAAGGCGTAGAGCCGGATGCCGGTCTCCCGCCGGATGGTCTCGACGTAGGCGCTGGGGAAGTTCAGCTCCGAGAAGATCACCTGCACGTCGAGCTTGCGCATCGTCGCAATGGTCTCCGCAAGCTGGGCCGGGCTGGGCTCGATGCCGTGGGCCGGCTCCACGACGGCGGAGACCTCCAGCCCGAATTCCCGCAGCAGGTAGTCGTAGGCGCCGTGGATGGTGGCGACGCGCAGGCTGGCGTTCCCCGCCGTCGCCAGCTTGGCCAGCGCGTCCGCCCGCAATTGCCGCAGGCGGCGGGAATAGGCGCGGGCGTTGGCCGTGTAGGCCGCGGCATTGTCCGGGTCCAGCCGCCCCAGCTCGCGGGCGATGGTGGAGACCTGGAGCACCGAGTTGGTGATCGACAGGAAGCTGTGCGGGTTGACCACCTTTCCCGACGCCCGCGCCGCCGTCCCGGCGGCGGGCAGCAGGGGCACGTCGGTGTTGGCCTCGACCACCGGCAGGCCGGGCTTGGAGGACGCGGCGATCATCCGCCCGGCGAAGTCGTCGTGTCCGATGCCGTTCAACACGATGGCGTCCAGCCCGCCGATGCGCTGGATGTCCTCCGGTCGCGGTTCGTAGGCGTGCGGGTTGAAGCCGGCGGGAATGATCGGCACCACCTCCGCCGCATCGCCGACGATGTTGGCGACGTAGGAATAGTAGGGGTGCAGGGTGACGCCGAAGCGGCGGCGCCCGCCATTTCCTCCGGGAGGGGCCGCAAGGGCGCGGGCGGGAACGGCGGCGGCGGACAGCGCGGCGGCAAGGACCCGGCGGCGGGTCAGGAACTGCGTCATCGGGTCACCCCGGCGGTGAAGGTGGAGACGATCCGCTTCCAGCCGGCGGCGGACAGCGCCGCCTCCCCGGATGGCACGGGCGGGGCTTCGGCGGCGCGTTTCAGCCAGATTTCGGCACCATGCCCGTCCATCCGCAGAATCAGGGAGCCGGCCTGTTCCGGCGCGGCGGAGACACCGGCATAGGCGACTCCATGGCCGGTTTCGGCCAGGGTCCAGGCATGGCCGCCGCGCGCCGCGGCGCTGGGATCGGCGGCGAAGGGCGGCAGGGCCTGGGCGGCCAGCTCTTCCGGCGTCGGCGCCCGGCCCTCCGTCCTCTGCAAGGCGGCGATCTCCTCCCCCGCCGCCTTCAGGTCGGCGTAGAGCCCCTGTTCGGCGGCGGTCAGGCCGGTCCGGGAATCGATGAGGTGCGCGGCCAGCGGCGCTTCCGCCTCCGGCGCGGTGCGCAGCCCGATGGCCAGGGTGGCGGAGGCGAGAATGGCGCCCGCGGCCAGCAGGACCCATAGGGTCTCGCGCTCGGCGCCCGCGCGGCGAACGATCTGGTGGTGCATGAACCCCGCCCTACTTGATCGCCGTATGCTCGATCTCGACCGTGTGGCCGGGGCCGGCGTCGAACAGGACGTAGAAGTCCTGCGCGGGCCGCGCGAAGGACAGGGTGGAATCCGGCCCCAGCTTGCCCTTGACCAGCACCTGCTCGTCGTAGGCGATGACGTCCAGCACGACGCCGGGCGCCTTCGACCCGTCGGAGAAGCCGCCGGTGCATTGCACCGTCTCGCCATCGACCATCCGGCAGTCGCAGATCGGGTAATGGGCCTGTGCCGTGCCGGCGGCGCACAGGGCGGACAGCGCCGCCAAGGCGAACACGCGCGGGGTCTTCATCGCTTACCTCCGAAAATATCCGCCAGGGGCAGGGACGCCTGATGCACCCCGCCGCTCCAGTCCTCCACCGTCACCCACAGTTCCTCGGTTCCGGCCAGCTCGTCGGGAACGGTCACGTCGGCCTCCCGCTCATAGGGGTTGCCGAAGGCGAGCGCACCGGCGGCGCGCAGGCTGCGCGGCTTGCCGACGCGCAGGAAGACGCCGCGCACGCGGTCGATGTCGGTGGGGCGGAGGTGGACGTGATACTCCTTCATCCGCTCTCCCGTCGGCATGCGGCGGGGCGCCTGATCGTAGGTGACCAGCGTGACCGGGAAGGGGCCGGCGGCGACGTCCCGCCGGATCTCGGGCGGGACGAAGATCGGTTTCGGGCTGAAGTAGTCGGGCAGGAAGGGAAGCGGCACCAGCATCATCAGCGCGCTGAGATGGAACTTGCCGCGCTGCCAGAACTTACGCATTGGACGAGCCCTCCGCCATCCCGGCCCCGCCGCGCCTGACGCCCCGCACCGCCTCGACCGTGGCGCGGGCGGTCCGCTTCATCCAGATCAGCATGCCGCTGAACACCAGCGTGGTCATCAGCAGACCGAAGGCGAACCAGATCAGCTTGACCGGCAAGCCGCCGAAATCGCCCGTGTGCAGGGCGCGCATGATGGTGCGGGTCAGCTCGATGCCCGACGCCGCGTCCATCCCGCCTTCGATGACGATCACCTCGGCGGTGAAGGGGTTCACCCGGACATAGTCGGGAAGCAGCGGCACCTGCCCGCTGGAGCCGCTCACCGTCGCCGGGTCGTAGGCGGTGCCGGGCAGCCACAGGTAACGCAGCCGCATGTCCGGCAGGGCCGCCGTGGCGGCTCTCACGACGGCGTCGGCGTCCACCTTCGGCGCGGTCGCGGCAACCGGGATCTGGTCGCGCGCGATGAGTACCGGCAGCTTCCCGCCGCCCAGCCCCATCCCGAGATGGAACAGCATCATGTAGATCAGGAACCACAGGCTGGTGACCGCGATGACCGCGATGAACCAGATCGACCATGTGCCGGCGACGCGGTGCAGGTCGCCCCACATCACGCGCGGCGCCTGACTCCAGCGGATGCGCGGCTGGTAGAAGGACTTCCAGAATCGTTTGTAGACCACCAGTCCGGTGATCAACGACCCGACGAGCGGAATCGCCAGCAGGGTCACCGCGTACCACCCCACGGGGAAGGTCATCAGCCAGCCGTGCAGCGCGCGGAAGAAGTTGCGGAACGAATTGCCGGTGGACATGCCCTGCACCGTCCCGCTGACCGGGTTGACCCAGGCGGTGGTGGAGGTGCCGTCGGGCATCGCCATCCGGGCGCCCACCGCCATGTGGGACCCGCCCCAGCTCAGCGAACTCACCCGCCCGCCCGGCGCCGCCGCTTCGGCGGCGGCGATCAGCGCGCTGGGCGGCAGGGGCTCTCCAGCGCCGGAGGCCCGCATGGCCGGATTGACCAGCCACATGATCTCGGTGCTGACCACGGCGATGGTCCCGGTCAGGCAGACGAAAAACAGGAACGCCCAGATGGGCATCGCCAGCCAGGAATGCCACAGGAACCACAGCCGCGTGCGCGACTTGCCAACGCTCATCTCGTCCTCTCAGAAGGAACCACCGGTCCTTCTGTTCAGACGAACGGGCGGGCCCCCCGCCTCACGACGAAATGCGAAGAATTCTCATTTTCGTTCGGAAGCGCGCCGCCGAAGCCCCCCGCACGAAGCGTGCGCTTGACATCACGCTAAAACCCTATTTATCTATATTGAATATGGACTATTTGCACGGCTGCAAGCTGTGATTATCGGCGCTGCAGCCGTCCGGACCATGCTCCCTCCCGGACAGGAGACCCGCCATGAAGGCCCCGGACGATTTCCACTGGATGCTGATCGCGTCGCTCAACCCGTCCTGCGCCGTGCCCCTGCCGCTGCCGCCGGAAGCTCCGGCGGACGCACCGGACCAGGACCGCGCGTGCGATCCGCCGCTCAACCACCTGATGGTGCTGGGGGCCGGCATCGCGATGGCCGCCCTTCCGGCGCTGCTGGCGGTGCTGGCCTGATCCTTCTACGCCTCGGCATCCGGCTGGCGCTCCGGCAGCGCGTCGGCGAAAGCCGGAATGGCGAGGCAGGCTTCCTCGATCCGCCGCAGCGTCGGATAACCGCTCAGGTCGCAGTCGAAGCGCCGCGCGTTGGCCATCTGCGGCACCAGACAGATGTCGGCGAGGCCGGCGGCATCGCCGTGGCAGAAGCGCCCGGTCTGCGGATCGCCGGCCAGTTGCACCTCCAGCCCTTCCAGCCCGACCGCGATCCAGTGCCGGTACCAGTCGTCCACCTCCGCCTGCGGATGCCCCATCGCCTTCAGACGCTGGAGGACCCGCAGGTTGTTCAGCGGATGGATGTCGCAGGCCACCGCCAGCGCCAGCGAACGCACCCGCGCCCGCGCCAGCGGCTCCCTGGGCAGGAGCGGCGGTTCGGGGTGCGTCTCGTCGAGATACTCGATGATGGCGAGCGACTGGGTCAGCACCCGGCCGTCCATCTCCAGCGCCGGCACCAGCTTGTGCGGGTTCAGATCGACGAAGGGTGCGGCCTTCTGCTCCCCCTTGCGCAGGTGGACGAAGACCTGTTCGGCCTCGATGCCCTTCAGGTTCAGCGCGATGCGCACCCGGAAGGCGGCGGAGGAGCGGAAGTAGCCGTGCAGTTTCATGACGATCCCCAAAGGCCCCTCGCCAACCCTGCCGGGCGGGGGGAGGTCAAGCGCGATCAGCCCTGCAAGGCTTCCCACATCTCGCGGTCGCGGTCGGCGGTCCAGATCTTCGGATCGCGCAGGCCGCCGGCCTCGTCATAGGCGCGCGACACGTCGAAGGGCAGGCAGTGCTCGAAGATCACCCAGCCGCCAAACTGCGGCTCCAGCGCGTTGCGCGCTTCGGCGAAGGCGTCCCGGAGCGACGCACCCTTGCTCCGCGCCTGCTTCACCGTCTGGTACATCAACGCGACGAAGGCGCGGGTCTCGTTGATGGCCTTGCCGCACAGCTCCGGCGTCATCAGAGCGTCGCCGCGCCCCGGCACCAGCCGCGCCGGGTTCAGCGCCGCCAGCCGGTAGAGCGTCTGCGGCCAATCCTCCAGATAGGCATCTCCGGTGTAGGGCGTGGCGCCGTACTCCACGAGGTCGCCGGAATAGAGCACGCGGTCCTCCGGCAGCCAGACGACCGTGTCGCCCTTGGTGTGCCCGCGGCCCAGTTGCATGATCTCCACGCGCTTCCTGCCCATGAAGACGGTCAGCTTGTTCTCGAACACGATGGTCGGCCATGTCAGGCCGGGGATGCTCTCCGAGCCCTGGAACAGGCGCGGGAAGCGGCCCAGCTCGGACTCGTAGTCCTGCTGCCCGCGCTCCACGATCAGGTCGTAGGTGTCGCGGCTGGCGATGATCTGTTCGGCGTTGTAGCCGCTCGCCCCCAGCACCCGCACCGCGTGATAGTGGGTCAGCAGCACGTATTTGATCGGCTTGTCGGTGACCGTGCGGATGTGGGCGATGACGTCCTCGGCCATGCGCGGCGTGGCCTGGGCGTCGATCACCATCACGCCGTCGTCGCCGACGATGACGCCGGTGTTGGGATCGCCCTCGGCGGTGTAGGCGTAGGCGCCGGGCGCCAGTTCGGCGAAGGTGACCTTTTTCTGCTCAAGGTCGCCGGTGGACGCGAAGGCTTTCGACATGGATCGCTTCCTCTCCTCGTTCTTCTTTCAAAGGCCCAGATAGGCCTGCTTGACGCGCTCGTTCGCCAACAGGGCGGCGCCGCTGTCGTGCAGCGTGATCTCGCCGGTTTCGATGACGTAACCCCGGTCGGCGATGGCCAGCGCGGCGTAGGCGTTCTGTTCGACCAGCAGGATGGTGGTGCCCTGCTCCTTCAGCCGCTCCACCGCATTGAAGATCTCGCCGACCAGCAGCGGGGCAAGCCCCATGCTGGGCTCGTCCAGCAGCAGCACGCGGGGCTTCGCCATCAGCGCGCGGCCGATGGCGACCATCTGCTGCTGACCGCCCGACAGGGTGCCCGCCGGCTGGTTGCGCTTCACCTTCAGGACCGGGAACATCGCGTAGAGGTCCTCCAGATCCCGCTCCGGGTTGCCGCCGCGCCGGTAGGCGCCGAGCCGGAGATTGTCCTCCACCGACTGCGGCCCGAAAAGCTGCCGGCCCTCCGGCACCTGGATCAGCCCTTCCGCCACACGCTGGTGCGCGGGCATGCGGGTGATGTCGCGGCCCTCGAACTTGATGGTTCCGCTGGTCGCCGGATGCACGCCGGACAGGGTGCGCAGCAGCGTCGTCTTGCCGGCCCCGTTGGCGCCGACCAGCGCCACCAGCTCGCCCTCGCCCACGGTCAGGCTGGCCGACTTCAGGGCATGGATGCGTCCGTAATGCGCGTTGAGGCCCTCGATTTCCAGAAGCATGGCTCAGGCCCCTCAATCCATGGTGCCGAGATAGGCCGCGACCACGTCGGGGTTCGCGGCGACCTCGCCGGGCGTGCCCTCGGCCAGCTTGCGGCCGTAATTCAGCGCGGTGATCCGGTCGGAAATGCCCATGACCATCTTCATGTCGTGCTCGACCAGGATGACGGTGACGCCCGACGCCGCGACCGTCTTGATCACCTCGTCGATCTCGCGGCTTTCCGTGGCGTTCAGGCCGGCGGCGGGCTCGTCCAGCAGCAGCAGCTTCGGCTCCGACGCCAGCGCGCGGGCGATCTCCAGCCGCTTCAGCGCGCCGTAGGGCATGGAGGAGGCGTGCGCGTCCACATATTTCGCCAGACCGACCGACGTCATCAGCTCCGCCGCGCGCTCCTTCGCCTCCCGGTCCTTCCGCACCAGCGACGGCAGACGGAACAACGACGGCAGCAGCCTGCCGTTCAGGTGCAGGTGCCGCCCGACCATCACGTTCTCGATGGCCGTCATGTTGAAGAAAATCTGCAAATTCTGGAACGTGCGCGACATGCCGCGCGCCGCCAGCTTGTAGGGCGGAAGGCCGGACACCGTCGCCCCGTCGAAGAGCACCGTGCCGCGGGACGGCTTGTAGACGCCGGTGATCAGGTTGAACAGCGTGGTCTTGCCGGCCCCGTTCGGCCCGATGATCGAATGGATGTCGCCCTGCGAGACGGTGAAGCTCAGATTCTCGATGGCGAGCACGCCGCCGAACTCGCGGCTCAGATTCTCCACGCCCAACAGCGCCTTCGACGGTGCGGCCACGGGAGTCACGGCGTTCTCCCCGTGCGGGATGGGGGCGTTGGCGAGCATGGTCATGCCCGCCTCCGCTGGGCGATCAGCCCCTCGATCGTGGGCAGCAGGCCCTTGGGCATGAAGACCATGGTGAACATCAGGATCGCCCCCAGCACGATCTGCGAGTAGTCCTGGAACACGGTCAGCGCCTGCGGCAGCACCGTCAGCAGGACGGCGCCGATCACCGCCCCGAAGGTCGAGGCCATGCCGCCGAACACCACCATGGTGACCAGCTCGATGGACTTGAAGAAATCGGCCTTGGCCGGGGTGATCAACCCCGTGTAGTGGGCGAACAGGCTGCCCGCCACGCTGGCGAACACCGCCGAAACGACGAAGGCCATGACCTTGTAACGGGCGGTGTCCACCCCGACGACCTCGGCGGCCACCTCCGACCCGTGCACCGCGCGCAGCGCGCGGCCGACCGGGCTGTCGATCAGGTTCAGGCTCAGCCACACGGCGATGAACAGCACCACGCCAACGACCCAGTACCAGGTCTTCTCGCCGTACAGTTCCAGCCCGAAGATCTTGAAGCTGTCCACCATCATGCCGTCCGGCCCGCCGGTCAGGCCGGTCTCGGTGCGCAGCACGATGGACACGATGATGCCGATGCCCAGCGTCGCCATCGCCAGATAGTGGCCCTTCAGCCGAAGGATCGGCTTGGCGAGCAGAAAGGACAGGACGCCCACGGACACGGCGCCGGCCAGCAGCGCCGCGATGGGGGGCCAGCCGTAGGTCGTGACCAGGATGCCCGACGCATAGGCTCCGATGCCGAAGAAGCCCGCATGCCCCAGGCTGATCTGCCCGGCATAGCCGATCAGCAGGTTCAAGCCCACGCAGACGATGGCGTTGAAGCCGGCCAGGATGGCGATGTCGAGATGGAAGTTGTTGGTCAGCGCAAGCGGCAGCGTGGCGATGACGGCGGCCAGCGCCGCAAGGCTGAGCAGCCGCGTGTTGATCGGCGGCGATGCGGTGGTGCGCGTGGCGGCGATTTGGACCATGGCGGTGTACGTCTCCTCACACGCGCTCGGTGCCGCGCTTGCCGAACAGTCCGCTCGGCATGAACAGCAGCACCAGAAGGATGATGACGAAGGCGACGGCGTCCTTGTAGGCCGACGAGATGTATCCGGCGCCCAGCGCCTCGGCGATGCCGACGATCAGGCCGCCCGCGACCGCGCCCGGCCCGTTGCCGAGGCCGCCCAGCACCGCCGCCGTGAAGCCCTTCAGCCCCAGCATGATGCCCATCTCCGTGTAGGAGAAGGTGATCGGCGCCACGACCGAACCGCCGATGGCGCCCAGCGCCGCCGACAACGCGAAGGAAATCAGCACGACCCGCTTCACGTTGATGCCGACCAGCTGCGCGGCCAGCCGGTTGTGCGAGGTGGCGAGCATCGCCTTGCCGGCCAGCGTCCGGTTGAAGAAGACGCCGATGGCGACGATCAGCACGGCGGCGCAGCCGATGACCCACAGCGACTGCGGCTGCATCGACGCGCCCAGGACGTTGATCGGCGTCTCGCCCGAGAAGGCTTCCAGCCGCTTGAAGTCCTTGCCCCAGACCAGCTCCGCGACGCCGCGCAGAAAGATGGAGGCGCCGATGGTGATGATGATGAGCGTCACGACCGAGGCGTTGCGCGCCCGCTCCACCGTGAACTTGGCGACCAGCACGCCGACGAGCATCGCCCCGCCGCAGCCCATCAGAATGGCGAGCGGCAGGGGCACGCCCGAGGCGGTCAGGGTCGCGGCGGCCATGCCGCCGATCATGATGAACTCGCCCTGGGCGAAGTTGATAACGTGGCTTGCGTTGTAAATGATCGAGAAACCGAGCCCGGCCAGCGCGTAAATCGCGCCAATCGTCAGCCCCGACAGCAGATACTGCAGGAATTCGGCGAACATTCTTCTGGTTTCCTCCCGTGCCGCCTTCGTCCCCTCCCCCGCCTGGGGCGGGAGAGGGGAGAACGGTCTTATTTCACCAGCGTCCAGTCGCCCTGCTTGATCTCCACCATGTGGAAGGCGTCGAGGCCCAGGCCCATGTGGTCCTTCGCGCTCATGTTCACGACGCCGCCGGTGCCGACATAGCCCTTGGTCTGCTCGATGGCGTCGCGCAGCTTGGCCTTGTCGGTGCCGCCCGCGCGCTTCACCGCGTCCAGCGCAATCATCAGGCCGTCGTAGGCGTGACCGGCGAAGGTCGAGACCTCCGACTTGAAGTTGTCCTCGTAGACCTTGGTGAACTCGGTCACGACCTTCTTCTGCGGGTCGCTGTCGGGCAACTGGCTGGCGACGACCAGACCGGCCGCCGGCAGACGCACGCCCTCGGCGGCGCCACCGGCGAGACGGATGTACTCCTTCGACGCGACGCCGTGCGACTGGTAGAGCGGCAGGTTGATGCCAAGCTGGCGGTAGTTCTTGGTCACCACCGCCGGTCCCTGGCCGAGGCCGAAGACCAGCACGGCCTGGGCGTTCGGGTTGTTCTTGATCTTGGTGAGCTGCGCGGTGACGTCGGTGTCCTTGGCGCCGTAGGTCTCGTCGGCGACGACCTCGATCCCGCTCTCCTTGGCGGCCTTCAGCGCCTCGTCACGGCCGGACTTGCCGAAGCCGGAATCCTCCGACACCAGCGCCAGCTTGGTCAGCTTGCGCTTCTTCATGTCCTCCATGACCTTGTCGGCGGCCATGCGGTCGGTGTGCGGGGTCTTGAACACCCATTTCTTCACCGGCTCCACGATCACGACCGCGCCGGCCAGCGAAATGAAGGGCACTTCGCCGCGCTCCACCAGCGGGACGGCGGCCATGGTCGCAGCGGTGGTGGTGCCGCCGACGATCACGTCCACCTTGTCGCTTTCGATCAGGCGCTTGGTGAAGGACGCCGCCTTGTCCGCCGCACCGCCGTCGTCGTAGAGGACCAGCTGCACCGGGCGCCCATCGACGCCGCCGGCCTTGTTGATCCGATCGACATACAGCTCCAGCACGCGCTTTTCCGGTTCGCCCAGGAAGGAGGCCGGGCCGGTCGCCGACAGGATGGAACCGACCTTGACCGGCTCGGCGGCGACAGCCGTACCGGCTATCACGCCGCCGGCCATCACGCCGAAGGTGACGGTCCCGATGACCGTGGCCGCGGCGGCGGCCGCGTGCAGCAAGCGCTTTCCCATGCGTTTCTCTCCCGTTTGGATCGCCTGTTCCGTCGGCGGTTGGATACCCATAATGTTTCAAACGAAATTATTTCACCAGCAATAATTGAGACAAGCGGCATCGGACCGCACCCCGCCGCGGCCCGACCCGTGCGTCTCAGTGCTGAATGAGCAGTCCGGCCAACCGCAAGCGGGCGGCGCCGAAGGCTTCCACGCTGTCCTCGTAGGCGTCGCGGGCGACGGCGTACGCCTCCACCCCAACGGTGCGGATGCCGCGCGCGAAGAGGTCGCGGTGCAGATCCTCGCACCGGCCCAGCGTCACGTCGCTGATCAACCGCTGGCGGATGTAAGCCCGCGCCGCCTCCCGCGCCGCCGGGGGCAGGTCGTCGAAGGCCGGCACGTGGGGCAGCGCCTGCGTGGCGAAATCGCCGCGCAGTTCGTCCCACAGAGCCACCCAGTTGATGAATTCGTCGGCGGGAACGTGGTCGAGCGTCCTGGACCCGAAACGGGCCAGCACCCGCCGGCCGGCGGACAGCAGGCGGTCAGGCGTCGCGTGCGTGTGGGCCATGGTTTCCTCCCCCATGCGTACCAGAGCTGGACCCAAAGCGCGAAAGCCGGCGCGCGGATTTTTCCGTCGCGCCGGGCGGGCACCGTCAAGCCACGGCGTGAACCGGGGCGTCGGCGGCCTCGTAACTGACGCGCATATCATAATCCGGTTCGACGCCAGTGGGCATCGGAATCCCGACCTCCTTCAGCCGCTCCTCAAGCAGTTGCAGGTATTCCGCCTGCAATTCCTCCGGCCTCTTCACCTTCAGCCCGTACTCGTGGTGCAGGTCGAAATTCGCGGAGCGCACCTCGCCGAACGACGGACGGCCGAAGAAACCCAGGCCCATGCGCATGAATTTCGGAACGCGGGCCGCCATGTCCTCCCGCGCGGCGTCGCCGCCGAACTCCAGCACGCGCTTGGCCGCCCAGACGCCGAAGGCGAGGTGGCCGAACTCCTCCTTGTGGATGCGGGCGTTGACCCGCGCCCACGGCAGGTAGGAACAGTCGCGGTACTGGCCGAGGAAGGCGACGGCGGCGGGCGTCACCACCGTGGAGAACAGCGCCACGTCGGTCCAGCCATCGAAGAACCGCTCCCAGTTCTGCCGGCGGAAGCCGTTGATGACGTTGACCTTGGCGGGGTCGGGATTGTCCGGATGGGCGACCAGCTCCTGCAGCCGCGCGTCCACGTCCACGCCCAGATCCTGCATCAGGTTCCAGACATAGTAGGCGTGGCCCATCTCCTCCATGACCTTCTTGGAAAGGCGGTAGGCTTCCTCCGGCCGGGGGGCGAAGCGCATGTTCTCCGCCACGCGCTGGGCGCCGGCGTATTCGGAATCCCCCTGGAACGACATCAGATGCAGCAACGCCTTCCGATAGTCGTCGGGAAGCGGATCCCCCTTGTCGTAGGTCTTCCACGTCCTGGGCATGTTTCCTCCGTCCTCGCCGGTTCACCCCATCGGCGGCCGCATTTTCGGGCTCGCGGGGGTGTCGACGTTATGACACAAACTGTGTTATTGATTGGACGGTAGTGTATCGCATTTATGCTTGTCAAACGGAAATTCAGCCTTCCCTAATGTCAATGGCGGCGAAAGAGAAACGGAATTTTCGTTTTTTCCCATTGGCTTAGAATTGGCTGCCGAAGAACCGCCGCGGTGTGACCGGTATAGCCAGACAGGACGCATATCATCTATAAAGTTGGTATCATACCGATGCGCTTAGCCCCGCCCGCCAATCGGAAGAGTTCCCCAGCATGCCCCGTCCGCGCCGCCCCGAAGACTTGGTCGCCCCGCTGATCGAGACCATCGCCCCGCGCGCCAAGTCGCTCATCATCACGGTCTACGGCGATGCGATCCTACCGCACGGCGGTTCCGCCTGGCTGGGCAGCCTGATCGACCTGATGGCGCATTTCGGGCTCAGCGAGCGCATCGTCCGCACCTCGGTCTTCCGGCTGTGCAAGGACGATTGGCTGATCAACACCCAGATCGGACGGCGCAGCTTCTACCGCGTCACCGAAAGCGGGCACGAGCGTTTCGCCGCGGCGGAACGGCGCATCTACGCGCCGCTGGTGCGCGGCTGGGACCGCGGCTGGCACCTGCTGCTGGTGGCACCCAACGCGCTCGACGTCGAAACGCGCGAGAAGCTGCGGCGGGAGCTGGTCTGGCAGGGGTTCGGCGCCGCCGCCAACAACGTCTTCGCCCACCCCAACTGCGACGAGGCGGCGATGCACCGCCTGCTCGCCGAACTGGGCATCGCCGACAAGGTGGTGCACATGAAGGCGACACACGACCGGACGTCCGGCTACGGCCCCTTGCGCGACCTGGTGCGCGGCTTCTGGGACGTGGATCAGCTGGAGCGCGACTACACCGGCTTCCTGGACCGCTTCCGCCCGGTGTGGCAGGCGCTGGATTCCGCCGATTCGCCCGACCCGCGCCTGTGCTTCGTGCTGCGCACGCTGATGATCCACGACTACCGCCGCATCCTGCTGCGCGACCCGATGCTGCCGCCCGACCTGCTGCCGCCCGACTGGCCGGGGCAGGAGTCGCGCATGCTGACGCGCAACATCTACCGCTTCGTCCGCCAGACGGCGGAATCCTTCCTGATGTCCGCCCTGACCACCGCCAACGGCCCCCTGCCCGAGGCGCAGCCCGCCTTCAACGCCCGCTTCGGCGGGCTGCTGGACGGCGAGTCGGACAACATCCGCGAACTGCTCCAGCGCGGCGGGGTCGGGTAACCCCCGAAAAAGCGATACATCGAAGACAGATTATCGAGTTTTTTCGCGTCTCTCCACGGCGCAAAGCGGTCACGCACGCCAAAAACTCATTCAACAACAGCAAATTAGAATAATCCCTAGCGATCATCAAAGCGATACACATTCCTGTTGCCGATCCAAACATACTGTGTCACGTTAATGAGCATACGGCGCGCCGCTGCCGCCCCGTGCGCATGAACCGGGCACACAACAACGAACGGCCCGGCCCGCAAAATCTCAGGAGGAAATGCCGGATGGCCAAGGATTACACCCCGATCGCGAACACCATGGAGTTTCCGCCCGACACGCCGCAGCCCAACGTCTATCCCCTGTCCTGGGAATCCCACACCAAGAAGCTGGAAGAGGTGTGGACCGCGGCGCAGCGCGAGAACTGGGACCCGGCCAAACTGCCGTGGGACAGCTTCGACGTGTCGAAGTATTCGTGGGAGGAGCGCGAGGCGATCGCCTACTGGTGGACGATCCTGTCGGTGTTCGACGCGTCGGCCCCGCCGGTCTTCGCCCACGCCCTGATCAAGACCTACGAGGTCCACGAGGAAGACCCCGTCCGCCGCTGCTTCTTCTCCGTCACCCGTGACGAGCAGAATCACGAGCAGATGTGCGGCATGGCCATCACCAAGCTGCTGGAGGCCACCAGCCCGCTGACCTACGTGCCGAAGACCGAACTCGGCAAGCGGTTGCAGCGCAACGCCCATTGGCTCTACTACAACGGCGGCCGCTATTGGGACGGCTACAAGAAGGCGGTGCCGAAATACTCGCTGGCCGTCCTTTTCAGCTCCTTCCTGATGGGCGAGATCGCGGCGGCGACCATCTTCCACCAGATGGCGGCGGGCTGCACCGAGCCGGTCTTCAAGGAGGCGTTCCGCAACATCGGCCGCGACGAAGGCCGCCACATGGCGATTTGCATGTCGGTGATGGAGCGCGACTATCCGCATCTGGAGGTCGAGGACCGCGCCATCATCACCAAGCAGATCCGCGCCGGCTACCTGTTCCTGTCGGCCGTGCTGTTCGAGCCGCCGCCGCAGTTCTGGGACCTGCCGGACGATTTCATCGCCACCCAGCGCGAGGCCGAGGAGATCGCCCGCAAGGCCGGCTTCCACATCCCGGCCTACGAGGCGAAGAAGGAGAACTGGCGCAACGCCATGCTGAACCTGAAGGGCGTTCTCGACCGCTACAACATTCCCTTCCCGGCGATCCCCGAGGTCGGCATCACCGGCGAGGAAATCCGCGACGTCGATATGGACGAGATCATTCCCGTCTTCTGAGCGTTCTCAACGCATCGGCACGAACTGACGTACGGCCGGCAGGGCTCCGCTCTCGCCGGCCGTCTCTTCCGAACAAGAATCCACCAAGAGTCTAGGGAGGACTCGTCCGTGAGCCGCATCCGCCTCCATCCCTCGGGCCGCGAAGTCGAGTGCCGCGAGGGCGAGACCGTGCTTTCGGCGCTGGAGCAGGCCGGTTACGCCCTGCCCAACAACTGCCGCGCCGGGGCCTGCGGGGAATGCAAGGTCAAGGTGCTGAGCGGCCAATTCGACCAGGGCATGGTGCTGGACATGGCGCTGTCCCAGGCCGAGCGGAAGGACGGCTACGGCCTGATGTGCATGGCCAAGCCCATCTCCGCGGAGCTGGTCATCGAGTACGGCACCGCCGACGCGCAGCCCAAGCTGTTCCCTCCGCGCGAAAACGTGCTGTTCATCGTCACCGACCGCATCCAGCGCACGCCGCGCATCGTGGAGCTTCTGCTGCGCCCGCTGGGACAGCCGCTGCGCTATTGGCCCGGCCAATACGTGATGCTGGGCGACGAGTCCGCCGGCATCCCGCCGCGCTGCTACTCCATCGCCAACGCGCCGCGCGCCGACGGGGAGATCGTCCTGCAGATCACCCGCGCCGAGGGTGGGGTGACCAGCCTGTGGGTTCACGACACGCTGAAAAGCGGGGACATGGTGAAGCTGTCCGGCCCCTACGGCACCTTCATCGGCGATCCGTCGGTGGACACGCCGGTGCTGTGCATGGCGGCCGGCTCCGGCCTCGCGCCCATCCTGGCGCTGGCCGACGCAGCGCTTCGGCGTGGCTACCGCCAGCCGGTGACGCTGCTGTTCTCCGCCTGCACCGACGACGACGTCTACGCCCGCGGCCTGATGGCCTATTGGCAGGCCAAGCACCGGAACTTCAAGTTCCTGACCACGCTGACCCGCGACCGGCAGGACGGGTCCGGCAAAGGGGGGCTGAGCGGGCGCATCCCGGTCGTCCTGCCCACGCTGTTCCAGGATCTGTCGGCGCACAGCGTGTTCATCGCCGGCAGCCCCGCCTTCGTCGAAGATTGCGCCCACGCCGCCAAGGCGCTGGGTGCGCGGGACGAGCTGATCCACAGGGAAGGCTACGTCTCGCAAGCCATCCCGGAGGCCCCGCCAGCCGAGCGGCTCGTGGCCAACGGGTGAAGGGGCGTCCCCTCACTTGGACGCGATAGACCCCACTGAACGCCCGGACCGCGAGGTCCGGGCGCTTTTTTCCGCGTCGCTTCAAGACCCGGCGGCTCAGGACTCCCGCGTGTGCGCATCGGCCAGCCCGTAGGGCGCCGGCGCCAGATTCACCACGCGGGAATAGAGCGCCCGCACGCTCTCCGCGGCGTCGCCGCTGAACAGCGGGTCCTTGTTGTCGGCGAAGGCGGCGTTGATCTCCACCCAGTCCCCGGGACGGAGCGCCTGCTTCGCCATGGGCATGACCACGCCCTCTTCCTTCTGCAGATGCCGCAGCTGAAGCCGCCGGTAATCCTCGGCCACCGCACGGAATGCCGCCCCGCTCCCCGGCGCGCCCGCCCGATAGGCGTCCAGCGCGGCGCGCAACCCGTTCGTGGCCTTCAGGCACAGGTCGTGCTCGGCCTCCAGCTCGTCCAGGATGCCCGCCGCGTCCGGGTCGCGCGCGCGCAGCGCCGTGAACAGGAAGCGGTCCTCCTTGGGATGATGGTACGTGTCCGGAAACTGCTGAAGATAATCCACGATGGCCGTGAGCAGCGGGAAGTCGGGCTCGGCCTCCCGCAGCACGATGTCGAAGATGTTGACCACCCGCATCAGGTTGCGGTGTTCGGTCTTGATGACGTTCAGCGCGTCGGTCATCAGTTTTGCCCCCGGTGTTGCACCACCGGCTGGTCGATGGCGCCGAAGACGCTGTCGCCGGCCCCGTCGAACATCTCGATCCGCACCCGGTCGCCGAAGCGCATGAAGGGGGTCTGCGGCTTGCCCGTCTCGATGGTCTCGATCGTGCGGATTTCGGCAAGGCAGGAATAGCCCACGCCTCCCTGCCCCACCGGCTTGCCCGGCCCGCCGTCCAGCTTGTTGGACACGGTGCCCGACCCGATGATCGACCCCGCCGCCAGGACGCGCGTCTTCGCCGCGTGCGCCACCAGCGTCGGGAAGTCGAAGGTCATGTCCACCCCGGCGTCGGGCCTGCCGAACAGCGCGCCGTTCAGGTGGGTGACCAGCGGCAGGTTGACCTTGCCGCCGTCCCAGGCGCCGCCCAGCTCGTCGGGCGTCACCGCCACGGGGGAGAAGCTGGACGCGGGCTTCGACTGGAAAAAGCCGAAGCCCTTCGCCAGTTCCGCCGGGATCAGGTTGCGCAAGGACACGTCGTTGACCAGCATCAGCAGCCGGATGTGCCCGCGCGCCGCGTCCGCCGAGACGCCCATGGGCACGTCGCCGGTGATGACGGCGATCTCGGATTCGAAGTCGATGCCGAACGCCTCGTCCGCCACCGGGATCGGGTCGCACGGCCCCAGGAAGGCGTCGGAGCAGCCCTGGTACATCAGCGGGTCGGTCCAGAAGCTCGGCGGCATGTCCGCCCCGCGCGCCTTCCGCACCAGTTCCACATGGTTCACGTAGGCCGAACCGTCTGCCCACTGATAGGCGCGCGGCAGCGGCGAGGCGGCCTGGGCCGGGTCGAACGGCTCGCCCGACGCTGCGTCCGCGTTCAACGCGCGGCTGACCGCCTCCAGCTTCGGCGCGACCTCCGTCCAGCCGTCGAGCGCCTGCTGCAAAGTCGGCGCGATGCCGGGGACCGCCCGGCACCGCGTCAGGTCCTTCGACACCACCACGAGCGTGCCGTCACGACCGCCCGCTTTCAGAGTTGCCAGCTTCATGCCGGGTCCTTCCTCCCAGAATCCATTTTCAAGACTCTATTTTCTCGCCAAGGCACCAGGACCCCACGCCTTACTTGGCCTTCCAGCTGTCGGCATAGCCCGGCCACTCGGTCGCGGCCATGCCCTCGTAGACGTCAAGCGGGTCGCGGGTGTCGAGCATCACGGCGACCTCGTCGGTTTCCTTGCGCTCGAACTTCTGGGCGACCTCGTAGGCCTTCGGGTGCGGCCCGTGCGGGAAGCCCGAGGGATGATAGGTCACCATCCCCGGATGGATGTTGTCGCGTGAGAAGAACTGGCCGCGGTGATAGAACAGCACCTCGTCGTAGTCCTCGTTCGAATGATAATAGGGCAGCTTCAGCGCCTCCGGATCGGACTCGATCGGACGCGGCACGAAGGTGCAGATCACGAACCGCGCCGAGACCCAGGTGCAGTGCGCGCTGGGCGGCAGGTGGTAGCGGTGGCTCATCAAAGGCCGGATGTCGCGCCAGTTGATGCGCACCGGCGCCAGATCGCCGTGCCAGCCCACCGCGTCCAGTGGGTTGAACGGGTAGACCATGGCGTTGACCCGCCCCCGCTTCTTCACGCGCACGACCGTCTCGCGTTCGTTCTTCTGGCCCTGGAAGGCGTCGTCCAGCGCCGGCACGTCCAGCACCGCCGGGTCGAAGATCGCGTGCGTCCCGACCAGCCCCTTGTGCGGCAACTGGTAAGCGTCGTTGGTCGCCTCGATCATCAGCGCGGTGACCGGCCCATCGCTCTCCAGCCGCCAGGCGGTGTTGCGCGGCAGCACGACATAGTCGCCCTCGCGCACCTCAAGATGACCGTAGTCGCAGAACAGGTGCCCGCCGCCCTGGTGGAAGAACAGCAGGTCGTCGCCGTCGGCGTTGCGGACCAGATGCTCCATCTTCCCCTGGAAGCGCCACATCCGGACCTGCGTCGCCCCGTTGCCCATCAGCCGCACGGCGCTCAGCGGGCAGTCGGCAAGCTCTTCGGACCGGTTCAGGTCGAAGGCGCGCGGGCGCAGGTCGCCGTCGAAGCTGGTCCAACCGGTCGGAGGATGGGCGTGGTGCATCTGGGTCGCCGGGCCGAAAAAGCCCTCGCGCCCCATTTCGCGCTCATAGGTCCCAGCCGGCAGACGGACGTGGGCCTGACGGGTCGCGGTGCCCTCCACCCGCGGAAACGAGATCCAGTTCTTCATGGCGATCCTCCCAGATCGTGGTGGCCAGACGATTCATGGCGCGTGTCGGCCGACCACAGTTTAGTTTCATATGAAACAGTTGCAACAAGAAAATTTGCGCGCAGGATGGACGGACTTAACCGCTGGAACGGCGACGACTCATGCCCCAAGCCCGCCGCAAGCGTTCGGAGACCGCTCCCGGCGCTGCCACGCTGCACCTGACCCGCTTCCTGCCCTATCGGCTGTCGGTGCTGTCCAACACGGTCAGCCACACGGTGGCGAAGCTGTATGAGAAGCGCTTCGGCATCACGATCCCGGAATGGCGGATCATCGCCGTTCTGGGCGGCAGGGAGACGCTGAGCGCCGGGGAGATCGCCCAGCGCACCGCCATGGACAAGGTGCAGGTCAGCCGCGCCATCAGCCGGATGCTGGACTCCGCCCTGATCCTGCGTGAAGCGGGCGACACCGACCGCCGCAAGGCGCTGCTGACCCTGACGCCCAAGGCGCTGGACATCTACACGCAGATCGTGCCCCTGGCGCTCGCCTACGAGGATCAACTGACCCACGCCCTGACGGAGGAGGAAGCGGCCCTGCTCGACCGCCTCCTGACCAGGATGCAGGCCCAGGCCGACCAGCTTGCCTCCGCCCCGGAGCAGCGGCTGCCGAAGACCTGAACCGTCCGCTTTCACACCCCCTTGCGGGCGACGCGCAGCGCCTCCTTCAGCACCTCCATGTCGCCGATGTGGTTCGCCAGCAGCAAAACCAGCTTGGCGTTGACCATGTTGCTCTGCTCGGCGCTCAGGTCGCGATGCGTGTCGATCAGCGCCTCGTAGAAATCGTCCGGTTTCGCAATCCGGTTCTCGGTCACGAGCGTGGCCATGACTGTATCCTCCCAATCGTCTCTTACAGGCCGATTTACAGGCCGACGGCGCGGTTCAGCGCCGCGGCCAGCTTGTCCGCATCGAACGTCCGCCAGCGCCCGGCCACATGCTGGTCGGGGCGGATCAGGTAGAGCGTGCCCGGCGTGGCGTCGTACCGCTCCTCGAAGCGGCCGTTCACATCCAACAGTTCATTCGGCAGAGCCTCGCGGCGGCGGTTGGTGACGGCACGCCATGCGAACGGCACCGCCCCCTTGGCCAGAGCGTCCAGGCGCTCCGCCACCTCCGCCGGCACCGCGTCTCCCCCGGCGTAATAGAGCGCGACGAAGCCGCCGCCCAGCTTGTCCATCAGCCAGCCGGCCTGCCCCTGCGCTTCGACCGGAGCGTCCGTCGCCGGTGCGCCCGGTACCATGTTGCCCGCGAAACGGTCGCTGTCCGGCGTGTTCAACCGGCTGTCCACATAGGTCGTCGGCGTGGACAGACGGCCCGAGTTCACGAGCGACCGCGCGAAGGGGTGCTCCCCCGCCAGATTCAGCACGGCGTCCCGGAAGGTTCGGCTGACCTCGCTCTTGGGCGTGATGAAATCCGTGGAGCGCGTGGAGTTCAGCAGGTTCTCCTTGGCCGCCGCGACCCGCTCGTCCGAATAGGTGTCCAGCAGGCTGTCCGGCGCCACGCCGTCCATCACCAGCTTCAGCTTCCACACCAGATTGTCGGCGTCCGGCACGCCGGAGTTGGCGCCCCGCGCGCCGAAGGGCGAGACCTGATGCGCGCTGTCGCCCGCGAAGAAGACCCGGCCCTTGCGGAAATTCTCCAGCCGCCGGCATTGGAAGGTGTAGACGGAGACCCACTCCAGATCGAACGCCGTGTCCTCGCCCAGCATGGCCTTCAGGCGGGGGATGACGCGCTCGGGTTTCTTCTCCTCCTCCGGATCGGCCCCCCAGCCCAGTTGGAAGTCGATGCGCCAGACGTTGTCGGCCTGCATGTGCAGCAGGGTGGATTGCTTCTGGTGGAAGGGCGGGTCGAACCAGAACCAGCGCTCCGCCGGGAAATCCGCCTTCATCACCACGTCGGCGATCAGGAAGCGGTCCTGGAACACCTCGCCCACGAAATCGAGGTCCAGCATCTTGCGGATCGAGGACTTGGCCCCGTCGCAGGCGATCACCCAATCGGCCTCCAGCGCGTAGACGCCGTCCGGGGTCTCCACCTGCAACACCACATGGTCGCTCATCGGCTTCACGGACAGCACGCGCGACTTCCAGCGCAGATCGACCCGCTCGGTCTTCTTCGCGTCGGTGATCAGGTATTCTTCCAGATAATATTGCTGGAGGTTGATGAAGGCCGGGTTCTTGTGGTCCGGTTCCGGCAGCAGGTCGAACTGGTAGACCTGCTTGTCGCCGTGGAAAACCTTGCCGATCTTCCAGATCACGCCCTTGTCGATCATCCGCTGCGCGGAGCCCAGCCGGTCCCACACCTCCAGCGCCCGCTTGGCGTAGCAGACCGCGCGGCTGCCGATGCTGACCGTGTCGTCGTCGTCCAGCACGACCACCGGCACGCCTTTCTGGGCGAGGTCGATGGCGGCGGTCATGCCGACCGGCCCGGCCCCGACCACCACGACGGGATGGCGCTTGACGGTCCCGGTGCGCTGCTCCTCCGATGGTGTGTAGGCGAATTTCGGGTAGCTGTAGGTCGAGTGCATGGTGCGTTTCCCCCGATGTATCCTTATTTGTTTCTGATGATACTGTTTCAAATGATACTTTTCAAACGGAAAGACCCGCGCGCCGGAGGGTTATTGCCCCCTCCCTCCCCGGTGGAACGGAAAGGGAGGGGACACCCGCAACCTTACCCCTTCGGCCGCAGATCCCGTACGCGCTTCGCCTTGCCCTGCGAGCGCTCGATGGCGCCGGGATCGACCACCTCGACCGCCGTGGTGATGCCGATCAGCGACTTGATCCGGTGTTGCAGGTGCTTAGCATACGCCTTGCGGTCGCCGCCGGCGTGGTGCGGCTCCGTCTCGACCCGGACCGCCAGATTGTCCATATGCCCGTCGCGCGACACGACCAGCTCGTAATGGGGCGCGAACATCGGTTCCTTGCAGATCAGCTCCTCGATCTGCGTCGGGAAGACGTTCACGCCGCGGATGATGAGCATGTCGTCCGACCGCCCGGTGATCTTGTCGATGCGCCGCATGCTGCGCGAGGTCGGCGGCAGCAGCCGCGTCAGGTCGCGCGTGCGGTAGCGGATCATCGGCAGACCTTCCTTGGTCAGCGTCGTGAAGACCAGCTCGCCATATTCGCCGTCCGGCAGGACCTCGCCCGTCTCCGGGTTGATGATCTCCGGATAGAAATGGTCTTCCCAGATGACCGGACCGTCCTTGGTCTCCACGCACTCGCTGGCGACGCCCGGCCCCATGATCTCCGACAGGCCGTAGATGTCCACGGCGTCGATGCCGAACTTCTGCTCGATCTCCGCCCGCATGGCGTTGGTCCAGGGTTCGGCGCCGAAGATTCCGACCCGCAGGGCGGTCTGCCAAGTCTTCATGCCCTGGCGTTCCATCTCCTCCGCGATGTTCAGCATGTAGGAGGGGGTGACCATGATGACGTTGGGCTCGAAATCCCGGATGAGCTGGACCTGCCGTTCCGTCTGGCCGCCGCCCATGGGGATGACGGTGCAGCCCAGCCGCTCCGCCCCGTAATGGGCGCCGAGCCCGCCGGTGAACAGCCCGTAGCCGTAGGACACATGCACCCGGTCGCCACGCCGCCCGCCCGCCGCGCGGATGGAACGCGCCACCAGATCGGCCCAGTTGTGGATGTCGGCGTCGGTGTAGCCGACCACCGTCGGCTTGCCCGTGGTGCCGCTGGAGGCGTGCAGGCGCACCAGCTCGGTCATCGGCACGGCGAACAGGCCGAACGGATAGGTCTGGCGCAGATCCTCCTTCACCGTGAAGGGGAACAGCGACAGGTCCTTCAACTCCTTGAAGTCGGCGGGGGTGACGCCCTTCTTCTGGCATTTGGCCCGGAAATGCGCGACGTTGGCGTAGGTGTGCTGCAGCGACCATTTCAGCCGCGAAATCTGCATCGCGGTGATCTCGTCCCGGCTGGCCGTCTCGTAATGGTCGAGCTCGTGCTGCAGCGGTGTGTTCAGCATCAACATGGCGTTTCTCTCCCGAGGCTGCGTTCCTGGCCGGTTTTTGTTTTGTTGGCCCTGCGAATTTATATGGGGGTGCGGTCAGTCGCGCTCCAGCATCAACGCGATGCCCTGCCCCACCCCGATGCACATGGTACAGAGCGCGCGGCGCGCCTTGCGAGCCTCCAGTTCGACCAGGGCCGTTCCGGCCAGCCGGGCGCCCGACGCCCCCAGCGGGTGGCCGAGCGCGATGGCCCCGCCGTTGGGGTTCACATGCTCCGCGTCGTCCGGCAGCCCGAGCATCCGCAGCACCGCCAGCGCCTGCGCCGCGAAGGCTTCGTTCAGCTCGATCACGTCGACGCCGCCGACCGGCACGCCCAGCCGCTCCAGAAGCTTCCGCGTCGCCGGAGCCGGCCCGATGCCCATGACGCGCGGCGGCACCCCCGCCGTGGCGAGCCCCGTCACCCGCGCACGCGGCGTCAGGCCATAGCGGCGCACCGCCGCCTCCGACGCCACCAGCAGCGCCCCCGCCCCGTCGTTGACGCCTGAGGCGTTGCCGGCGGTCACCGTCCCGCCCTCCTTCCGGAACGGCGTCCCCAGCTTCGCCAGAGCCTCCAGCGTCGTGTCGGGGCGCAGATGCTCGTCCCTGTCGATAACTTTGGGGTCGCCCTTCCGCTGCGGGATCAGCACCGGCACGATCTCCCGCGCGAACCGCCCGGTTTCCTGCGCCCGCGCCGCCCGCTGCTGGCTGCGCAGCGCGAAGGCGTCCTGATCCTGCCGGTTCACGCCGTAATCGGTGGCCACGTTCTCCGCCGTCTCCGGCATCGAATCGATCCCGTAGGCCGCCTTCATCCTCGGGTTCACGAAGCGCCAGCCGATGGTGGTGTCGAACATCTGCGCCTCGCGGGAAAAGGCGCCGTCGGCCTTGCCCATGACGAAGGGCGCGCGGGTCATGCTTTCCACCCCGCCCGCGATGACGAGGTCCGCCTCGCCGGCCTTGACGGCGCGCGCCGCCATGCCCAGCGCGTCCAGCCCCGACCCGCACAGCCGGTTCACGGTCGTCCCCGGCACCTCCACGGGAAGGCCCGCCAGCAGCGCGGCCATGCGGGCGACGTTGCGGTTGTCCTCGCCCGCCTGGTTGGCGCAGCCGAGGATCACGTCGTCCACGGCGGCCCAGTCCACGCCCGCGTTGCGCTCCATCAGAGCCCTGATCGGCACGGCGGCCAGATCGTCCGCCCGCACCGGCGCGAGCCCCCCGCCATAGCGCCCGAACGGCGTGCGAACCGCGTCGCAGAGGTAGGCTTCGGTCATGTGTTCCCTCCCAACATTCTTCCTTGTTGCCCCCCATCCCTCCCCCGCTTCGCGGGGGAGGGATGGGGGGGCACCCGCTTACACCGCCACGACCTCGCCCTGGATGCGCATGGACTGGCCGCGGAAGACGCCGATGACGGCGCCCTCCTGGTTGGTCACGGTCGTGTCGTAGACGCCGGCCCGGCCGCGCTTGTGCACCTCGCGGCATTCCGCCGTCAGCACGTCGCCCAGCTTCGCCGGGGCCGGGAACACGATGTTGCAGGCGGCGGCCACGGTGACCTCGTTGCCGGCGTTGCAGGCGTAGGCGAAGGCCGTGTCGGCCAGCGTGAAGGTCATGCCGCCGTGGCAGATGTCGTGACCGTTCACCATGTCCTTGCGCACGGTCATGGTCATGCGGGCGTAGCCCGGCGCGATCGCCACCAGTTCGATCCCATGGGCGATGGCGCAATGGTCGCGCTCGTACATGCCCCGTCCGACCGCCTCGGCGATGGCCTGCGCCCTGTTCGTCTCAGTCATGAAAGAAGGTTCCTCCCCATACTTTGCGGCGCAGCAGCGCCGAGGCGCGGTAGCGGTCCTCGCCATAGGTCCGGTTGAGCGCGTCCAGCACGTCCACCACGAGGTCGAGCCCGATGCTCTCGGCCCAGGCCAGCGGCCCCAGCGGGTAATTCACGCCCTTGGTCATCGCGGTGTCGACGTCGGCGGCGCTGGCGACCCCCTGAAGCACCGCGTCCGCCGCCTCGTTCGCCAGCATGGCGACGGTGCGCATGACCAGAAGGCCCGGCAGGTCGTCCAGAACGGACACGCGCTTGCCCAGCGCCTGGAACAGCCCCGCCGCCGTCGCGACGGACCCGCGCGCCGCCCCATCCGCCGCCGCGATGGCGATGCGGGAGGCCCCCGCATAGTCCCGCGCCAGATCGAACAGGACCACGTCCTTCCGCCCGATGTCCGCCGCGTGCCGGGTGGCGCTGCGCCCGTCGGTCAGGGTCAGCGTCACCCCGTCCACCACCAGCCGCCCGATGGGGTGCCCCGGTCCGGGCTCCGGCAGTTCCTCCACCGCGATGCCCGCCTCGCGGATCATCGCCAACAGCCCGTGCGCCGGCCCGAGATGCCCTTCCACCGACACCCGCGACGGCCTGGGAGCCTCCGGCGCGTCCTTCGCCCGCGCCGTCTCCGCCCCCGCTCCGTACTGGTAGAATCCGCGCCCGGTCTTGCGGCCCAGCCGCCCCGCCTCCACCAGCTCCTGCTGGATCAGCGAGGGTTGGAAGCGCGGATCGCCGAAATAGGCCGCGTGCACCGACCGCGTGACCGCGAAGTTCACGTCATGGCCGATCAGGTCCATCAACTCGAACGGCCCCATGCGGAAGCCGCCGCAGTCGCGCATCACGGCGTCGAGCGTCGCCGGGTCCCCCGCCTGCTCCTGCAAGGCCCGCAAGCCTTCGGCGTAGAAGGGCCGCGCCACCCGGTTGACGATGAATCCCGGCGTGGAGCGGGCAAACACCGGGCTTTTCCCCCAGTCCTTCGCCGTGGCGAACAGCGTCTCCGCCACCGCCCGGTCCGTCGCCAGCCCGCTGACGATCTCGACGAGGGCCATCAGCGGCGCGGGATTGAAGAAGTGCAGGCCCGCGAACCGCTCCGGCCGTTTCAGCGGCGCGGCAATCGCCGTCACCGGCAGGGACGAGGTGTTGGTGGCGAGGATCGCCTCCTCCCCCACGATCCCCTCCAGGTCCCGGAACAGCCCGCGCTTGACCTCCAGATCCTCGACGACGGCCTCGACGACCAGCGCCGCGGGAGCCAGCGCCGCCAGCCGCTCCACCGGCTCCAGCCGCCCGAGCAGGGCGACCCGGTCCTCCTCGCGCATCCGGTCCTTGGCGACCAGTTTGGCGAGCGCGTCGGCGATGCCGTCCATCGCCCTGGCCGCCGCCCCCTCCCGCGCGTCGAACAGCAGCACCCTATGCCCGGCGGTTGCCGCCACCTGCGCGATGCCGGCCCCCATGGCGCCGCAGCCGACCACGGCCACGGTCGCCGAACGGTCCAGCGCCTTGGAATTTTCCCGGGGCATCACTTGCCCTCGAATCGGGGCGCCCGCTTCTCCAGGAAGGCGGCGACGCCCTCGCGGTAATCGGCGGTGCGGCCGGCGGCGCGCTGAAGGTCGCGCTCCAGGTCCAACTGCTCGTCCAACGTGTTGGTGGTGGAGGCGTGGATGGCCTTCTTGATGAGGGCCAAACCCCTGGTCGGCTGGGCCGCCAGCGTCCGGGCCAGCGCCGTCGCGGCCGGCATCAGCTCCGCGTCATCCACCGCCTTGTGGATCATACCGAGCCGCTCGGCCTCCTCCGCCGTCACCTTTTCTCCCAGCATCGCCAGGGCCATCGCCCGCTGCGTGCCGACCAGCCGGGGCAGGAACCATGTTCCGCCCGAATCGGGGACCAGCCCCAGCTTGCAGAAGGCCTGGATGAAGCTCGCCGACCGTCCCGCCAGCACGAGGTCGCAGGCGAAGGCGATGTTCGCTCCCGCCCCCGCCGCCACGCCGTTGACCGCCGCGACGACCGGCATCTCCAGCGCGCGCAGCGTGCGGACCAGCGGGTTGTAGTTCGCCTCGATGGATTGGCCAAGGTCCGGCATCTCCTGCCCCGGCGCGACCGCCCGGTCGGACAGGTCCTGCCCCGCGCAGAAGCCGCGCCCCGCGCCGGTCAGCAGCAGGCAGCGCACGGATTCGTCGTCCTTCACGCGGGACAGCGCGTCGCGCACCTCCGCGTGCATGGCGCTGGTGAAGCTGTTGAGCTTGTCCGGGCGGTTCAGCGTCAGCGTCGCCACGCCGTCCGCCACCTCGAACAGGATGCTGGCGTAGCTCATCGGCGGACTCCCGCCGTGAAGAGGTGCGTTTCCATTCCCTAATCGTCCCTTCGTTGGGGCCGTTCTTGCCGTATCGATATGATACAGTTTTATGCGCACTGTGCGCTTGGTTGTAATATGTCATCGGCGGCGCGGTATGGGCAAGCGGGAAGACGCTTTTCCAGCATCCCCACCCGTTAGGGCCGGGACGAAGGGATACAGAACAACAGTCATACTCCAAAAATCGGTATCACTACCCGGCGGCCTTGGTTTAAGGTCCGGCCATGGCTGAGATCCTGATCGTCGTCGGCTCGGAGTCCGGAAACGCCCACCTCGTCGCCGAATGCGTGCGCGACGCGCTGGCGCGCGCCGGCCACGGCGCCACGCTTTCCACCGGCCAGGGCTGCGCCGACCTGCGGTTGCCCGACCGTGGGGTGCTGTTGGTCTGCACCTCGACCCACGGCCATGGCGACTGGCCGGACAACATCGCCCCCTTCGTCCGCAGCCTGGACGAGACCCGCCCGGACCTCTCGCGCCTGCGCTATGGCGTCATCGCGCTCGGCGACCGCACCTATCGCGACACCTTCTGCCTCGCCGGCCGCCGCCTGGACGAGGCGTTGCGCCGCCTGAGCGCCACCCGTCTCGGCGAGCGCCTGGAGATCGACGCCTGCCAGCAGCCGCTGCCGGACGAGGACGCGCTGGCGTGGCTCGAAAGCTGGACCGCCTTGCTGAACGCCCCGGCGGCCCACCACAACGAAAACAACCAACACGAAGAAACCCGGAGGAGATGCCCGTCATGACCACCCCGCAGGAGCTGTTCGAGCGCCACCGCGCCACCCTGGATCAGGCCGTCGCCGCCTCGCGCCAGCGCGGCTATTGGTCGCCCTTCGCCGAGATGCCGAGCCCCCGCGTCTATGGCGAGACCGCCGCCGCGGACGGCGAGACCGCCTTCAAGGCACGCCTGAACAAGCTGTTCCATCTGGACCAGCCCGCCGCCGGCGGCTTCATCGGCGCCGAACGCTCGCCCTTCGGCTTCGACCTCGGCGTGACCTATCCGAAGCCCGACCTGGACGCCCTGCTCGCCGCTGCGAAGACCGCCATGCCCGGCTGGCGCAAGGCCGGCCCGGACGGACGGGCGGGGGTCTGCGTGGAAATCCTGACTCGCCTGAACGCGCGCAGCTTCGAGATCGCCAACGCCGTCCAGCACACCACCGGCCAGGCCTTCATGATGGCCTTTCAGGCCGGCGGCCCGCACGCCCAGGACCGCGGCCTCGAAGCCGTCACCTACGGCTGGAAGGCGATGACCGATCAGGTCCCCTCCGCCCGCTGGGAGAAGCCGCAGGGCAAGAATCCGCCGCTGGTCATGGACAAGGTCTTCGAGGTGGTCCCGCGCGGGGTGGCCGTGATGATCGGCTGCGCCACCTTCCCGACCTGGAACGGCTATCCGGGCCTGTTCGCCAGCCTCGTCACCGGCAACGCCGTGATCGTGAAGCCGCACCCGGCGGCCATCCTGCCGCTCGCCATCACGGTGGAGATCTGCCGCGCGGTCCTCGGCGAAGCCGGCCTCGACCCCAACCTCGTCACCCTCGCCGCGGACAGCGCCGACGCGCCCATCGCCAAGGACCTCGCCACCCGGCCCGAGGTCGCGCTGATCGACTTCACCGGCTCCAGCGAGTTCGGCAACTGGCTGGAGCAGAACGCCCGGCAGGCCCAGGTCTTCACCGAGAAGGCCGGCGTCAACACGGTCGTCATCGACTCGACCGACGACCCGAAGGGCATGGCGCGCAACCTCGCCTTCTCGCTGTCGCTCTATTCCGGCCAGATGTGCACGACCCCGCAGGTGATCTTCGTGCCGAAGGACGGCATCAGGGCCGGCGGCGAACCGCTGTCCTTCGATCAGGTCGTCCAGGCCATCGCCGGCGCCACCGACAAGTTCCTGTCCGACGCCGAGCGCGCCGTCGAGGTGCTGGGCGCCATCCAGTCCGACGCCACCCTGAAACGCCTTCAGGACGCCCACGGCCTCGGCGCCGTCGCCCTGGCCTCCCGCAAGCTGGACCACCCGAAGTTCGCCGACGCCCGCGTCCACACGCCGCTCATCCTCGTCCTCGACGCCAAGGACGAGGAGGCGTACGGCCAGGAACTCTTCGGCCCCATCTCCATGATCGTGAAGGTGGACGGCACCGAAGACGCCCTGGCCCGCGCGACCACCCTCGCCCGCGGCAAGGGCGCGCTGACCGCCGCGCTCTACAGCACCGACCGGAACACCATCGCCGCGGCCCAGGACGCCTTCACCGAGGCGGGTGTCGCCCTGTCCGTCAACCTGACCGGCGGCGTGTTCGTCAACCAGTCGGCGGCCTTCAGCGACTTCCACGGCACCGGCGCCAACCCGGCCTGCAACGCCGCGCTGTGCGACCTCGCCTTCGTGGCGGGCCGCTTCCGCGTCGTCCAGACCCGCGTTCCGGCCGCCGCATGACGGGCCTGCGTCCGAAGGTTTACGCCATCGACGGCGTGGTGCCGGTGGTCCACCCGACCGCCTTCGTGCACCCCTCCGCCGTTCTGATCGGCGACGTGATCGTGGGGGCCGGCTGCTACGTCGGCCCCTGCGCATCCCTGCGTGGCGACTTCGGCCGCATCATCCTGGAGGACGGCAGCAACGTGCAGGACAATTGCACGCTCCACGCTTTCCCCGGCCATGACGCGGTGGTGGAGGTGGACGGGCATGTCGGCCACGGGGCGGTCCTGCACGGCTGCGTCGTGAAGCGCGGCGCGCTGGTCGGCATGAATGTGGTGGTCATGGACGGCGCGGTGATCGGCGAGCAGTCCATCGTCGCCGCCATGGCCTTCGTGAAGGCTGGATTCGCGGTGCCCCCGCGCACCCTGGTCGCCGGCCTCCCCGCCAAGGTGATCCGCGATTTGCGCGAGGACGAGATCGCCTGGAAGGCGGAGGGAACGACGGAGTACCAGCGCCTGACCGCCCGCTCCCTCGCCACCATGGTCGAGTGCGATCCCCTGACCGAGGAGGAACCCAACCGCCCGCGCGTCGAGGGCGGGGACACCCAGCCGCTGCACAAGGTGAAGGCGTAGGTTCCGGAGCCCCGCGCGGAAGGCGCGGGGCTGGATGGAAGGCGACCCCGGCGGCGCCTCCCGGTCAGGCGCCTCCCGGTCAGGCGCCTCCCGGTCGGATACCTCCCGGTCAGGCGACCAGGAAGCCGGCGCCCACCGGGTCGTTGCGGTCGATGACCCAGCGCGCGGTGCCGAGGATGCTGGCGGTGCCCTTCACGGTCGGGCGCACGGCGCGGACGCCGTTCAGGCGGGTCTCGCCGAGCAGGCTGCCCTCGAAGGTGCCCGTGCCGAGCAGCCCCTCGGAGCGGATGGTATCGCCGATCGCCATCTTTCCGCGCGCCTCGAACATCGCCATCATCGCGCTGGTGCCGGTGCCGCCCGGCGAGCGGTCGAGCTGGCCGGCGCTGAACACGTGGACGTTCTTGTAGAAGGCGCCCTCGATGGTCGGCTCGTGCCAGAAGGTCACGAAGTTGAAGTTGTTGATGTGGGCCGACGCCGGGTGCTGGATCGCCACCTTGCGGCGGAGCTGCTCGCGCGCCAGGATGCCGTAATGCGACAGGGCGGTGCCGTTCTCCGCCCCGATGCGCAGCGACGTGCCGGTCAGGTCGATGATGCCGAAGTAGTTGCCGCCCCACACGATGTCGGCCTTCAGCGGGCCGATCTCCGGCAGTTCGAACTCCACGTCCTGCGCGGCGACGTAGGCCGGGACGTTCTCGAAGCGGGTCCACAGCACCCGGTCGCCCTCATGCGCCACCTCGGCAACGACGAGGCCGGCGGTGGTCTCGAAGCGGATGGTGGTGCGCCCGTTCTCGCCGCGGCGGACGAGGCCGTTGGCGACCATCGCCATGGCGACGGCGATGGTTCCGTGGCCGCACATGTGGGAATACTGGGTGCCGTCGATGTAGATCAGGCCGGCGTCGCAGTCCGGGCCGGACGGCGGGGTCAGGAAGACGCCGAACATGTCCTTGTGGCCGCGCGGCTCGCGCATCAGGGCTTCGCGCAGCCAGTCGTAATGGGTCTCCAGGAACTGGCGCTTCTCCAGGATGCTGGAGCCCGGCGGATAGGGGATGCCGCTGTGGATGATGCAGAGCGGCTCGCCCTCGGTGTGGGTGTACAGGACATCGAATGCGTCTTGCATGCGCATGGAAGGACCCTTTCGTGGATCGGATTCAGAGATTGATCGGGGGATGAAGCGGGGGGTGCCGGGACCGGCGGTCAGCGCCGGTCCGACAGAAGGTGCAGCCCGACGGTGAGGTCGAGGATGACGATCGCCAGAGCCGCCACGCCGATGGTGATGGAGGACACCGCGGCGATGACCGGGTCGATCGTGTACTGGACGTAGTTGAACAGCTTGACCGGGATGGTCGTCATCTCCGCCGTGGTGTTGAAGATGCTCAGCTCGACGTTGATCCAGGAGGAGATGAAGGCGAAGATCGCGCCGCTCGCCAGCCCGCTGCGGATCTGCGGCAGCGTGACGAGGAAGAAGGTTTCCATCGGGCGGGCGCCGAGGTCCGCCGACGCCTCCTCCAGCGCCCGCTGCTCCGGCGTCAATTGCGGCAGGACGGAGCGCAGGACGAAGGGCATGACGATCACGATGTGCCCGACCAGCAGCGCCGTGAAGCTGCGCATCAGGCCCAGCGCCGCGCAGTATTGCAGCAGGGCCGCACCCAGAACGACATGCGGCAGGACCAGCGGCGACATCAGCAGCGACAGCAGGAACCGCTTGCCGGGAAACTCGCAGCGGGCGATGGCCAGCGCCGCCGGCACGCCGAGCAGCAGGGCCGCCGCCGTGGCGACCAGGGCCAGCAGGGTGCTGGTGCCGAAGGCCGCCAGATAGGAGGTGTCGGCGAGCATCCGCCCGTACCAGTCGAGCGTCAGCCCCTGCGGCGGGAAGGCGAGGTAGCTGGTGGCCGTGAAGGAGGAGCCGACGATGACGAGGAGCGGCAGGATCAGGTAGGCCATGACCGACCAGGAGACGACCCGCAGGAGAAGCCGTGCGATCATCGGGCGGCCCTCCCCTTCGCGTCGGCCCCGGCGTTGCCGATCCAGCCGGCCAGACCGACCAGGACCAGCGTCATGACCAGCAGCGTCATGCTGAGCGCGCCGCCGTAGTTCACGTCGAAGACGGTGCTGTATTGTTGGAAGATCAGCATGGGAAAGACCGTGATCTTGCCGCCGCTCAGCAGAGCCGGCGTGACGTAGGCGCTGACGGCCAGGGTGAAGACCATGACGATCCCCGACATCAGCCCCGGCAGGCAGAGCGGAAAGGTGACCGTCCGGAAGGTGTCGAAGGGCGTGGCGCCGAGGTCGGAGGAGGCGTCTTCCAGCGCCGGGTCCACCGCCGCCAGCGCGTTGCCGACCGCCAGCACGATGAAGGGCAGCAGGATGTAGACCAGCCCGATCACGATGCCCAGTTCGGTGCCGAGAAAGCGCATCGGGCGGTCCAGGATGCCGGCCCCGACCAGCGCGTCGTTGACGAGGCCGTTGCGCCCCAGCAGGACCATCCAGCCGAAGGAGCGGACAATGTTGCTGGTGAACAGCGGCAGCACCAGCAGGATGACGCAGGTCCGCCGCAGCGCCCGCGACTTGACCACCCGCACCAGATAATAGGCCAGCGGGTAGCCGAGCAGCGCGCAGGCCGCCGTGGTCAGCCCGGCGATGCGGAAGGTCGCCGCCAGCACGTCCCAGTGATACTGGTCGAGCAGCACCCGCGCGTAGTTGCCGAGCGACGGCACGCCGCCGGCCATCAGGCTGGACGACACGACGACGATCATGGGAACGGCGAAGAAGGCCACGAAGAAGGCGACCGGGGCCGCCAGCAGGGGCAGGGCTCGGTTCATGGCTGCGCTCATGGTCGTGCTCATGGTCCGGACCGGTGCGGGGCCGGCTCGGCGATGAGGTGGACGTGCCCCGGACGGAAGCCGACGAAGACCGGCGCCCCCGGATTCAGCCCCTTCCCCGCCATGCCCAGCCGGCGGCTGGCCAGCAGATGCTCGCCGACGCGCACCGTCACGACGGTCTGCCCCCCGGTGTCGATGACGTCCTCGACGAAGCCCTGGTCGGTGATGAGACCCGGCGCCTCCGGCTGGTCCAGCAGTTCGACATGCTCGGGCCGCAGAACCGCGGTGTAGCGTTGCCGCGCGTCGGCGCCGAGATGGGGCAGAAGCGCCGCCCCCACCCCCAGCCGCACCCCGGCGTCGCCTTCCGCCGTTCCCGGCAGCAGGTTGGCCTCACCGATGAAATCGGCGACGAAGCGGCTGGCCGGGCTGGTGTAGATGGTCCGCCCGTCGCCCACCTGCTCGATCACGCCACGGTTCATGACGACGATGCGGTTGGCCATGCTCATCGCCTCCTCCTGGTCGTGGGTCACGAACACGAAGGCGATGCCCAGCTTCTCCTGGAGATGCTTCAGCTCGATCTGCATCCGCTTGCGCAGCTTCAGGTCGAGCGCGCTCAGCGGCTCGTCGAGCAGGAGGAGCTTCGGGCGGTTGACGAAGGCCCGCGCCAGGGCGACGCGCTGCTGCTGGCCGCCCGACAGCTCCCGCGGGAAGCGCCCCGCCGCGGAGTCCAGCCCGACCAGCTCCAGCGCCTCGCGGGCGCGCTCCAGCGCCTCGCCCCGCGCCACCCCGTGACGGCGCGGCCCGTAGGCCACGTTGTCGAGGATGCTCATGTGCGGGAACAGGGCGTAGTGCTGGAACACCGTGTTCAGCGGGCGCCGGTGCGGCGGCAACCGCGTCACGTCCTCCCCGCCGATCCGGATGGTTCCGGAATCGGGGGAGAGGAAACCGGCGATGCAGCGCAGCAGGGTCGTCTTGCCGCAGCCGCTCGGCCCCAGCAGGGCGACGAACTCGCCGTGGGCCACGTCCAGCGACACGTCCCTCAGCGCGTGGTAGGCGCCGAAATGCTTGTCGATGGAACGGATGGAGAGCAGGGCGTCGGACATGGAAAGGCTCCCCGGCTGAGTGTCGGTCACTGGCGGGCGAGTTCGCGGTTCCAGGCGTCGGTGATCGCCGCGCGGTCCCGGTTGATGTCCGCCCAGTTGAAGAGCTGGAGATTCTTGACCGATCCGCCGACGCCCCAGGGCAGCTTGCGCTCCACCTCCGGCGACACGGACACGCCCTGCACCGCCGGACCGAGATAGAGCTTCTCCGCCAGACAGGCCGACGCCTGCGGGGTCAGGGCGGTGTCGATGAAGCGCTGGGCGTCGGCCTTGTGCGGGGCGTTCTTCACCAGATGCAGGCGGGCGTCGGTCGCCCACACGCCTTCCTTCGGCACGGTGAAGCCGATGGGCAGGCCCTTGTCCGCCAGATCCCAGGCGCCGACGTTGAAGTGCGCGCCGATGAGCGCCTCGCCGCTCTGGTAGGCGTTGCTGGCCGCGCCCGAGCTGTCGAAATAGAGCGCGGTCTTCAGCGTCTTCAGCTTCGCGAAGGTCTTGGACAGGTCGCCCGGCGGGTTGCCCCACATGCGGTTCAGGAACATGACGAAGGGCACGCCGGAGGAGTTGGCCGGCGACGGGATGGTCACCGCCTCCTCGAACTCCGGCTTCCACAGGTCGTTCCACGAGGTCGGCGGGGTCTTGACCTCCTTGGTGTTGTAGGTCAGGCCCAGCGAGTAGTAGCCGGAACCGACGGCGAAGATCGACCCGTCCGCCTTGTAGACCGCCTCCGGCTGCGCCTTCGACAGGTTCGGCACACCCGCCGGGTCGATGGCGTCCAGAACGCCCGCCGCCTGGGCCAGCTCGCTGATGCCGCCGTCCATGTAGGCGACGTCGAGCGTCGGCGCGTCCTTCTGCTGCTGCAGCTTGGCGAGCGTCACGGTCGAGGTGCCGATCTCCGGCACGACGCGGACGCCGGTCGCCTTGGTGAAGGGCTCGGCGACGCAGGTGCGGAAGGCATCGCCCCAGTTGCCGCCGTACCAGGCGACGCGGATCTCGCTCTGGGCCGCAGCCGGCAGGGCGAAAAAGGAAACGCCCGCCGCCAGGACGGCGGACAGGGCGGCAAAGCGGGTGGCGTTTCGGTTGGCGGCGCGCGGATGGGTCATGACCGGTTCCTTCGTGGTGTCGGTCCAGCGGGCGTCAGAGCCATGGTTCGTTCGAAAGCTAATTGTTCCAACGTATTTTCCGATAGAAGAATGCTGCCGAATCCTTGAATATTTCCGACATGCCGACCCCTCGACCCGACACGCCCGACGCTCCCGGACACGACGCCGTCCCCCTTTCCGACTCCGGGACCGCCCCCCGGTTGCGCATCGGTTTCGTCCTTCTCGACCAATTCACGCTGACCGCCTTTTCCGGCCTGATCGACGCGGTGCGGCTGGCGGCCGACCTCGGGGGACGCAGCCGGCAGATCGACGCGAGCTGGACGGTGATGAGCGTCGGCGGGCAGCCCCGGCGGTCGAGCTGCGGCGTGCTGGTCTCCCCCAACAGCGACCTGCTGGCCCCGGCCCCCTTCGATTACGTGGCGGTGTGCGGCGGCAACGACTACCGTAACGAGGTTCCGGGGCCGCTCACCGCCTATCTGCGGACGGTGGCGGCCCAGCGGGTGCGTCTTCTGGGCATCTGCACGGGCACCTTCGCCATCGCCCGCGCCGGCCTTGTCGGCACCCGCCGCGTCTGCGTGCACTGGAACGTGCTGGACACCTTCCGCGAGCGCTTCCCGACCGTCAACGCCTCGGTGGATCACCTGTTCATCGACGAGGGCGACCTGATCACCTGCGCCGGATCGACGGCGGCCATCGACCTCGGCCTCTACCTCGTGGGCCGGCACTGCGGCGGGCAGAAGGCGCGGCAGGCCGTCCGCCACATGATGCTTCAGGACATCCGCCCCGGCGCGCTGCCGCAGGCGCATTTCTACGCGAACCTGAACGGCGTGACCGACGCCCGCGTCCGTCAGGCGTCCCACTTCATCGAGCAGCGGCTGGACTCCCCGCCCTCCGTCGAGGCCATCGCCCGTTACGTCGGCGTCAGCGCCCGGCAGCTCGAACGCTCCTTCCAGGCGGCGCTGGGCGTCTCGCCGTCGGCCTTCCAGCGCCGGCTGCGCCTGGATTATGGCCGCTGGCTGCTGGAGCACACGCGCCGGACGATCACCGAGATCGCCTTCGACTGCGGCTTCGCCGACGCCGCCCATTTCTCGCGGGACTTCAAGACCCAGTTCGGCGAGATGCCCAGCCGGGCGCGCAAGGGAAAGTGCGAGGGCGACAAGCGCGAGGACGCCCCGCAGGCGCCGTGACGGCGGCACGACGGCCTTGCTGCGCGCGGATCAGCGGACGGCGAACAGCACCGGCACGTCGATGGTGGCCGGCTTGGGCGGGGGTGGGAACGGGGCGGCACGGGCCACCGTCTCCACCGCCGACCGCTCCAGCACCGCGATGCCGTTGCCGGACACCGCGGCGATGGTCTCCCCCGGAACGCTGCCGTCACGCCGCACCGTGAAGCGCACCTGCACCGTGCCGCCCAAACGGAGCCGCCGTGCCTCCGCCGGCACCGCAAGCCGGGCCTGAAGGCGCCTCCGCACCTCCTCCAGATAAGCCTGCATGGCGTCCGCCCCGTCGCCGCCCGCGTCG
>NZ_JAUJFI010000309.1 GCF_030849505.1 Azospirillum isscasi | reverse complement strand
CGCGTCCGGCCGGCACGCTGCACGGCCTGTTCGCCGAACGCGCCCGCGCCAACCCGGCGGCGGTGGCGCTGATCGACGGCGACGCCCGCATCACCTATGCCACGCTGGACCGGCGGTCCGCCGCCCTGGCCGCCCGTCTGCGCGCCCTCGGCGTGGGCAATGAGGTGCCGGTCGGCGTGTGTCTGGAGCGTTCCGCCGATCTCGCGGTGGCCTTCCTGGGGGTTCTGCGGGCCGGGGGGGCGATCCTGCCGCTCGACCCCGGCTATCCGCCCGAACGTCTGGCCTTCATGCTGGCCGACAGCGGCGCCCCGGTGCTGATCGCCCGCGGAACACCCCCCTGGCTGCCGCCGGGCGGCCCGATGCTGCTGGAGGGCGGCGGGCTGAGCACCGCCCCGGTGCCCGATGGAGTGCCCGACAACGTGCCCGGTGGTGTGCCCGGCGGCGTGCCTCGCGTGGAGGATGAAACCGGGCCGGACGGTCTCGCCTACCTCATCTACACCTCCGGCTCCACCGGACGGCCCAAGGGGGTGATGGGGCTGCACCGCGGGGCGGTCAACCGCATCCGCTGGATGGAGGACGCCTTCCCCTTCGCCCCCGGCGAGGTGGCGTGCCAGAAGACCACCATCACCTTCGTGGATTTCGTCTGGGAGTTCTTCGGGCCGCTGCTGGCCGGGGTGCCCTCGGTGATCGTGCCGCCGGGCGACGCGGGCGACCCGCTGCGGCTGGCCGACACGCTGGGCAAGGCCGGGGTGACCCGGCTGGTGCTGGTGCCCTCGCTGCTGCGCGCCCTGCTGGACGTGGTGCCCGATCCCGCCGCGGCGCTGGCCGGCCTGCGCCTGTGCGTCACCAGCGGTGAGGCGATCTCCGCCGACCTCGCCGCCCGCTTCGCCGCCCGGCTGCCCAACTGCCGCCTGCTGAATCTCTACGGCTCGTCGGAGGTGTCGGCGGACGCGACGTGGCATCTCGTGGAGCCGGGTGCGCCGGGGCCGGTGCCCATCGGGCGCCCGATTCCGGGCAACTTCGTGCTTCTGCTCGACCGCGGCGGCAACCCGGTGCCTCCGGGTGCTGCGGGGGAAATCGCCATCGGCGGCGTCGGGCTGGCCCGCGGCTACGCCGGCCAGCCGGAGCTGACGGCGGAGCGCTTCATCGCCGATCCCACCGGGCTGGCCGGGGGGCGGCTGTTCCGCACCGGCGACCTGGGCCGCTGGCGGGCGGACGGAACGCTCGACTGTCTCGGACGGCTCGACCGGCAGGTGAAGATCCGCGGCGTCCGCGTGGAGCCGGGGGAGGTGCAGGCGGTGCTGTGCGGCCATCCGGCGGTGCGCGAGGCCGCCGTGGCGGCCCGCCCGCTGCCGTCCGGCGAAACCGGGCTGGTGGCCTATGTGGTGTGGCGCGAGGCGGAAGAGGCCGCGGAGCTTCGCGCCTTCCTGCGCGCCCGGCTGCCCGCGGCGCTGGTGCCGGCGGCCTTCGTGGCGCTGGACCGGCTGCCTCTGAACCCCAACGGCAAGACCGACCTCGCCGCCCTGCCCGCCCCCGCCTTGGACGGGAAGGCCGAACAGGACGCCCCCGACCGCCTCCTCGCCCCCGACGAGGCGCTGGTCGCCGAAGCCTGGGCGGCGGTGCTGGGCGTCCCCGTCACCGGCGGCGATGCCGATTTCTTCGCCCATGGCGGCGATTCCCTGCTGGCCGTGCGGGCGATGACGCGGGTGAACGCCGCCTTCGGCACCGCCCTTCCCGTCGCCGCCCTGTTCGACGCGCCGACCCCGCGCGCCCTGGCCGACCGGCTGAGGGCCGAACGCCTGCGCGCCGCCGCGGGCGGGATCGAATTGCCGCCGATCCCCGCCGGCCATCGGCCCGGGCGCATCCCCATGACCGTCAACCAGACCCAACTGTGGCTGGCGGAACGGACGCTGGGCGGGGCGGCCTACAACGTCCCCACCGCTTACCGGCTGGACGGTCCGCTGGACGAGACGGCGCTGGAACGCGCCCTGGCCGCCCTGTCGGACCGGCACGAGGCGCTGCGCACCCTCCTGACCGAGCGCGGCGGGGAGCCGGTGCAGGAGATCCTGCCCCCCGGCGGCTTCCGGCTGGAGCGCCGCCCCGCCACGGGCCTGGACGAGGAGGCACTGACCGCCCTGCTGACCGCGGAGGCCGCCCGCCCCTTCGCCCTCGACGCCGAGGCGCCCTTCCGCGCCATCCTGTTCACGCTCGGTCCCGACTCCCGCCTGCTGCTTCTGGTGATCCATCACACCGCCTGCGACGGGACCACCGGCACCCTTCTGGTGCGCGAGCTGGAGGCCGCATACCGCCGCGCCGCCATCGGTGAAGGTCAACCCCCGCGTCCGCCCGCGGTGCAGCCCGCCGACATCGCCCTGTGGCAGCGCGCCTGCCTGGACGGCGGCGCCTTCGACGCGGCGCTGGAGGGCTGGAAGGCCGATCTGGACGGGGCGCCGACGCGGCTCGACCTGCCCGCCCGTTCCGCCCCGGCGGAGGGAAACCGTGCCGGGCGCGCGCCGGTGCGCCCCGCCCCCGCGGTCCTCGTCCGGCT
>NZ_JAUJFI010000308.1 GCF_030849505.1 Azospirillum isscasi | reverse complement strand
GTAAGCATCCGCTGAGTGCCGCGGTCAGACAGCTTTCGTCTGCTCGCGGATTGCCTTCCATTCCCAGGGCACGAGTTCGTGTAGGCGGGTTTGGGGCATGTCGTTTATGCGCGCCAGCACGTCGGCGAGCCACGCCTGGGGATCGACGTCGTTGAGCTTTGCCGTGGTGATCAGGCCGTACATAATCGCCGCTCGCTGCCCGCCGCGATCGGATCCGCAGAACAGCCACGCCTTTCTGCCCAGGGCGATCCCGCGCAGGCCGCGTTCGGCGGCGTTGTTCGTCAGGCACAGCCGGCCATCGCCGAGGAACCGGGTGAAGCCGTCCCAGCGCGTCAGCATGTAGTCCATCGCCTTGGCCACGGGGGCATGGCGGGAGAGACGGGCTCGCTCCGTCCGCATCCAAGCTTCCAACGCAGCTACCAGGGCGACGCCACGCTCCTGGCGTGCCGCCAGCCGCTCGGCCGTCGGCTTGCCGTTCAGGGCACGCTCGAGATCGAAGATTGCGTCGATGCGCGTCACGGCCTCCAGCGCCAGCGGTGAGATTGGCGGAGCATCCTTGCCGCGCTTGGTGTTCGCGGCGATGTCGGCCAACTTGAAGAAGCCGCGCCGGGCATGCGCCCAGCACAGCGCGGCATGGATCGGCCCCGGCTGACGGTCGGGCTCGTACAGCCGGTTGTAGCCGGCGAACGCATCGGCCTGCAGCCAGCCGGTGAAGCCGGCCAGGTGCCGTTCGGGGTGTTCGCCCTTACGGTCGCGCGAATAGTGAAACAGCGCCGCCGGTGGGGCTTGGCCGGCGAACGGCCGGTCGTTGCGCACGTACACCCACAGCCGCCCGGTGTCGGTCTTGCCCTTGGCCAGCACGGGCACCGGCGTGTCATCGCCATGCAGCCTCCCGGCCGCCATCACATGCGCCGCGATCAGGTCGTGCAGCGGCTTCAGCACCGCGGCGGCGGTGCCCACCTGGTCGGCCAGGGTGGACAGGCTGAGCGGCACGCCCTCCCGCGCGAAGCGCTCGGCCTGCCGGTTCAGCGGCTGATGCTGGCCAAACTTCTCGAACAGGAGGGTGGCCAGCAGGTTGGGGCCGGCCCAGCCGCGTGGGGTGGCGTGGAACGGCGCCGGAGGCTGGGTGATCGCCTCGCAGGCCCGGCAGGAGAACCGCTCCCGCACCGTCTGGATCACCTTCCAGTGGCGCGGGATCACCTCCAGCGTCTCGGTGATCGTCTCACCGAGCTTGCACAGCTTGTCCGAGCCGCAGCACGGGCAACTCGCCGGGGCCGGCACAACGACGCGCTCGCGCGGCAGGTGGTCGGGAAAGGGCTGGCGCGAGGGCCGCTTGCGGGTGAAGGCCGCCACCGCGGTGGTTTTGGCAGCGGCCTGCTCGGCCGCCAACTCGTCCTCGCCGGCCGTCGCTTCCAGCTCTTCGAGCTGGAACTCCAACTGGTCCAGCAGACGCGCCTTGCGCTCGGAGCGCGTGCCGTAGAGCTCGCGCCGGAGCTTCTCGATCTCCAGCTTCAGGCCGGCGATCAGCGCCTCGGTGTTCGACGCCATCGCCTTGGCCCGCGCCGCTTCGGCTTCCGCCGCGTCCGCCCGCGCCTCGGCCTGCGCCAAGGCGGCGCGCAGAGTGGCGATGTCGTTGGTCAGGTTGGCGGTCATGACGCCAGTTTACCTGGGATTGCATCGTCAAGCCGCCGCAATCCCCCCTGAACCGGCCCGTCGATTCACCGTGTCGCAGTCACCCCGCGGCCTCGGGGCGCCAGGTCTTCTGCGGGTTGCGCCAGTCGATGCCCTCAAGCAGATAGCCCATCTGCCCGACCGAGATCGCCACCGCGCCGTCCACCGGCGTGGGCCAGATGAAACGGCCCCGCTCCAGTCTCTTCATGAACAGGCAGCTGCCCTGGCCGTCATGCCAAATGATCTTCACCAGATCGCCGCGGCGCCCGCGGAAGAGGAAGAGATGGCCGCTGTGCGGGTCTTGGGCGAAGCGCTCCTGCACCAGCAGCGCCAAGCTCGCCCAGCCCTTGCGCATGTCGGTGTGCCCGGTGGCCAGCCACACCCGCACCCCGCTCGGCACCGGGATCATGCCAGGGCACCGACGACGGCCGCCGCCAGGGCCGGATCGACCGGCCCTTCCAGACGCAGGCGTGCCCCGCTGGGCAGGATGACCTCGAGGACCGCCGGGCGCGTGGCCGGCGTGGCCGGAAGCGGCAATGGCTCAGGGGGCTCCACGACCGGCGGTTCGGTTACGGTCGGCTCCGGCGTGATGGTCACCGCGACGAAGCTGGACGGTTCGGCCACGGCGGTCCCGCTGGCCTTCATCAGCCCTCGCCAGCGGTACAGCAGACTTTCGTGCACGCCCAGCCGGCGGGCTGCCTCCGTCACCACCACGCCGGGGCGGAACGCCTCCTCGACCATTCGGACCTTCTCCGCCGGCGTGTAGTTCCGCCGCCGCTCCGTCCCAGTCAGAACCTCGACCCGCTGATAAGCCATGACGTTTGCAACTCGTTTGCGTCCGCGCGATGACGCGCCACGCAAACCTCAGGCGCCGACCCCTACTTTGCCAAGGCGGTGCTCACCGGAGGCGTAC
>NZ_JAUJFI010000307.1 GCF_030849505.1 Azospirillum isscasi | reverse complement strand
GGACCAGCATGTCGGGGACGGATCGGGAGGCACTCTGGCGTCAGCATGTGCAGGCGTGGCGGGAGAGCGGGCTGACGCTGAAAGCCTACGCCGAGGTGCATGGGGTCGACCGCTGGGCGTTGGGGCGGTGGTCGCGCCGGGTGACCGCGGAGGACGAGGTGAGCGCTCCTGGTCCTGGGGATAGCCCTGGTGCTGTCCCTATGACGGCGAGCGCTCCGCTGATGATGGAGATCGTCGAGGCGGCTCCCCGCCGGCGCCGCTGGTCGGAGACGGAAAAGGAACGGCTGGTGGCGGAGACCTGCGCGCCGGGCATGAGCGTGTCGCTGGTCGCCCGCCGCCGCGGCGTCGATCCCAGCCTGCTGTTCCGCTGGCGCCGCCGACTGCTGGTCCCGACCGAAGCCCCGCCCGTGTTCGCGCCGGTTGAGGTGGCGAATGCCGCACCCGTTGCTCCTATTCCAGCGCCCCCGGCGTCAGCGGGCGGCGGACTGATCGAGATCGAACTCGCCGGTGGGCGGCGGCTGCGCGTCGACCGCGATGTCGATGCCGCGGCGCTACGCCGGGTCCTGAGCGTACTGGAGCGGTCGTGATGCTCTCGATCCCGGCCGGCGTGCGCATTTACCTGGCGCTGGAACCGTGCGACATGCGCCGTGGCTTCGACGGGCTGGCGTTGCTGGTGCAGCAGGCCCTCGGCAAGGACCCGTTCACCGGCCACCTTTACATTTTCCGTGGGAAAGGGGCTGGACGTTTGAGGATCCTCTACGCCGATCAAAACGGCCTGTGCCTGTTCGCCAAGCGGCTGGAGAAGGGGCGTTTCGTGTGGCCGACGACCCGCACACCGGGCGGCACGGTGGTGCTCACGCCGGCCGAGCTGTCCCTGCTCCTGGAGGGGCTGGACTGGCGCCACACGGTGCCGGTCCCGCGCCCGTCGGCGGCTGGATGAGAGCGCAGAAAAGCGAGGAAATCCGCGGGTTTGGCTGGCCCCGGACGGCGATCCGGGGTAGACTCGGCCATGCGCCTCGACCTCGACAATCTGCCCGCCGATCCGGCCCTGCTCCAGCAGTTGGTGCGCGATCTGGCCGAACTCGTCGAGCGTCAGAAAGCCGACTTGGCAGAGTTGGAAGCCCTGCGCCAGCAGCTCCGGCAGATGCAGCGCACCGTCTTCGGGCGACGCTCCGAACGGCTCGATCCCGATCAACTCGACTTGGGGCTGGAGGACTTGGAGGCGGACATCGCCCGGGTCGAGGCGAAGCTCGCCGCCAGCGATCCTGAACCGCCGGCCAAGGAACCGCCGGGCCGTGGCCGGGACTGGCCCGACCATCTGCCGCACCACGACGTCACCGTGAAGCCGCACGGGCTGGATGGCGAAAACGCCGTCTGCCCCTGCTGCGGTGGCGCCCTGCACGCGGCCGGCGAAACCATCGCGCGGATGGTGGACTATGTGCCGGCCCAGGTCCGCGTTCTGCGCATCCGCCGGCCCAAGTATGCCTGCCGCGGCTGTGGGACGCTGCATCAGGCCCCCGCTCCGGACAAGCCGATCGCCAAGGGCATGGCGACGCCGGCGATGCTGGCGCACATCATCACCAGCCGCTACTGCGATCATCTGCCCTTCTACCGGCAGGCGCAGATCCTGGCCCGAAACGGGTTTCCGGTTGACCGCTCGGTGCTGGCGGGCTGGGCGGGCCAAGCGTGCTGGTGGTTGGAGGCGGTGCGCGACGAACTGGCCAAGGCGGTGTTCGCCTCGCCCAAGCTGTTCGCCGACGACACGCCGATGCCGACGCTGGCTCCGGGAACGGGGCGGGTGAAGATCGGCCGGTTCTGGGCCTATGCCCGCGATGATCGCCCCTGGCAGGGGCCGGACCCGCCGGCGGTGGTCTATGCCTACACCGGCGATCGCAAGGGCGAGCGCCCGGCCAGCCACCTGCGGGATTTTCACGGGGTGCTGCAGGTGGACGGGTATGCCGGGTTCGGGCGGCTCACCGCCGGCAACCGGGTTTCCCTGGCGGCCTGCTGGAGCCATGCCCGTCGGCGCTTCTATGATTTGGCCGAGGCCGGCTCGCCGATCGCGGCGGAGGCGCTGCGTCGCATCGCCCGGCTCTATGCGATCGAGGAGCGCATCCGCGGCCGTACAGCCGACGAGCGGCGACAGGTTCGGCAGGCTGACGCCGCCCCGCAGGTGGCTGACTTGAAGGTGTGGCTGGAGCAGGAACTGCCGCGTCTGCCGGGCCGCTCCAAGTTGGCCGAGGCGATCCGCTATGCGCTCGGGCGCTGGACGGCGCTGTGCGTCTACCTCGGCGACGGCCGGGTGGAGATGGATACCAACACGGTGGAGCGCTGCATCAGGCCGGTGGCTTTGGGCCGAAAAAATAGCCTGTTCTCCGGCTCCGAGGGCGGCGGCCACCGCTGGGCGGTGATCGCCTCGCTCGTGGAGACCTGCAAGCTCAATGGCGTCGAGCCCTTCGCCTACCTCCGCAACATCCTGGAGCGCATGGTGAACGGCCATCCCGCCAGCCGCCTCGGCGAACTCCTGCCGTGGAACTGGACGCCAGCCGTCAACACCTGATCCGGTGCGATCGCGCCCCGCTTAC
>NZ_JAUJFI010000306.1 GCF_030849505.1 Azospirillum isscasi | reverse complement strand
GCCGGCCCCGGTGCCGGTCAGCAGCGCGGCCAGGGCCAGCGCGCCGATCCACGGGCCGCCGGCCCGCGGGGTTCGGCCCTTCCGCCGGTTCCCCGTCCCGTCGGCCGGCGCGGCATCCTGTGCGAGCATGTCCGTTCGCCCGTTCCCGTTCGCGGCGGAGCTTATACCGGCTTGGCGAGGCTTTGCCATGGGCCTTCGGTCACATATCGGGCGGTCACATATCGGCTGGTCGGCCGGCCATATCACACCGGCGAGCTGTCCTGGGTCCAGGACGGGTCCTCGATCCGGTGCAGCCGCGCGGCCCCGGTCAGGGCGGCGCGCAGGGTCAGCGCCTTGCGCCGCGCCGGGGCCAGCCGGTGTTCCGGCGCCTCGCGCAGGATTTCCGCGCCGTAGGCGTCGGCCACCATCAGCCCGCAGTCGCCGGGGATCAGCTCCGCCGGGAAGGCGTCGTCCACGGCGAAATAGAAGGCGTCGCACCAGTCCCGGTATTCCGGCCATTTCTGGTCGGACCGGAAATCGGCCACGCAGCTTTTCACCTCGACGATCACGACGGTGCCGGCGCCGTCCATCGCCAGGACGTCGGCCCGGCGCCCGCTGGCCAGCCGGAATTCCGCCATGGTGACGAAGCCGCGCGCGGCCAGCGCCCGGCGCACCCCGCGGAAGATGGGGACGGCGCCGCTCGCGGGAATCGGCGGCCCGTCGCCGTGCAACAGGATATCGGCCATTTTCAAAGGAACACTTCAGGAACGACAGCGGCACCATGACCCGGCGGCGCGGCTTTGCCAAGGGACTTTTGCCGGATCGCCGCTGCGCGAAAGGGTCAGGCGCGGGCGCCGGAATGGGTGATGCCGTGGGGGGCGGCGTGGGGCAGGCTGCGCCGCGCCGGGAACATCAGGATGGCGGTGGTGCCGGCGCCGGGCTCGCTGTACAGGTCCAACCGCCCGCCGTGCATCTCCATCAGCCGCTTGACCACGGGCAGCCCGATGCCCGCCCCGTTGGCGCCGCGGGGAGCGGTCATGCCGGCGCTGCCGAAGGGCTCCATGACGCGGGCCATCTCGTCCTCGGCGATGCCGGCGCCGGTGTCGGCCACCATCAGCCCGATCCCGCCGTCCGGCATCGGGCTGGCCGACAGCATCACCTGCCCGCCCGAGGGCGTGAACTTCACCGCGTTGGACAGCAGGTTGGTCAGCATCCGCTGAAGCGCCCGGGCGTCGCCGTAGAGAAGCGGCAGGTCGCCGGACAGATCCTCCCCGATGTCCACGCCGCGGGCCGCGGCCCGGTCGCCGACCTGGGCCAGCACCTGGCGGGCGGCGTCGGCCACGTTGATGGCCTCCTCCTGCATTTCGGTGCGGGCGGTCTCGCTCTGCGACAGGTCCAGGATGCCGTCGATCAGCGAGAGAAGATGCGTGCCGCTGGCGTGGATGTCCGCGGCGTAGCTGCGGTAGCGGGGCGAGCCCAGCGGGCCGAAGGTCTCCGCCAGAAGGACTTCGGAAAAGCCGAGCACCGCGTTCAGCGGGGTGCGCAGCTCGTGGCTCATATGCGCCAGGAACTCCGCCTTCGCCCGGTGGGCGCGGTCCGATTCCGGAACGGCGGGGATCTCCGGGCCAAGCTCCACAAGGGTGACGCAGACGGTGGGCGCTGCGATCCCGGCGTCGAAGGGCGCGGCGGCGATCCGCCAGCGCGCGCCGCCGGGGGCGATCACCAGACGGCGCACCGCCTGCTTCTCCGCCACGCATTCGGCCAGGCAGGCGAACAGCCCCGCCCCCTCGCCGTCCTGAAGATCGTCCGCGCGCAGCCGGCGCCCGGCCAGGGGGTGCCCGAACAGCCGCTCCGCCGCGCGGTTGGCGGTCAGCCATTCGAAGTCCTCCAGGACGCCGCCGCTGCCAGGGACCGCGGCCAGCACGCCCATGCCGTCGGCAAGGGCCGCCATCGCCGCGCCGGACAGACGGTCGCCGATCAAATCCACGCACCGCTCTGCGCCGGCCGGCGTCGCCGCCTTCGGTTGTCGGTCGCGGAAAGAGGTTTCGATCACGGCATCCATTGGTCGCATAGTCGAAAAGATTCGAAAAACATGCAACCGTCAAATTGCGACAATCCATCCATTTATTGTGAGGTTATCGCGTTTGTTCATCGCCTTTTCTTGACTTTTATATAAAAATGCGAGTAATTGTTCGGAAGGCAAGCGGCACGGGGCGCGGCGCGGCGGCCCCGGTGGGGGGTCGGACGAACGGCGGGCTTGATCCTGGGCGCCGGTTCCGTAGCCTGTCCGCAGGGGACCGCTTCCGGTCACCGCAGTTCAGGCGCCGATCAAGCGCCGATCAAGCGTGCACGCAGTGGGGGATGCCGCCCGTGACGAGCGAGGGAGCCAATCCGCAAGGCGCAGGACGGCGTGGCGCGGTCCTGGTCTTCGACGCCGACGACCGGCTGGCGGCCTGGAACGACGAGGCGGCGGCGCTGCCCGGCGCCGGCCTCCTTCTGGTCCGCGGCGCTCTGCCGGAGGCGCTGGCCCCCCTGTTCCGCAGCCCACGAACAGCACGCGGTCCACGAAATCGCCCTGGGCGACCACGGCGTTGAACACACCGTCCACCGCCGCGATGG
>NZ_JAUJFI010000305.1 GCF_030849505.1 Azospirillum isscasi | reverse complement strand
AGGCGGGTCCAGGCCCGCGCCTCTCCGGAAGCCGCGTGGATCAGGACGACGCGCCGCCCCGCGGGATCGCCGGCGACCAGGCAGCCCGGCCCGGCTTCACGCCCCGCTTCCCGCCCTGCCTCCCAGGATGCGCCGCAGCGTGCGGCCGGCGAGTCGCCGGCCGACGGCGGCGCGATGCCGAACGCGGCTCCCACGGGCCGCCCGGCGCTGCTGTGTATGGTCAAGGCTCCGCTCCCCGATTCCCGAACTCGTTGCGGAGATCCCCTCCGCCGATTGGCAGGGAGCCTAATGGAGGGTGCGCGGGCTGTCCCGTACCATAAAAAGGCCCGAAATGGCGCGAACGGTGGCCGGAAGGCCCGAAAATCGCAGGTTTTTGCCCCAATTGTTGCGCAGTCCCGCCCTATCCCGCGGAACCCGCACCGGTGAAGGGGGAAATCAGTGGATGGTGTTGCCGTCGGGAAGCGCCTCGACCGGGCGGTCCTCGCGCGGCTCGGACGGGCGGTGCAATTCCCGCATCAGGTCCCGCCAGTCCGGCGTCCCGCCAAGCTGCTGGATCAGCTGGGTGGAGAAGGCGAAGACCGCCAGCTCCAACGGGCCGTTGTCCTCCGCATGGGCGTTCACGGTCAGGCAGGATTCCGCCGCGCTGACGAAGATGGCCGACGCGATGGCCACCCCCCGCCCCGGTTCGGGCAGCGGCACCGGAGCGGGCGCGCGCCCCGTGGTGCGCAGGGCTGACAGGTTCTCCACCAGCAGGCGCGTGCGGATGGCCGTGTCGATGGCCGCCGCCATGGTGTAGCCGGCCTCGGCCTCCGCGGCGGAGCGCAGCAGGCGCAGGCCCGCGATCACCCCGTGGGCGACGTCGGCGGTGCCGGCGCGTTTGGCCGCCGCGGCGATGGCGGTGCCGAGAATGGCGGTGACCACGGGCGCCATGCTTTCGGCGTCGTCGCCCATGACGGCGGCGTCGGTGGTCTCTTCGTGGTTGTGGACCTCGTTCATGCGGCCTCCGATCCGGTGATACCCTGGATGGCGTGCGGCGCGGACCCCGATTCCTTGCGGAACCGCTTTTTTCTCAAAGGCCCCTCTTCCGATCTGTGGCTTTTCCGGAAGGCATTCAAGCCGCCGGAAGCCGGGAGGGGGTGAATCTTTCGATGCGCCACTTTCGCCGCTCCCTCCTCTGGGCGAAACCGCCCGCCGTCCCCACATCTGCGGGCAAAAGGAGAAACACCGATGCCCTTCCTCAGCCTTCTTCTCAACATCCTGTGGGTGGTGACCGGCGGCATCTGGATGGCCGCGGGATGGCTCCTCGCGGCCGTTCTGATGGTCGTCACCATCGTCGGCATTCCGTGGGCGCGGTCGGCGTTCATGATCGCCTGGTACACTCTGTTGCCCTTTGGACAAACCGCCGTCCGCCGGGATGAGTTCCGTGGCCGCGAGGACATCGGGACCGGCGTCCTGGGCACGCTGGGCAACATCCTGTGGTTCGTTCTGGCCGGCTGGTGGCTGGCGCTGGGGCATCTGGTGGCCGCGGTCGGCCTCGCCCTCACCATCATTGGCCTGCCCTTCGCCTGGGCGCATCTGAAGCTGGCGCTGCTGGCCCTGTGGCCGGTCGGCACCGAGATCGTGACGGTGGACGAGGCGGAATCCCGCCGCCGCCTGCTGGGCCGCGCGACCTACTGAGCCCCGGCCATGCGCTTCAGCATGACGGAAGCCCGCCAGAAGCCGAGATCCGCCCCATCCACGAAATGGACGTGGCGGTCGGCGGCGAGGTCGCCGACGAGGCAGGTCACCGTGCAGGCCCCCGCCCGCGCCGTGCCGTAACGGATGCGCCCGGCCGCCGCGTGGGCGGCCAGCATGGCCTCGATCGCCGACGCCTCCTCCTTCGTCACGTCGAGGACGAAGCGCGGCCCGCCCGCCGATTTGCGGAAGTCCGACCGTTCGGCGATGCCGCGCCGGTAGCGCTCCGGGTCGAAGCCCGCCATCCGCCAGCCGGCGCGCAGCATCAGGGTGAGCAGGGCCGACTTCCCCAGCGCCGACAGGGCGCAGGCCAGCCGCCGCCCGCGCGGCCGCGCCCGCGCCTCCAGCCACAGCGACCGCCAGGAGGGGGGCCAGCGCGGCGCCAGCCGTTCCCCCATGCCGAGCGGTGCCGCCGCGGCGGTGGATACGATCCGCTCGATGTCCGCCTGGACGCGGGCCAGCACCTCCAGCCCCTCATCCCCGCCGGCCAGCGGGTCCACGATCACGCACAGGACCACGCCCCGCCCGCTGTCCACCGGATTCCACCGGCAGGACACGCTCTCCAGCCCGGCCAGCGGGCCGGGACGCGGCTCCAGCCGCCAGCGCGGGTCGGCCTTCACCCAGGTGTCCGCCGCGGCGACCCCGCGGCCCAGGAACAGGCCGAAGGCGTTGCCGTTGCCGAAATCCTGCAGGGCCGCCAGCACCTCCAGCCCCTCGTCCAGCAGCGCCTGCACGGGCACCAGGCCGACCCGCAGCGGCACGTCCATCTCCGTCGCGGCCCAATGGGCGAGCGCCGCCAGCGCTTCCGCCGCCGCCCGTTCGCGGCCCGGCGGAACGGCGGCGATGGCGCCGTCGCTGCCGAACTGGCAGGCGGCGGCCTGCG
>NZ_JAUJFI010000304.1 GCF_030849505.1 Azospirillum isscasi | reverse complement strand
GGCTCGGCCCACGCGCCCGGCTGGCTGGAGGTGGGGGAGGCGCGGGTCCCGCTCCGCTGGGCCGGGCCGGAGGACGTGCGCGGCGAAATCCGTTTGCCGGAGGTCGAGCCCTGGTGGCCGCACAGCCACGGCAGGCCGGCGCTCCACGCCGTGCGCGCGGCGGTCGGCGACGCGCGCATCGAGCTGGGCCGCACCGGCTTCCGCCGCATCGAGCGCGAGCCCGGCGACGGCTTTGCCCTGCGCGTCAACGGGGAGCGCATCTTCTGCCGCGGCGCCTGCTGGAGCAGCCCGGACATCGTGAGCCTGCCGGGAACGCGGGACGCCTACGCCCCCTGGCTGGAACTGGCCCGGCAGGCCGGCATGACCATGCTGCGGGTGCCGGGCATCGCCGTGTATGAATCCGACGCCTTCTTCGACCTGTGCGACGAGATGGGGATCCTCGTCTGGCAGGACTTCATGTTCGCCAACTTCGATCATCCCGCCGACGAGCCGTTTCTCGACGGAGCGCGGCGGGAGGCGGCGCAGATCCTCGACCGGGTGCAGGCGTCGCCGTCGCTCGCCGTGCTGTGCGGCGGCAGCGAGGCGGAGCAGCAGGCAGCCATGCTCGGCCTGCCGCGCGACCGCTGGAGCCAGCCGCTGTTCGACACCGTTCTGCGGGACGAGGCGGCGCGGCGGCGGCCCGACGTGCCTTACCTCGCCAACTCCCCGACCGGCGGGCCGCTGCCCTTCGCCGCCGACGCGGGCGTGACTCATTACTATGGCGTCGGCGCCTATCTGCGCCCGCTGGAGGATGCGCGCCGGGCGGGGGTGCGCTTCGCCTCCGAATGCCTCGCCTTCGCCAACGCGCCGGAGGCCGGGACGCTGCCCGGCGTGCCGGCGGTGCACGACCCGCGCTGGAAGGCGCGGGTGCCGCGCGATCCCGGTGCCCCGTGGGACTTCGAGGATGTGCGGGACCATTACTTGCGGCGTCTGTACGGCTGCGATCCCATGCTTCTGCGGTACGAGGACCCGGACCGTTATTTAAAGTTGTCGCGCGCCGTGACGGGGGAGGTGATGGAGGCGGTTTTCGCGGACTGGCGGCGGGCCGGTTCCCCCTGCGCGGGCGGGCTGGTCTGGATGTTCCAGGACCTGTGGCCCGGGGCGGGCTGGGGCGTGGTCGATTCCGCGGGCGTGCCGAAGGCGGCGTGGCACGCGCTGCGCCGCGCCTTCCGGCCCGTGCAGGTGCTGCTGACCGACGAGGGGGTGAACGGGCTGGCGCTGCATCTGCTGAACGAGACCGCCGCGCCGGTGGAGGCGGTCCTGACCCTGACCGCCCTGCGGCAGGGCGAGGTGCCGGTGCTGCGGGTGGAGCGGGCGGTCACCCTGCCGCCGCGCAGCGCGCAGGCGCTTGCGGCGGCGGGGTTGCTCGACCGGTTCTTCGACCTGACCGGCGCCTACCGCTTCGGCCCGCCCGCCCATGACGCGGTGGTGGCGGTGCTGGTCCATCCGGAGACCGGCGCGCCGCTGGCCGAGGCGTTCCAGTTTCCCGAGGGGGGGCGGATGGAGCGTGCGGATGTCGGCCTGGGCGTCCGCGTGGAGCGGACAGGGGAGGGTTGGACTCTGGTTCTGTCCAGCCGGCGCCTCGCCCGCTCCGTCCATATCGAGGACGACGGGTTCCGCGCGGAGGAGGAGTGGTTCCATCTGCCGCCGGGTGAGGAGCGCCGGGTCCGGCTGGTCCCCCGCCATCCCTCCGCGGGTCCGCCCGATGGCGAGGTCCATGCGTTGAACGGGCTGGACCCGGCGCGCTACCGGGGGGCCGCATGACTCCCACCCTGTTCGAGGGCTGCTTCGGCTGGCTGCACCCCGCGGCGGGGCGGCGCGGCGTAGTGCTCTGCGCGCCCTACGGCGGGGAGGCCCCGGCGACCCACCGGGCCTGGCTCCGCTTTGCCGAAACCCTGGCGGTGGCGGGGCTGCCGGTGCTGCGCTTCGACTATCCCGGAACCGGCGATTCCGCGGGCGGGGAGGAGGAGCCGGGCCGCCTGGACGCCTGGATCGGCGGTATCCGCGCCGCGGCGGCGCATTTGCGCGCCGTCACGGGGGTGGAGGAGGTGGCGCTGGTGGGGCTGCGGCTGGGCGGGCTGCTGGCGGCAACGGCGGCGCGGGAGGTGGGGGCGGACGCGCTGGTCCTGCTGGCCCCCTTCCCCTCGGGCCGGGCCTTCGTGCAGGAGTTGCGGGCCGTGGCGCTGCTGGCGGAACGGCCTCCGGACGCACCGCCGGCGGTGGGGCCGGAGGGGATCGACAGCGCCGGCTTCCGTCTGACGCCGGAAACGGCGGAGGCGCTGCGGGCGCTCGACCTCACCCGCATGACGGAGGCCCCGGCGCGGCGCGTGCTGATCCTCGACCGTCCGGAGGGGCGCGGCGCCGTCCTGGCGGAGCGGTTCCGCGCGCTGGGGGCGGCGGTGGAGGCGGCGCCCTTTCCCGATTACGCGCGGTTGATGACCAGCGTCCAGCACGCCGCCATGGACTGCGCGGCCTTCGCGCGGGTGGCGGCGTGGCTGGCGCCGGACGACGCTCCGCCCCGCCCCGTCCGGCCTCCGGAGCTGCCCGGCCCTTGCCTGCGTCTTTCCGGAGCGGTGGAGCGCCGCTGTTCCCCGCGCACGGCAAGCGCGACGGCTACCTGCGCCCCGACCCGGACAGCCCCGCCGCCGTCGCCAA
>NZ_JAUJFI010000303.1 GCF_030849505.1 Azospirillum isscasi | reverse complement strand
CCGCGGCATCGGGCTTCGGTGCTTTCTGCGGCGCCCTGCGCCCGCCGGCGGCGGCCCTGGCGGCCCCCCGCCCGGTCCCGTCCGTCCGGGACGTGCCGCGGCGATGGCGCATCGGCTACGCCGAATCGATGCCCTACGGCAACTACGCCGCCACCCTCGCCGCCATCCTGGGCGAGTTGGAGCGGATGGGCTGGACCGGCGGCCTGACGGGCATGCCCTACCGTCCGGGCCAGACCGACACCGCCGCGCTGTGGTCGTGGCTGGCCGCGCGGGCCGGCAGCCCGATTCTGGAATTCGTCCCCGACGCCCACGCCACCAACCTGACGCCCGAAGGCGCCGACGCCCTGGTGGAGCGTCTGCGCGGCGGGCGCGGCATCGACCTGATGATCGTCATGGGGACGGTCGCGGGGGTCGCCCTGGCCACCGACGCGCACCGGGTGCCGGTCCTGGCCTTTTCCTGCACCAACCCGGTCGCCGCCGGGATCGTCGCGTCGGAGACGGACACCGGGCGCGACCATGTGTGGGCCCACCTCGACCCGCGGCGGTTCCAGCGCCAGCTTTCCATCTTCCACAAGACCTTCCGGTTCCGGCGGCTGGGCATCGCCTACGACGACAGCCCGACGGGCCGGGCCATCGCCTCGCTGCCCGACATCGAGGCGATGGCGGGGCGGAGCGGATTCGAGCTGGTGGAGCGGCATGTCCGCGCGCCCATCGACCATCTCGACCAGTACCGCTACGAGGTCGAGCTGAGCGCCGCCTGGGACGCCCTGTCGCGCGAGGCGGAGGCCATGTACATCACCTACGGGCGCTGGCCGCTGGACCGCTTCCCGTCGCTGGTCCGGCCCTTCCTGAAACGCCGCGTCCCGACCTTCTCGCAGCTCGGCCCCGAGGAGGTGGAGCGCGGCGCGCTGATGAGCATCGCCCGCGCCGACATGGCGGGCATCGGCCATTTCGGCGCCGCCACCATCGCCCGCGTCATGGCCGGGGAGCCGCTGCGCCACCTGCCCCAGGTCTATTTCGACACGCCCTCCATCGCCTGGAACGCCGCGACCGCGGCGGCCATCGGCTACCGCATCCCCTTCCCCGCCCTGCTGGCGGCGGACTCGCTCCACGGAGTGCTCTAGCCATGGCTCCACGCGGTGCCCCGCCCCGCCGATCCGGCCTTCTCCGCGCCTTCCTGGTGTCCGTTCTGCTGGTCGGGGTGACCCTGGCCTTCAGCCTGAGCATCAACCTCGGCTCCTTCCGGCAGAATTACGCCGGCACGCTGATGGCCGCCTTCGCGGTGGTGGGCGGCAAGACCGTGGAGAACATCCAGGACGCGCTGGGCTACGGCAAGCCGTTGGACGACTTCTACGGTCTGGAGACCATCCTGGGGCAGCTCGCCGCCAACCTGCCCTGGGCGCGGGGCATCGGGGTGGCGGTGGAGGACGGGCGCGTCGTCGCCACCGCCACGGGGCGGCCCGTGGAACCGATGCCCGAAACCGCCCTGCGCCGCGCCCGCGTGGAGCTGGAGCGGCGCTCCCACTGGTTCGCGCACGACACCGACCACGGAACCTACACCCTCTATCTGCCGATCCGCGTCCCTGGCGGGACGGAGCGTGCCGGCGCTCCCGCCGGCTACCTGATCGTGCTGTCGGACAGCTCCACGGTAGACGCCCGCGTCGAGGAGTTCCGCGACCGCATCCTGCCGCAGCTTCTGTGGACGGGGCTGGGCACCGTGGGGTTTCTCGGCCTGACCGGCCTGGCCATGGCCTTCGGGCTCCGCCACGCCACGGCGGGCCGGCGGAGCCGGCTGGAGCGCGTCCGCCGCCTGCTGGCGCTGGGCGCGCTGCTGGCCGCCCAGGCCACGACGGCGGCGGAATGCTACACGCTGATTTCCTCCGCCCATCTGGAGGCCGCCGAGCAGGCGACCCAGATCGTCGCCCGGATGGTCCGCAACGACATCGAATCGGTGATCCGGCGCGGCCTGGATTACGGCGCCCTGGCCGGGGTGGACGGCTATTTCGAGCGCATCCGCGCCGGCATGCCCACCCTGCAATCCATCGAACTGGCCATGCCCGGCGACGCCCCGCCGGGCCACGAGGCCCGCCGCATGGCCGGCGGCATCCCCCTCCTGACGGAGGTGCCGGACGTCGCGCTGCGCTGGCCGCTGGCCCAGGACCGGGGCGGCGAGACGCGCGAGCTGGTGACCGTGGTGGACGGGGACCGGGTGGCCGCGCAACTGACCGAGTTCGGTCTGGACATGGCGACCATCCTCGTCACCTCGCTGCTGTTCATGTTCGAGATGGACCGCGTGCTGGGCGGGCGGACGAGGATGGTCCGCCGCGCCGCCGAACCTCAGGCCAAGGAATCCGGGGCCGTGGAGGCCGGAACCGGCGATTTCGCGGGGTCCATCCGCTTCTCGGCCTTCCTGATGTATTTCGGCGCCTTTCTGCCGGTGTCCTTCGTCCCGCTGATGATGACCAGCTTCGGAAGGCCCATCCCCTTGCTGTCCCCGTCCCAGATCGCCGCGGCGCCCCTGACGGCGGAGATGCTGTGCGGGGTCGCCGCGGCGCTGGCCGCCGGGCGGCTGACCGGGCGTTTCGGCTGGCGGGCGGTCTCGCTGGCCGGATTCGCGGCGGCGGCGGCGGGGATGGCGCTGGCCGCCGCGGCGGCGGGGGGCGCCGGCCCGCTGCTGTTCGGTCTGGGCCGCGGG
>NZ_JAUJFI010000302.1 GCF_030849505.1 Azospirillum isscasi | reverse complement strand
CGATGGCCGGGGCGATGCGGCGGCGCAGGCGCCCATCCGCGTCCTCCGCGAAGGCGGTGCGCAGCGCCTCGTGCCGCTCCGCGAGCGCCGTCCAGGCGCCGGTCCAGCGGTCCGCAGGCGGCACCGCGCCGTCCACGGCGCGGATCATCGGGATGGTGAAGGGGCGGGTGTCCAGCCCCGCGGCCTCGGCCACCCAGAACTCCCGCTCCCCTTCGGTGGCGAGGTCGGATTCGTCCGCGCCGGCCTGCGGCGTGTCCGTGTCGCGCAGTTCCGCCACCTTGCGGGCGAAGCCGGCCAGGGTGGGGGCGGCGAACAGGGCGCGCGCCGGGACGGTCAGGCCCAGATCCTGCGACAGCCGGTGCGCGATGGTCACCGCCAGCAGGCTGTTGCCGCCGAGCGCGAAGAAATTGTCGGTGCGCGCGACCTCCTCGCCCAGCAGACCGCTCCACAGGGCGGCGATGCGGCGTTCCAGCCCCTTCAGCGGCGCCTGCCGCTGCGCCGTGGCGGCGTGGCCGTGCGCGTGGGCGAGGCGGAGCAGGGCGTCGCGGTCGATCTTGCCCGCGGGCGTCAGGGGAACGCTGTCCACCGCCGTGACGCTGGCCGGAATCATGAAGGCGGGCAGCCGGTCGGCCAGGAAGGCGCGCCACGCCTCCTCGTCGGGCAGGGCGGCGCCGTCCCTGGCGCGGACGAAGGCACGCAGGGCCTTGGTGCCCTGCGCCGCGGCGTCCACCAGGACGACGGCCTGGGCGGCGGCGGGGTGGGCCAGCAGGTCCTGTTCGATCTCGCCCAGCTCGACGCGCTGGCCGTGCAGCTTCACCTGATGATCGATGCGCCCGCACAGGGCCAACTGCCCGTCCGGCTGCCAGCGGCCCAGGTCGCCGGTGCGGTAGAAGCGGCCCTCCGCCGTCTCCACGAAGGCGCTGGCGGTCAGGTCGGGGTTGTTGAGATAGCCGCGGGCCAGCCCCGCGCCGCCCAGCCACAATTCCCCCGGCAGGCCCGGCGGAACCGGCGTGCCGTCCGGGCGGCGCAGCGTGACGCGGACGTTCGGCAACGGGCGCCCGGCGGGCGGCGGGCCGCCGGTTCCGGACTCCGGCAGGATGCGGCCCATGGACACGAGGATGCTCGCCTCCGTGGGGCCGTAGGCGTTCCAGAAGGCGAGGTCCGCCGCGTGGTGGCGGGCGTCGTCGGCGTTCGGCGCCTCGCCGCCGGTCAGCAGGATGCGCAGACCGCGGAAGGGCTTCTCCTTGCTGACCCGCAGGTAGGAGGGCGAGTGGAAGGCCACCGTGACGCCCAACGCCTCGTAAGCGTCCTTCAACGCCCAGGGATCGTCGCGCAGTTCCGGCGGCACCGGCACCAGCGCCATGCCGTGCAGCAGCGCCAGCCCGAGTTCCCACAGCGAGGCGTCGAATCCCGGCGTCGCGGCCAGCGACAGGCGGTCGTCGGCCCGCAGCCCGACCGTCTCCCCGGTCGCCAGCGCCGCGTTGATGAAACCGTCGTGCCGGACGGCGACGCCCTTCGGGTGCCCGGTGGTGCCGGAGGTGTAAATGATGTAGGCGAGATCCCCCGGCGTCCCGGCCACGGCGGGCTTTTCGGCAAGGCCGTCAAGGGTCTCCGGGCGGATCAGCGTGGAAACGGCGTCGGCCAGGGCCGGCGGGACGGGCTGGCCGTCCAGAGCGATCAGCAGCCGGGCGCCCGCGTCGCGGACCATGTAGGCCATGCGTTCCGGCGGCAGATCCTGCGCCAGCGGCAGATAGGCCGCCCCCGCCTTCCAGACGCCGAGCACCGCCGCGGGCAGGTCCGGCACGCAGCCGGTCAGCACCGCCACCGGCTCCTCCCGCGCCACGCCGCAGCGGACCAGGGCGGCGGCGATGCGGTCGGCGTCCCCGTTCAGGTCACCGTAGCTGCGCAGGCCCGCCGGAGTGACCACGGCGGGCCGGTCGGGCCGGCGGGCGGCGATCTCCTCGAACAGCTCATGGGCGCGGCGGGCCGGGCGGGGGCGTTCCTCGCCATACTCCCAGCGGTCGAGAAGGGCCAGTTCCTCCGGCAGCAGGGCGGGCAGCGGAGAGTCCAGCCGGGCCGGGTCGGCGGCCAGCCAGCGCGCCCAGGCGGCGAAACCGGCTAGCCAGGAGCGCGCCGTGGCCTCCGCGTAGACGTCGGGGTTCCACAGCAGCGCCAGTTCCAGCCCCTCGCCGTCCCCATCCGTCACCGGCTCGTGGCTGAAGGCGAGGTCCAGCCCGGCGGCGGGGTGGGCCAGCGCGCCGGACAGGCGGCGCGGCGCGAAGGACAGACCGCTGTCGGGGTCGGTGCTGCTCCGCGGCGGGTTGGCGGTCAGCGCCACGGAGAAGAGGTTCGGACGGGAGGGCGGCAGAGCGTCGGGCCGGCGCTGGCGGAACTCCCGCTGGATCAGGTTGGCGGGCAGGTCGGCGTGGCCGACCGTCTCGGTCAGCGCGTCCTGGGCGGCGCGGACCTGTCCGGCCAGCGGCGCCCCGGCGCCGGACAGGACCACCGGCACGAGATTCACGAAATGCCCGACCGCCCCCTCGGCCCCCGCCGGGCGCAGGGAAACGCCGGTTCCCAGGATCAGGTCGGCCCGTCCGCCGCGCCGCCGTGCCTCCGCGGCCAGAATCGCCAGCAGCAGGCCGTGCAGGCCCACGCCCTGCGCCTTCGCGACGGTGGTGAGGGCCGCGGTGGTGGCGGCGTCCAGCCGGTCCGCCAGGGGCGGGGCGGAGCG
>NZ_JAUJFI010000301.1 GCF_030849505.1 Azospirillum isscasi | reverse complement strand
GGCGCCGAGCGGGGTGAAGGCGGCCCCCGTCCCGGCGGCGACCTGCACCGTCACGCTGTCCAGCGGGACCCGGCCCGCGTCGGACACCGACCAGGCGCCGGCCTGCACCGGTTGCCCCGCGGCGGCGGGGCGCGTCCAGTCGAACCGGAAGCGGTTGAAGTTCAGCGACAGCGCCCCGACTCCGGTGTTGTAGCCGGCGGTCCAGGGCTGCCCGGCGTCGATCTCCGCCAGTTCGGGCAGGGCGGAGGTGTCGTAGAGGAAGCGCCCCGTGACCCGCGTGACGCCCAGCGCGCCGAGGTCGTGCAGCAGCGCCGTCAGCCCTTCCGTGGACAGCGACGGGTCGCCGCCGCCCCTCAGGATCAGGTCGCCGTCCAGCACGCCGTTTCCCAGCCGCCCGGTGACGTGCAGCGTGGTCTCGAACCGGTGGTCCGGCCCCAGCACCGCGAGCGCCGCGGCCATCGCCGGCAGCTTGGCGACCGAGGCCGGGACGAAGGGCTTGGCCGGCTGCCGCGCCGCCAGGACGGCGCCGCTGTCCGGATCGAACAGCGCATAGCCGACGTCGCCGGGGGAAAAGCCGTTGCGGGCGATCGTCTCCCGGTCGTCGGGACCGGTGACGCCAATGGGGGACGCGCAGGCCGGCACCGCCGAGGCGCAGGCCAGCAGGAGCAGGATGGCAAAGGTCGGAAGCCGCATGGCCCGCAGTTTAGCGCAAAGCCCCGGCCCGCATCTGCGTCAATCCGGGGGCGAGCGAGGAATTTTGATGCGCATATGGCTGGCTTCCCGTACCATAAAGATCCGAAACGACGCCACGCCCTTTGGGAAAGAGCTGCAAAGCCCATGATGTCACGGCGCCGGAACGTCACATTCGAAGTCGTCGTCGAGCAGGGCGGCAAGCCAAACATCGACGGTGTCTTTCCCGACGAGGCTGCGGCGCGGGAACGCGCGGCCTATCTGCTTCGCCTTGCAAAATTTCCGGTCGTTCGAATCCTGAAGGTCAATCAGGCGGGCAAGGAAGAGGTCGTTTTTCAAAAGTCCACCTCCGGCGGCGGCAAACCCACCACCATCTCCTCCATCGACGAGAGTGACGCCGGTCCCGCCAGCCTGTGCACCGACGCGCTTCAGCTCTTTTCCTACGAGAGCCGGATGCTGCTGCTGCGCCTGCTGCGCGGCTATTGGGACGATCAGGCGGTGATCCCGGCCGAACAGCTCCACCGCTACTACCCGCTGCGCTATTTCGAGCGGGAGGCCCTGCTGTTCAACCCGGCGATCAGCCGGCTCGCCACCCTTCAGGCGCCCCTGCTGGGGATCAAGCCCTTCGAACGGCACGACCAGCTTTCGCGGCTGTTCGCCGCCCTGAAGGATCTGGCGCAGGCGTCGGACACGCTGGCCCCCTTCGATGCGGCGCTGGCCCGGAACGGGGTGGGCGGCCTGCTGGCGGCGGCGGCGGAGCGCCCGCCGGAGGAGCGGGACCGGCTGGTCACCCACGCCTTCGGCGCCGTGCTGGAGCCCTGCCGCGACTGGCCCGGCAAGGTCAAGGCGCTGCTGCGCTTCCACCGGGAGGACGAGGAGGAGGCGAACCGCCGCGTGCTCGACCAGATGCTGGCGGAAACCGTGGACGGGCGGGAGCCGGTGCGCGCCCTGATCGGCTACGCGCCCGACCTGGGCGCGGCGCTGCAAAGCCTGGTGGCGGCGGTGCACGGCGTCCTGGACGACCGGCTGCCCTTCACGGACGAGTTGCTGGCCCTGTCCAACGCGCTGGGCGGCGGCGGCTTCGACGAGACGCGGACGGCCCTGCTGCGGCGCATCCAGGGTGGTCTGGCCGGCCTGACCCCGCTGACCCGCACCGGCGACTCCGCGGAAGGCAAGGCGTTCGGCCTGATTGTCGAGGGGCTGACCAACTTCGACGGTTTCCTGGGCGGCGCCGGCATGGCGGAGGCGCTGACCCGGCGCGCCAAGACGGTGTGGAGTGCGGGCGGGCAGGACGCGCCCTTCGACACGGCGGTGCAGCGGCTGGCCACCCGCCTGCCGGCGCCGGCCCAGCGCATCGGCTATCTGCTGGACCTCGCCACCAGCCCCTTCGGGCGGAACAAGCTCAGCCTCCTGATCCGGCAGGTCGCCGCGGAGTTCGAAAGCATCACCTCGGCCCGCGAGCTGGCGGCTCCCGGCGTCCGCACGGAGGACGTGCGCAACGGGCTTGGCCGCCGCCTGCGCGCCGCCGGCATCCCGCGGGCGCTGGCCGAAGGGCTGATCGCCAGGATCGCCGCGATCCCGGACGGCGAACGGTCGCTCGGCATTCCTCTGCTGGCCGCTCCGGACGCAGGCGCCGTGACGCGGGCGACCGAGGAGACCGTCCTGATCGACGCGCCCAGGGCCGCCGCGGACCGGCTGGTGCTGTTCTGGCGCGGCCGGACCCAGGCGATTCCGGAGGACGGGACGCAGCTCGTCATCGGGCGGTCGTCGCAATGCCAGTTCGTGCTGGACATCGCCTCGGCCTCGCGCCGGCACGCGGCGGTGTCGCGCCAGGACGGCCTGTTCGTGGTCGAGGATCTCAGCCGCAACGGCACCAGCATTGCCGTGCCGGGGGTGGTGGAGCCGCGGCGGCTGACGCCGGGCGAGCCGCTGCCGCTGCCGCCGCGGGGCGAGATCGTGATCGGCTCCGCGGAGCTGGGCGAGGAGCCGGCGCGCATCGCCTGGGAGATCGTCAGGCGCTGAACGCCGCCTTCTTCGCCCGGCAGG
>NZ_JAUJFI010000300.1 GCF_030849505.1 Azospirillum isscasi | reverse complement strand
GCCGGCGGCACCGGCGGGCGCCGCCTGGGCCGGGCCGGCGGCGGAAAGGGCGGTCAGGGACACCAGGAACGCGCCGAAGGTCGCGCAAAGGGCGAAGCGGGCGGCGGGGCGGCGGTTCTGCAAAGCGACATCCACAGGTGATTGGCAGCGTCGGATGGATTATGGGTGTTTCGGTGTCGGAGCGGAAGGCCCGACCCCCCGAATAAACGGAAGGCTGAGGACAGATTCATGCGCAGCGACTCCCCCGCATCACGGCCCGTTCTCCTGGTGACCCGGCGCCTGCCCGACGCGGTGGAGGCCCGCGCCGCGCGCGATTTCGACGCCCGGTTGAACCCGCAGGACCGCGCGCTGTCCGGGGCCGACATCGCCGCCCTGGCGCGGGAGACCGGTGCGGCGGGCATCCTCTGCACCGCCGGGGACCGGCTGGACGCCGGGGCCATCGCGGCCTTGCCGGAGGGCGTGCGGATCGTCGCCACCTTCTCCGTCGGCACCGATCACATCGACCTGACCGCGGCCAGGGCCCGCGGCCTGACCGTCACCAACACCCCGGACGTGCTGACCGACGCAACCGCCGACATCGCCCTGCTGCTGATGCTGGGCGCGGCGCGCCGCGCGTCGGAGGGCGAGCGGATGATCCGCGCCGGGGCCTGGACCGGCTGGACGCCGACCCAGCTTCTGGGCACCCATCTGGGTGGCAAGCGGCTGGGCATCGTCGGCATGGGCCGAATCGGGCAGGCGGTGGCGCAGCGGGCGCGGGCCTTCGGCATGGCCATCCACTATTCCAACCGGCGGCGCCTGCCCCCGGACCAGGAGGCCGGCGCCGTCTACCATCCCGATCCCGAGGCGATGCTGGCGGTCTGCGACGTGCTGTCGCTGCATTTCCCGGCGACTCCGGAAACCACCCACTGGCTGAACGCGGAGCGGATCGAACGTCTGCCGCCGGGCGCCATCGTGGTCAACACCGCCCGCGGAAGCGTGGTGGACGACGGGGCGCTGATCGCCGCCCTGGCCTCCGGACGGCTGGCCGCCGCCGGGCTGGACGTGTTCGAGAACGAACCGAACCTGCACGCCGGCTACCGCGGGCTGGAGAACTGCTTCCTGCTGCCGCATCTGGGAAGCGCCACGGTGGAGACGCGCAACGCCATGGGCTTCAAGGCGCTGGACAATCTCGACGCCGTCTTCGCCGGGGCGGAGCCGCCGGACCGGGTGGCGTGACGCCGGAATGGTTCAAAATAGTATTTAAAATAAAAGTAGATAAAATTTTCCGTATCTGGTCGCGCCCGGGAAGTTTTTGCCCAGGCGCCGATCCGATGCGGCAGAAATTGCCGGACGGAAGGGCGGGTGTTGCCGGGAATCCAGAGTTGGCACGATGAATGCAGGGCGGATGGGCGCAAGCTAGTGCCGATCATGCGGAGAGAACCCATGAACGCCATCGTGACCGCTCAGGATCTGGAAGCCATCGCCACCGACCGCCACGATGGGTTGCCGTTCGACCGGGGAGGCCACGACCGGCTGGCACGGCTGTCCCCCCTGCGCGGCGTGCGCATGGTCCATCCCGGAGCGGCGGAGGACCCGGCCCTGGAAAGCCAGCTTGCCGAAGCCCGCGCGACCATCGCCGAGCAGCGGGAGCACATCGCCTATCTGGAAAGCCTGTCCATGACGGACGAACTGACCGGCCTGCTGAACCGCCGCGGTTTCTTCAGCCATTTCCGGCGGGAGATCGCCGCGGCGCGGCGGCATGGCGGCCAGGACGGCCAGCCGGCCGGCGGGGTGCTGGTCATCATCGACCTGGACGGCTTCAAGCGCATCAACGACACCCATGGGCACATGGCCGGCGACGCCTATCTGCGGCAGGTCGCGCGCCTTCTCGCCGGTGCGGTCCGCGAGGAGGACGTGGTGGCCCGTCTGGGCGGGGACGAGTTCGCGCTGCTTCTGACCAACACCGACGCGGCCTGCGGCGCCGTCCGCGCCTGCGAGATCGCCGCCGCCGCGGGCCGTCACTGCGTCCAGTGGAACAACGCCGATCTGCCCATCCGCTTCTCCTTCGGGGTCCAGCCCTACGGGGCGGAGGACCGGGAGGAGGAGGTGATCCGCCTCGCCGACACCCGCATGTACAGCGACAAGGCCGGACGGCGCCCGCAGGCGGCGGGGCGCAAGGCCGGGCGCGCGGGCGGCGGCCCGGCGGCGGATCGCCGGACCGCCGGCTGAGCCGGGCGCCATCCGGGGCCATTGCGGAAAACACGGATCGGGCAGCCTGTCGCACCCCCCATCCCGGACTTGACCGAAAGATGATTCCGGTCACAGTTTTTACATGTTTCCGTCGCAAAGCTGCCCGCCCTGAACGCCCCACCGGATCGCCCGTTGTCCAACTCCTTTCAATCCCCGGCCGGTCACTCCTCCGCCGGCACGACCGTCGACGGGATACAGCCGCACGGCGCCCTGGTGGTTCTGCGCAACGACGGCGAGACGATTCTGGCCTGCAGCGCCAACACGGCGGACTTCCTCGGCGTCGCTCCGGAACGGCTGCTGGGCCGCGGCGTGGGGGTGCTGGAGCTTCCCGAACTTCCGGGCCTGCTGGCGGAACTGCGCGCCCTGCCGCCCGGCCTGAGAGCGCTGGGGCTGCACGCGACGCTGACGCCGCCGGGCGGGGAACCGCTGGCGGCGCTGCTGCACGAACATGGCGGGCGGCTGATCCTGGAGGTGGAGCGGCTGCCCGCCGGGCCGGGCGTCTGGGGCGCCACCG
>NZ_JAUJFI010000030.1 GCF_030849505.1 Azospirillum isscasi | reverse complement strand
CGCCGCCGCCCGAGCTGACGCCCTATCAGGCCAGCCTGCTGCGCCACGCCCTGCAGGCGCTCGACGCCGCCCTGGCCGGCGCCAGCCTGCGCGACACCGCCGAGGCGGTGTTCGGTCCAAAGCGGGTGGCGGCTGACTGGTTCCGCTCCAGCCCCCTGCGCGACCAGGTCCGCTACCTGGTCCGCCGGGGCCGGCGGCTGATGGCCGGCGGCTACCGCGACCTGCTGGCCAGCCGCCTCGGGCGCGGCCAGCGGTAAACCGCCGCGGGGAGGGGCCGGGGGACTCCGGCCCCGCCGGTCTTTCCCCTCCCCGGCGCTTTTGTGTTTCCGCGAGCCTTCCGCCATCGCGCCCCGCCGTTCCCGGCGGCGCGCTCCGGAACACGGAGGCTCGACCATGCACGACACCGCCGACGACCTGCCGCACCGCTTCCTGCGCACGGCCGAGGCCGGACGCTTCCTCGGCCTGTCCGGCCGGACGCTGGAGAAGCACCGCGTCTACGGCACCGGCCCGCGCTATCGCAAGATCGGCGGGCGCGTGGTCTACGCGCTCGACGATCTGAAGGCCTGGGCCGACCGGGGCCTGCGCACCTCCACCTCCGACCCCGGCGCCGGCGCCGTGCGGCCGGCCCGCCGCTGAGGGGAGGCGGCCATGGAGAACGCTTCCCATCCCGCCCGCCGCACCGTCATCGCGGTGCGCGACGTGGCCGACCTAATGGTCTGGCCGTGGTTCAGCCTCGCGAAATCGCCGCGCCACACGCCCATCGCCTTCGAGCAGGGGGCGGTGCGCATCCGGGTCGAGCCGGCCGGCGCCCTCGGCATCGCCACCCTCTGGGACGCCGACGTGCTGGTCTGGGCGGCCAGCCAACTGACCGAAGCCCTCGACGCCGGCCGGACGCCCAGCCGGCATCTGGAAACCCCGGCGTATCCGCTTCTGCGCTTCCTCGGCCGCAGCGTCGGCCGGCACGATTACGCGCTGCTGCGCGCCGCCTTCGACCGGCTGGCGGCCACCCGCATCGAAACCACGCTGCGCGCTGGGCCGGAGGGCCCGGCCCGCTTCCGCTGGCTGGAGGGGTGGGAGCCGACCGCGGCCGGGGTCCGCCTGACGCTGCCGGACTGGCTGTTCACGGCGGTGTGCGAGCGTCGCGTGCTGACGCTCGACCCCGGCTACTTTGCCCTGACCGGCGGGGTGGCGCGCTGGCTGTACCGGCTGGTGCGCAAGATGGGTGGCTGGCAGCGCGGCGGTGGCGCCATCGGGTTGCACCGCCTGCACGCCCGCAGCGGCAGCCCGGTGCGCCCGGCCGAGTTCGCCCGCCACATCCGGCGCATCGCCGCGTCCGGCCTGCCGGGCTACCGGCTGTCCATCGAGCGGGGCGGCGGCGAGGAACGCTTGCTGTTCTCCCGAGAGCGGACCGCCGCGAACCTGTCCACAGCCCCCTGTGGACAATCTGTGAATGATGACGGGACATCACACCTATCGGAAATCGGGAGATCGCCATGCCGACTCGCGGGAGAACGCCACCCCGACTCGGAGTCAAGTCCTTGGCCCGCTTCACCGATTCGCCCCTATAACTTATATAACTTAAACAATAACAGACTCTTGGCGGCTGACTCCTCGACTCCTCCGCCTGTGGATAAGTCCTCCGGTCCGGGGAGGACGCCGCGATGATCGTGGCCTTCCTCAACCAGAAGGGCGGGGTCGGCAAGACGACGCTCGCCCTCCACCTCGCCGGCGAGCTGACCCGGCTCGGCCATCGTGTCCTGCTGATCGACGCCGATCCCCAGGGCTCGGCGCTCGACTGGGCCGAGCAGCGCAACCGCGAGGGGTTGCCGCGGCTGTTCGCCATGGTCGGGCTGGCGCGCGAGACCCTGCACCGCGAGGTGCCCGACTTGGCCTCCGGGGTCGAGCACGTGGTGATCGACGGGCCGCCGCGGGTGACGGCGCTGGCGCGCTCGGCGATCCTGACCGCCGAGCGGGTGCTGATCCCGGTGCAGCCCAGCCCGTTCGACGCCTGGGCCTCGGCCGAGCTGCTGCGCCTGCTCGACGAGGCGCGCGGCTGGCGGCCCGGCCTGTCCGCCCGCTTCCTGCTCAACCGCTGCATCGCCCGGACCCGGCTGCTGCGGGATGCCCGCCGCGAGTTGGCCGGGGTGGTGCCGCCGGCGATGGCGGCGTCGGTCGGCCAGCGCGTCGTTTTCGCCCGCTGCATCCGCTCCGGCCGGCTGGCCTTCGAGAGCGAACCGGGCTCCACGGCGGCGCGTGAGATCGCGGCGCTGGCCGCCGAACTGCTGGAGACCGGGCCATGAGCGGGGAACGGATCGGCTTCGGCGCCCGCCCCGGCGCGCCCGACGCCTGGGTGCGCCGGGGCGAGGGCGGGCCGGCCAAGGCGGAGGTCTACACCGCGCGGCTGACGGTGGACGTCACGCCGGAGCTGCGCGGGCGGATCAGGATCGCCGCCTTCCGCCGGGGTGTCACCATGGCGGCGCTGCTGCGCGAGCTGCTGGAAACCCGCTTCGCCGGGGAGGAGGGGGCATGATCGCCGCCCTGGTCAACCTGACGCCGGGGGTGGGTCGCACCACGCTGGCGGTCAACCTGGCCGGCGAGTTGGCACTCCAGGGCAAGCGGGTGGCGCTGCTCGACGTCGATGGCGCCTCGGGCGTGCGGGAGTGGGCGGGGATGCGGCGGCGCAACGAGCTGCCGGCCCTGTTCGACACCGTCACGATCACCAGCGCCCAGTTGCGCTGCGGGCTGTGGGGGCTGGGCACCAGCTTCGACCACGTGGTCATCGACACCCCGGCGCGTTCGTCGGCAGCGGTGCGGGCGGCCCTGCTGGCGGCGGAGACCGTGCTGGTGCCGACGCCGCCGGACCGGTCTGCGATCCAGCGCTGTGCCGCCACCATGCAGCTGGTCGTCGAGGCGCTGGCGGCTGAGCCGATGCTCAGCGCGTCGCTGGTGCTGACCCGGGCACCGGAGGGGGTGCTGGTGGAGCCGGGCACCGAGGCGGGGGTGCTGGGGCTGCGCCTGCCAGTGTCGGCGGTGGTGGTGCGGCAGCGGCTGGCCTTTGCGACGAGCCGGAACACCGGGCTGCTGGTGCCGGAGCTGGAGATGGCCGGGCGGGCCGAGGCCGACGTCCGCGGCCTCGTCTCCGAGGTCTTCGGCCTCGGATCGGTCCCGGTGGCGGGCTGATCGGGCAAGGCGGCGGTCGGCTTTGCCCTGGCGCGAAGCCGATCGCACTACGGCGTGCAAAGACAGGAAATCGGACGGGATGTCCAAGCTTATGCGGGTTTCTGTGAGGGGGTATGGAAGAAGAGAAATTAACAGCCAGCAAGATAAAGGCGCGGTTCGCCGTCGTTCGTGGTCGTTGATTTCCATAAGATTTTCCTGTGTACGCGCTATCGGAGGCGAACATTGGCGAACATGTCCGTCAAAGTCCCGATAATCCCTTTGAATTCTGTTAAGATAGTGGTTTTCGCTGCATCGTCGATCCGGTTTTGTCTTCCGGCCGGCCGTGGGGCCGGTCCTGGTTCGCGGAGGAGCGCAGGCATGCGGTGGCGCGGGTCCATCTTCGACGGCCTCTCGGCCGACGACGGCTTCAAGGCCCGGATGAAGGCGCTTGCCGACCGTGGCCGGGCGCTGGCCCGCGGCTATGTCCGCCGCTCCGAGCGCCGGGTTCGGGTGCGGGCCGCGCCGGCCAGCCCGAACGCCTACGCCCGTCCGGTCAACGTCAAGCTGCTCTACCACGACCGCGCCCGCGGCGCCTTCCCCAACTCGGTCGCCGTGCTGGCCAACTACCTCGCCAAGGACGGCCCGCTGTTCGACCGCGACCGGCTCGGCATCGACAAGGGCGAGGTGGCCGCCGCCTGGTCGGACGACCGCCGCGTCTTCCACGTCATCGTCAGTCCGAACGACGGCCACCGCATCGACGACATGGTCGCCTACGGCCGCGAGGTCATGACCGCCTGGGAGCGGCGGGTCGGGGAACTCGAATGGGTGGCGGCGGTCGAGCGCAAGCCCGACATGGCGCACCCCGACGGCAACCAGCACCTGCACGTGATGATCCGCGGCGTCCAGGACGACCGCGACCTGTACTTCGAACGCGATGTCGTCACCCACTGGTTCCGGCACGACGCGGTGGAGGTCACCACCCGGACGCTGGGCTGGATGGACGAGCGCGAGCGGCAGGCTTACGAGCGCCAGCTCATCGACATGCAGCGTCTGCGTGAGGAACGCGGCCGTGAGATCGGGCGCGACGGCCTGGACGATCTCGGAGGGCGCGAGCTGTGACGCGGCCCCTCCTTCTCACCCTGCTTGGTTGCTGTGTTGCGTGGCTGCTGTCGGTGGCGATCGTCACCGAATTGGTCGGCTGGCTGTTCGGCTGGCCGGCCGCCTCCGGCGGGCTGCCCATCGGCGGCATGGTGCTTTATTGGCCCGGCCAGTTCCTGACTTGGCGCGGCCTGCTGGCCCCCGGCCACCGTTGGATCGTCACCGTCGCCGTCGTGGTCTGCACCGCCACCGCCCTGGCGCTGGCGGTGCGCATCGGCCTCGCCCTGCGCGGCAACCGCGGTCCCCGCTTCGGCGCCGGCCGCTGGGCCGACGGCGCCGACGTCCGCCGCAGCGGCCTTCTGTGACGGGGGCGGCAATGACGGACTCCTGCATCGTCCTCGGCGCCTGGAACAGCCGGCCCCTGCGTGAGCGCACCCTGCAGCCGGTGCTGGTGATCGGCCCCACCGGTTCGGGCAAGACCACCACCACGGTGCTGCCCACCCTGTTCGCCGGCTGGCGCGAGAGCGCCGTCGTCTGGGACTTCAAGGGCGCCATGGCCGGCGACAGCGGCGCGGCGCGCGAGCGCTTCGGCGACGTCGTCGTGCTCGACCTCGCCCGGCCCGGCGGTCCTCGCTACAACCCGCTGATGGCGGTGCGCCCCGGCCCGCATCTGGTGCCGGACTGCCAGCACGCCGCCCGCATCCTCACCGAGGGCGAGAAGGAGGGGCACTGGCGGAACGCCGCCTTCTCCTACCTCACCGGCGTCTTCGTCTACCTCCTCACCGCCGCGGCGGATTCCGAAAAGTCGCTGGCGGGTGCCCGTCGGCACATCCTGCTCGGCGACGACGGGCTGACGCTGATGCTGGCCGAGGGCGTTCACCCCACCGCCCAGCGCGCCGCCCAGGAGCTGTGGGACAAGAGCGTCGCCGCCGATACTGAGCCGGACGAGGACGGCAAGAAGGACGGCCCGGCCCGCAAGGGCGGGCGGGGTGGGGCGGTCGACAAGAGCCTGCATTACCGCAAGTCGGTCTACGTCACCGCCTCGGTGCTGCTCGCCGAGTTCGAGGACTCCGTCCTGGAGGCGCAGACCGCCGCCAGCGACTTCTCGATTTCCGACCTCGTGGCCGGCGAGCGCCCGGTGACGCTCTACATCGTCGCCCGGCCGATGGACGCGCGGCGGTTGCGGCGGGTCTTCACCCTGATCCTCACCCAGATGATCGACTTCCTCACCGTCGACCGGTCACTGGCCGACGACGGCCGGGCGCGGCGCTGGCGGTTGCTGGTGGCGCTGGACGAGTTCCTGCAGTTCCGCATGCCCGAGGCCGCGGAATGGATCCGCTACGTCCGCGAATACGGCATCCGCCTGCTGCTGCTCGCCCAGAGCCTGGGCGAGGTGGAGGAGCGCTACGGCAAGGGTCTGACCGCCAACTGCCGGCTGGTGGTGTTCCGGCCGAACTCGTCGGACGAAGCCGAGCGGATCAGCCGCATGGTGGGCGAGGCGATCGAGGAGGTGCCGACGCGCTCGACCTCCAAGGGGTTGCTCGACCTGATGCCGACAGTCAGCCGTGGCGTGCGGGTCGACCGCCGGCCGGTGCTGCCGATGCACGCGGCGCTGGAGATGGACGGCAACGACCTGATCGTCTTCGGCTACGGCAAGCCGATCCGCGCCACCCGCCTGCATCCCTACGCCGATCCGGTCTGGAAACCCTTCTACGGCCCGCCGGTCCGCGGCTGGACGCCCCGGCCCGAGGCTAACCGCTGGTTCGGTGTCCCGGGCGGGCAGGGGGGCGGACCGGACGTCTCCGCGAAGCCGGCGCGCTCCATCCGCCCGTCCCGCCGCAAGACCATCGTGTGAAGGGAACCGCCCCACCATGAGCCACGACGCTGACACCCCGGGCAAGTTGCGCCACATCTCCGCCCGCATCCCCGAGGCTTTGGCCCGGCAGATCGAGATCGTCCAGGAGCGCCACCGGCTGCGCCACTTCGCCGAGGCCGTCGCCCTGGTGGTCGACCGCGGCCTGTCGGCGCTGGCCCGCGCCCGCGTTGAGGAGGACCAGATCGAGGCCACCATCCTGCGCATCGAGGACATGGTGGTGACCCAGCTCGCCCTGCTCAACGTCGGGTTGGAGGTGGACGCCGAGGCGGTGGCGGAGACCCGGGCGGCGATCCTGGAGGAGTGGAAGCGCCGCGGCCGCCGGCCGGGAGGCGCATCATGACCGAACTGGTGGTGATCGACGAGCCGGCGCGGCGCGAGATGCTGCTGCTGGCGCTGCGCCGGCTGATGGACGGGCTGTTCGGCGACCTGCTGTCCAGCGAGGACGTCGCCAACGTCCTGGTGCTGCCGCCGCTGCGCGGGCAGGGGGCCTGCCGGGTGCTGGTCAAGAACGGCCCCTCGCCGGAGTTCGTCCGCGAGGCCGACCCCGATCAGGTCCGCCGCTTCCTCGCCTACGTCGCCGGCTTCCAGCGCAAGGAGCTGCGCCGTGACCGCCCGACCCTCGACGTCACCCTGCCGGAGACCGGCGAGCGCATCCACGCCGACATCGAGCCGGTCACCACCGGCCCGGCCTGCTCGATCCGCAAGCCCTACCGTGGCCGCATCACGCTCGACGACTGGGTGCTGTCCGGCGCCGCGACAACACTCCAGGCGCGGCTTATCCGCCGGCTGATCGACGGGCGCCGCACGCTGGTGATCGCCGGCGACGTGGACACCGGCAAGACCACGCTGCTGCGCGCCTGCCTGGAGGAACCGGCCTTCCGGGACGGCCTGCCGGCGGTGCTCCAGGACCCCTACGAGTTCGAGCCGCCGTGCCCGCACGCCTACGCCATGGTCGCCGACCCGTGGGCCGATCCGCCGGTCACCCTGGAGACGCTGGTCGCCAACGCGCTGCGCGTGCCGATGACGCATCTGGTGCTGGGCGAGGTGCGCCGGGCCGAGGCGCGGCAGATGGTGGTCGGCTGGACCACCGGGCACCCGGGGCTGTGCACCGTGCACGCGGGCTCCGCCTGGGACGCGCTGGACCGCATCGCCCAGATGGTCGGCCTCGGCGGCGTCGCCATGGACGCCCTGCAGATGCGCTGGATCGCCAAGGCGGTGCACGCGGTGGTGCACCTCGCCCGCCGCCCCGACGGGCGCCGCTTCGTGAACGAGATCGTCCGGGTCGAGCGCTTCGACCCGGACCACGGCTTCGTCCTCCGCCCGTTGGGGGCGGGGGAGCCTGACGGTGGAGGTGAGCATGCGGAGCAACGGTAACGTGCGCTGGGGATTGGCCCTGGCGTTGACGATGGCCGCCCTGAGCGGGCCGGTACGGGCGCAGGTGATCGCCAACCTCGGGGCCGAGCTGCTGTCCTGGCAGGCGGTGTTCGACACCAACTTCGTGCCGATCGCCGTCACCGCCGGCCTGCTGCTGGCGCTGGTCGCGGCGATGTTCTCTCGCATCGCCGGGGTGGTGGTGTTCGTCTTCACCGTGGCCGGGGCTGCCGCCTACGGGGCGCGCGACGCCATCATCGCGCTGGCGGGGGGCTGAGGCATGGACACCCCGCTGCCGCTGCCGTCCGTTCCCGAGGGCTGGGAGAAGCCGGTGCGCCGCACCTCGGTGCGGCCGACCAAGCTGCCGCTCGGCGTGCCCATGGAGCTGCTGGCCATCGCCCTCTGGCTGGCCGCGGAACTGTGGCTGGCCCTGGGTGCCATCCCGCAGGCGGTGGCGGGGTTCCTGCTCGTCTTCCTGACGGCGCGGTATCTCACCCGCCGCGATCCCTGGTGGCTGGAGATCGTCCGCCAGAACGCCTCGGCCTGGCTGCTGCGGGCGCTGCGCACCCGTGGGCGTTCGCTGGGGATCTCGTCCTACCGCGCTCCCCGCTGACCGGAACGAGGACCATTCGACGATGCTTGACCTGACCGTTTTCGACGACGGCTTCGACTCCCTGTCCCGCCATCTGCCCTGGGACTGCTTCGTGTGGCCCGGCGTGGTGCTGCTGGAGGAGGACGGCGTGCTGATGGCCGTCGTCGAGTACGGCGGGCGCGACCAGGACGGCCAGGACCCGGCCGAGCGGATGCAGACGGCGCTGGCCGCCGGCAACGTGCTGTTCCCCTTCACCGGCGGCTGGACCTTCCACTTCGAGATGCAGCGGCGCGAGGTCGGTGGTTATCCGCGCTCCACCGGAACGCACCCGGTGTCCGAGCTGATTGATCGGGAGCGGCGTGACCGCCTCGACGACACCGGCCGGCAGCTTCGTACCCGCACCTTCGTGGCGATCACGTATACGCCGTCCCGGCCGACGACTCGCACGGTGGCGTCCTGGTTCACCCGCAACCCACCCGAGCGCGCCAAGCCGGACGTCATGCGCGACCACGTCGAGCCGTTCCGCCAACTGGTGCTCCAGTTCGCGTCCCTGCTCGGCCGCGCGGTGGGGTGGGCGCGCATGCTGGACGATGACGGTGTGCAGACCCTGCTGCACAACTGCGTCTCGCCGCTGTACCAGCGCCACGTCACAGCCCCCGACCTTCCGGGTTTTCCGATCAAGGCCAACCTCGTGGACGTCGGCTTCAAGCCCGGCTCGTTCCCGGCCTGGAGCAACGGCGGGACCGAATGGCCGGTCCGCCTGATCGGGATCGGCGGTTACCCCAAGGTCAGCCACCCCGGCTTGCTCAACGTGCTGGACAAGCTGCCCTTCGAGTTCCGCTGGTCGGTGCGCTTCGAGGCGATGGACCACGTCCAGGCGCGCGGTGTCTTCGCCGCGCTGTGGCGCAAGCACGACGACACCTCCTACGACTGGCGCTCCGTTCTGCTGCGCGCCGTCGGCGGCTTCACCGCCCTGCGCCACGACCCGGTCGGCGTCATGGAAGCGCTGGAGGCCGAGGCGGCACGCCTGGAGGCCGAGCAGGCCGGCACCAGTTCCGGCTGGATGACGCCGACCGCCGTGCTGTGGGGCCGTTCGGTAGAGGAGGTGGAGGAACGCCGTGACGAACTGGTCAAGGCGCTGCGCACGCTGGGCTTCTCCATCATCGAGGAGACCTGGGGCGCCGAGCGGGCGTGGTACGGCACGCTGCCCGGCCATGTCCGCCCGAACCCGCGCAAGGTGCCGCTGACCCAGGTCCAGCTCGCCGACTTCCTCATCCTGTCGTCGGCCTGGGGCGGGCCGGAGCGCAACCCGTACCTCAAGTGCGATCCCCTCATGCAGTTGGAAGCCGAGGGTGGCACGCCGCTGATGCTCGACATCCACCAAGGGCAGGATGGGGCGGCACTGGTGATCGGCCCGCCGCGCACCGGCAAGTCCACCGTGCTCGCCTTCATGGGGCACCAGTTCCTCGCTCGGGTGCCGAACGGGCGCGTGGTGTGGATCGACGTCGATGCCACGGAGAGCACGTCGCTGGTGGCGACCTGGGCGGCCGGCGGCGAGTTCCTCTCGATGGGCTCCGGCGACGCGGTGCTGGGCGACCTCGCCTTGCAGCCGCTGGCCGACGTCGACACCCCCAACGGCTTCGCCTGGGGTCATGGCTTCGTCATGGACCTGCTGCGCCTTCAGGGCGTGTTGGGACCGGGGAACCTTTCGTCGGCCGAGGCCGGCGACGCAGTGGACGCCGCCCTGCACCTGCTGGCCGTCTCGCCACCATCCGAACGCACGCTGTCGCACCTCGCCCATCTGGTGCAGGACAACATCGTCCGCATCGCGCTGGAGCCGTACTGTCGCGGCGGTCCCTACGGCGACCTCGTCGATGCGGTGGAGGACCGCTTCCTCGGCTCCGCCTGGACCACTGTGGACATCGGCGCGCTGATCGACCGTGGGCCGGGTGCGGCACCGGTGATCAAGGCGCTGTTCCGCCGCTTCTATCGCCTGTTCGAGGATGGCCGGCCGACCCTGTTCCTGGTGGACGAGGCGTTCAAGGCCTTGAAGCACCAGCCGGCCGAACTGGACGAGCTGCGCCGGCGCGGGCCGAAGAAGAACGTCGCCCTGGTGCTGGCCACCCACCAGCTCGACGACATCGAGGGCTCGGCCATCGCGGCGATGCTGAAGACCATCCAGGTCCTGGTGCTGCTCGCCAACCCCAACGCCGCCAAGCGGAGCATCCTGCGCGACTGGGGGCTGAACGCCACCCAGGCCGGCCAGGTCGCCCGCGCCATGCCGCGCCGCGACATCTTCTTCAAGACCCCCGAGGGCAGCCGGCTCGGCCAGCTGACCCTCGATCCGGCCGCACTCGCCGTCTGCGGCTGCGGCGGGGCCGCCCACAAGCGCCGGGCTTTCGAGCTGAGGGCCGACGTCGGGCCGCAGCGTTTCGCCGCGGAATGGCTGCGCCGCAACGGCCTGAAGGACACTGCCGACACCCTGGAGACACCTCATGAAGGAGGACCATTATGAACACCCGCTGGATGCGCACGTCCACGGCCATGGCCGTGGTTCTCGCCGTCACCATCGGTTCGCCGCCCCCGGCCCACGCCTTCCTGGGCGGGCTGCTCAACAGCTTCTTCGGCGGTGGTGGCGGAGGCGGCTGCTTCTCCGACGGGGGCGACGGGCTGTTCGGCACCGCGCTGTCCGTCGCCGTCGGCTACGTCACCGGTGGCGCCGCCGGGGCCGCCATGGGGGCCGGCTCCAGCCTGACGGGGAGCGGCGGCTCCCAGGCGCTCGGCTGCCCGATCATGGAGAGCGAGCCCCTGATCGTCGAGGGCATGGTTCAGCGCCAGGAGGTCGAGATCATCGCCCAGACCGCGCACATGCTGACCCAGATCGACAACATGATCCGTATGCGGTCCCTGTCGGATCTCGACACCCGCGTCGCGGTGGCCGTCCGGCTCGGCGACGCCCGCCGTGCCGCCGGCCTGGTGGACCGGGTGCTGTGGAGCCTCGACGGCGTCGGCCAACAGTTCGCCGACCTCTACCCCGACGCCCTGCCAGAGGGGATGACCGCCGCGACGCTCGCCGAACACCAGGCCGAGCAGGCGCGGCTCGCCCGCGACGCCAGCCGGGCCAGCAAGCTGGTCTCGGCCGACGTCATGACCGGTATCGAGGGCTACCCGGCGCGCGCCCAGGCGCTGATGGCGGCGCTGAAGGACTGCGATGGCCAGACCTGCGCCATCGACGCCGGCACCCAGGCGACGTTGCTCAACGCCGAGGTCGCCGGCCAGCTGCTGATGATGCAGGCGGCCCACCACCGGGCGGCAGAAGCCCAGCTCGACTACGAGCAGGCCGCCGTCGAGCGCGCCCGCCAGCACACCCGCATCAATTGGCAGGGCCTCGACACCTATGGCGCACCGGGGAGCTGAATCATGACCGCACGCTCGATTCTGATCGCGCTGGGCGTGATGCTGCTGGTCAGCATCGCCAGCGCCGTGGCCCTGACGCTCTACGCTCGCTCCGACGACGGCGCGTCCGCGCTGGAGCGGCTGGAGCGCAGCAACCCGGCCTGGAAGGGCATCGGCCGCTACCAGACACCGGTGCCGGCCGATCCTGTGCGGGAGTGACCGGCCATGGACGTCAGCGGCCTGTCGACCGCCCTGCACCAGCTCACCGCCGCCGTCATCACCGGGCTCGGCCTGCTCGGGCCGGACGTGCAGACCGCGCTGCGCCTGCTCATGATGCTGTCCTACACCCTGGCGTTGCTGCTCTGGGTGTTTGAGGGCAAGGCGGCGGTGCATGGCCCCTTCCTGCGCATGTTGCTGAAGTTCGCCGCCATCGGCGCCCTGGTCGAGTGGTTTCCCGCCGGCTCCGCCGCGCTGATGCAGGCCGCCGCCCAGCAGGGGCTCAACCTCGGCCCCGGCGGTGGCTTCTCCCTCGACGACCCCGGCTACATCGCCCACCTTGGCATCCAGGCGGTCATCCCGCTGATGCAGCGCGTCAAGGAGATGCTGGGGCCGGTCGATTTCTTCCTGAACTTTGTCGAGATCGTCATCTTCCTGCTGGCCGCCCTGGTGGTGATCGTCAGCTTCTGCATCCTGGCGATCCAGGTGTTCCTCGCCTTCCTGGAATACCGGCTGCTGTCGCTCGCCGCCTATCTCGCCATCCCCTTCGCCGTGCTCGGCCCCACCAGCTTCGTCGCCGAGCGCGCCATCGGCTACATTGCGGCCTCGGCCCTGAAGCTGCTGGTGCTCGGCTGCGTCATCGCCATGTGCAGCGCCACGCTGCTGGCGCTGACCTTCCAGGGCACGCCGACGCTGGCCCAGGCCTTCGGGGTGGCGGTGCTGGCTGCCGCCATCTTCGTGCTGGCGATCAAGGCGCCGCGCGCCGCCGCCGGCCTGGTCAACGGCGGCCCGGTGATGGACGGCATGACGGCGCTGGCCGCCCTGTGGACCGCCGGCTGGCTCGGCGCCCGCAGCGTGGTCGGTGGTGCCGCGGCATCCTCCGGTGCCGCCGGCAGTTTGGCCGCGGGTGGTGTCTCGGCCCTCGGCCTGCTGCGCACCGTCGCCGGTGGCGCTACCGGCTCGATCGGCACCATGCCCGGTGCCGGCACTGGCTCGGCGGGCGGTTCCGGCGGGACTGGCCGGCAGTATCCGGCCGGCCGTTTTGGCGGAAAAGGGCAGGGGGGTGCGTCCCGTTCCGGTGGCGGCTGGGACAAGCCGATGACCGACGCCCAGCGCGGCGAGCTCGACCGGCTCTCCGCCGGCCGCACTGTCGATCCCAATCTCACCCGCGGGCAGGCCAGCCGGCTCATCGAACGCTGGGGCGGAGAAGAGTCGTGGCTGCGCCGCTCCGCCTCCAACGCCACCGAACGGCCGCAGGACCCGCCGGGCAAACCATCCGGCCTGGACCGTCCGGCCGGCGACAAGGGAGACTGATCCGTCATGAAGGAGCGCGTCGTCAACGTCTACGACCCGCCGCCGGCCGCCGTGCCGGACAGCGCGAAGTACCTCGCCGCCATGACCTACCGCGCCAGCCGCGAGGCCAAGGCGCTGCGGCTGAAGCGCTGGACCTTCGCCCTGGCCGTGCTCGGCCTGTCCTGGGGCTCCCTGATGACCTGGGACAACCTGCGCATCGCGGGCCTGCTGGTGGAGATTGCCAAGTACAAGCCGGTCTACCGCGTCGAGCAGGCGATGGACGGCCACCAGCGCCTCGTGCTGCTGGACAACACCATCACCGTGACCAAGGGCGCCCGGATCAACGCCGTCCAGTGGTTCGTCCGCTGGCAGCGGCAGATCGGTACCGACCCGGTGATGCTTGCCAAGGACCGCGCCGCCGCCCGTGCCCGATTGATCGGCGACGCCGAGCGCAAATGGGACGCCCTGCTGGCGGCCGACCTCGCTCCGGCCGAGGGCTGGACCCGCGACGTCGCCGACATCCGCGTCCAGGAGCGCGAGGCCGACTCCAAGACCGGCACCTCGGCCTTCTACGTGGTGTGGACCGAGACGGTGTACCGGGACTTCAAGCCGCGCTCGAAGATGCTGATGAGCGCCGCCGTGGTCACCGTGGACGGCCCCTCGCGCGACGGTGCGCTCGACGGCGTCTCGATCTCCGGCTTCTCCGAGCCCAGCGGCACCCCGCTGAAGGCCGAGGCCAAGGAACCGGCCAAGGCCCACCCCATTCCCCCGTCCGAAACGATGGAGCCCCAGCCATGAGACTCCCCGTTTCCCTGCTGGCGCTGCCGCTGCTCGCCGCCTGCGCCATCGAGCCGCCCTCGGCACCAATCGCCGGCCCCGTCCCCCCGCAACGCCCCTACACCCTGGCCGACCTGCACATCCCGCCGACGGCGATGGAGCGGGAGCCGAAGGAGAAGGCCGGACCGCGGCCGTCGCGGGCGCAGACCCGCAGCTGGGTCGGGCAGGCCAACGAGGCCGCCCTCGACCTGCCGAGTCTGACCTGCTTCAAGGGCAAGAGCTGCGAATATTGGTACCAGCCCGACCTGCAATACCTCGTCTACATGGCCGAGGGGAACCAGACGCTGGTCTGTCTGAAGCCGGGCGAAGTGGTACGCGACATCGTGGCGCCAGGCGCCCAGGTGTGGATCCCCCACCAGCCCTACAGTTTCGGCAAGGGGCCGCAGCGCACCGAATGCATCGCCTTCATGCCGCGCCGCGCCGGCCTCAACCAGCAGATCTCCCTCTTCACCAGCGAGCGGAAATACGACCTCAACGTCGAGACCCACCGCCGTGTCCACCACGTCGAAGTACGCTGGCGCTACCCCGAGGACTATCTCGCCACCCTGAACGGTCAGGCGGCTGTCCTTCCCACCACCGCCGCGGGCGACCAGCGCGACCGCACCACCGAACTGGCCTACCGGGACCGCCGCTGCGCCTACACGCTGGAGGGAGACACGCCGGAGTGGCGGCCGGTGCCGACCCCCGACGGCCAGCCGCCGGTGTGCGACGACGGCGAGGTGACGGTGATCAACTTCACCCCCGGCGCGCTCGGCGCCTACGGGGCGCCGGTCCTCTGGCGCATCGGCGCCGACGGCACCCGTATCCCCGTCCAGTACGGCCGGATGAACGCTACCTACCGCGTCGCCGGCATCCACGACCACCTGCTGCTGGCGATCGGCGCGCAGGAGGTGCACATCCGGAGGACCCGCCCGTGACCGCAACCAACGACACCCCGCCGCCGCTGCCGCCCGATCCGCTGGCCCGCCACCGGGTGATCACCTCCGGTCCGCACGTCGTCCGCATCTTGCTCGTGGTGGGCGTCGTGATCGGCCTGGGACTGGTCGCCTACATGCTGGGGCGCAGCCAGGGGACGGGCGGCCTGCCGAAGCTGTCCGCCGCCCTCGGCCCGACCCTGCCCGAGTCGCGGTTGCCCAGCTACGAGGACATGGCGCCCCGGCCGGCGCCGACCCCGCCACCGGCTCCTCGCATCGAGAAGAGGGAGCCGGCCCCGCCGCCGCCCCGGCCGCAGGCCAAGGCGGTCCCGAAGGAGGACGAGTTGCGCAAGAAGGCGATGGAGGCCGGCGTCGGCGGCTGGAGCCGCAAGGAGGAGGACAAGGGTACGGCCCAGGCCGGAGCGTCGGACTTCGCCGCCGCCGGGTCCGACTGCCTCGTGCCGCCGGGCACGCCGATCCCCCTGCTGACGGTGAACCGGGTGGTGACCGAGCGCGGCGGGATCGTCACCGCGCGGGTGACGCAGGACGTCTGGGACGCCGGCTTCGCCTGCTTGGCGGTGCCGGCCGGCTCGGTGGTGACGCTGGACGTGGGCAGCGGCGTCACCAAAGGGCAGACGCGCATCGAGGTGGCCAACCCGGTGATCACCCGGCCCTGGCCGCGCAACGACACGGTGCGCGTCGCCGCCATTGGCTCGGACATCACCGGTGCGGCGGGGCTGGCCGGCTCGGTGCAGGTGCCGTGGCTCCAGACCGGCTTGCTGATCGCCGCCAGCGCGGCGGTGGACGTTGCGGCGGCGGCGCTGACTGGGGGCGGCAGCCTGATCGGCGGCATCCTCGGACACAGCATCGACCGCCCGCTCGACAAGGCGGCCAAGGACCTGCTCGACCGGGCGCCGGTCATCACCCTGGATGCCGGAGAGCCGGTGCTGCTGCTGTTGCGCAATGAACTGAGGGCGAACGATTTTAATCGTAGAAATTGACCCAGAGCATTTTGCTCAGCCTAGGATTTAGAAAGAATATTAGGAATTATTTGGATGAATGACATTTAGTAGTGTTTTAGGATGTTCTGCATCTGTTCAATTTCCTGTTGCTGAGATTCAATGATCTGTCCGCACAACTGAACGATTTCAGGATCTGTGATTGATGCCTGCTTGCAGACCAGGATAGCCCGTGAGTGATGTGGGATCATCGCCTTTAAAAACTGCTCGTTTCCAATGAAGGCTTCGGTGCGGCCGAGCCAGAGGGTGGCGACGAACAGAAGCCCAAAACCAACCAGCAATGTAATGTTCACTTTCTTGTCTGGAAGCATCCCGCCCATGAGAGCCAGCATGAGCATCGCCATGGGAGCAAGCATCAATAAAGCCATATAAAAATTGCTAATATTTGTGTAGAAATGATCAAATTTTTCTATAAACGCCATTGTTAGAATGAACATAACAATGAGATTTATCGATAGAATGACTGCAAATCTTCCATAAGACATATTTTGCATCCTTTTGTCTGTTGCTTCGGGGGCTTGGAAGCCGACATCACTCGAAGCCAAGTGGTATGAACGTGTTGGCGCAGTCCATTAGCTTGATCTGGATGACCTTTGGCGCTGTTTGAAACGGGCCGGCCGTTCGTACGGCCGGCCCGGTGAGTTAGAACCAGAACCGGACACCGGCGACGAAGGCCAAGTCGTTTGGATCCTCGCCGTGATCACGGGCTATGTTGGCGGTCTCGCCCAGCTTGCGTTCCCAGTTCACGCCAACGTAGGGAGCGAATTCCTTGGTGACCTCGTAGCGCAGCCGTAGACCGAGTTCGACGTCGTTGATGCCCTGGCCGACATGAAGGGCCGACACCCGATGTGCTGAAGCGTTCATCTCGGCGAAGGGCTGGAGGACCAGCTTCTGCGTGATGAACAGGTCAGATTCCGCCTCTATGCGGGCGCTGAGGTCACCGTCCTCGCTGACGAAAAGCTGGGCGGTCACATCGAAGAAGTATGGCGCCAACCCCTGGAACCCGAGCACGCCGTAGGTCGTCTGCGGTTCCGGCCGCAGGTCGTGTCGCACGCCGACCTGGACGTCCCAGAATTCCGACACCATGCGGCTATAAAGAAGCTGGAGCTCGGCTCTCTCCAGCTTCCCATCGACCACCTTGCTGCCTTCGGAATTGAACCAGAGCTTGTTGGTGTCGCCGCCGATCCAGCCTTGGATATCCCAGTCCACCGAGTTCTGACCATCACGCCAGCGGTGCTCCAGGCGGTCGACCAGGAGCGTTCCAAGGATTGGCGGCTCCTCGTGAAACCGTTCGGACTGGTGGTCCAGCCGGGGTTCGTCTGCGGCCCGTGCGGCTCCCGTCGAGAGCACCAGGACCATGGCTACGGCCGTGAGCGCGGCCCTTCCCGGGCTCGTCATTGTCGTTCGCATGTCTTGCTCCCAGGTCAGAGGCTCGCGGTCCTCGGCTCGACGATGAAGCGCGTCATCATGCCGGAGGCCATGTGGTAGAGGAGATGGCAGTGGAACGGCCACTCGCCGGGTTCATCCGCAGTCAGTTGCACCGAGGTGACCTGTCCCGGCGGTACGAGGACGACATGCTTTTTCGGCATCCGGTCCGTCTGGCCGTTCTCGAGCTCCACGAACATCCCGTGCAGGTGCATGGGGTGAGCCATCATGGTCGTGTTGACGAACTTGATGCGGATACGATCACCATAGGCGACGCGGATGGGTGCGCCCTCATCGAACTTCTCACCGTTCAGAGTCCAGATGTACCGGGACATCATGCCCGTCAGTTGGATCTCGATCTCATGGGTTGGCGCTCGCGGCTCCCTGGCCCTGAAGGACTTCAGATCGGCGTAGGAGAGCGCCTTGGCATCCGGCGGCGTACCGGCGTCGGCCCACCCGACCGCTTGATTCTGGCTTGCCGTCGAGCCGTGCTCCATCCCAGGCATGTTGCCGTGGTCCATGCCGGCCATAGAACTGTGATCCATGCCCTGCATCGAGTTCTGGTTCATTCCGGGCATGCTGCCGTGGTTCATCCCTGGCATGGAGCTGTGGTCCATGCCCTGCATCGAACCATGGTCCATCCCGGCCATAGGGTCGTGGTCCATCCCGGCCATAGGGTCGTGGTCCATGCCATGGGTCATGCCCATGTCGGCCATGGTCAGTACGGCCCGCGGGCGCCGTTCCGGGATTTCGCCCTCCATCCCCTGACGGGTCGCGATCGTGGCCCTGGCAAAGCCAGTACGGTCGATTGGCTCGGCGAAGAACGTGAAGGGCTTGTCCTCGGTGGGCATGACGATGACGTCGTAGGTCTCGCCGACGCCGAAGCGGAACTCATCCACCTTCACCGGCACCACATTCTGGCCATCGGCGGCCACGACCGTCATCGAAAGGCCAGGGATGCGGACGTCGAAGATCGTCATCGCCGAGCCGTTGATGATCCGCAACCGTATGCGTTCCCCTGGTTTGTAGAGCGCCGTCCAGTTGTCCCGGGACCCTTTGCCGTTGACGAGGAATCGGTAGCCGGTCACATCGGCGAGATCGGTCGCGTCCATCCGCATCTTGCCCCAATCGAGCCGGTCGCGCATGGCGGAGCCGAGGCCATCGCGCCCAGCATCCCGGAAGAAATCCACCAGGGTGCGCTTGCCGTTGTTGTAGTACCCTTCGCTGACCTTGAGCTTGCGTAGCACCGCCTCCGGCGCTTCGGGGGTATGGTCGGAGAGCAAGACAACGTAGTCGCGGTCGGCCCGTACCGGGTCGCGGTCGGCGGGTTCGATCACGATGGCGCCGTACATGCCCTCCTGTTCCTGCGAGGCGGAGTGGCTGTGGTACCAGTAGGTGCCCGCCTGCCGAAGCTTGAAGCAGTAAGTGTACGTCTGTCCCGGCATGATCGGCTGGTAACCGTTGAATCCGGGAGCGCCATCCATGACGCCCTGGATCAGCAGCCCGTGCCAGTGGATCGAGGTGGGCTCGTCCAGCCGGTTGGTCACGTGGACGATCACCTCCTCACCCTCGCGCCAGCGGAGCGTCGGCGCCGGAATCGAACCGCCGATGGCGATGGCGTTGCTGGTTTCGCCGTCGATGGTGATGCGGGTCCGTTCGACTGGCAATTCAAGGGGTGGGCCGGACGCCGCGAAGGTGCGGCGTCCGGGATAGGCCGTGACGATGCCTGCCAAGCCTGCCGCTCCGGCGAGTTTCAGGGCATTGCGGCGGGAGAGGCCGCGAGGTGCGGTGTGCATATCGTCCCCCCTCAGCGCTGGACGTCGACCTTGCCGACCATTCCGGACTCGTAATGGCCAGGTATGTTGCAGGCAAACTCAAGGGTGGTGTTCTTGGTGAACTTCCAGGTGAGATCTTTGATCTTGCCGGGTTCGATGAGGGCGCTGTTCGGGTCGTCATGCTTCATGGAGACTCCTTCCATACCCGGCATCCTGGAATGGTCCATACCCGCCATGCCCTTGTTTATGCCGGTCGGGGTGAGCATCCCGTGTTCCATCATCGTCGCCATTTCCTTCTGGTGGGCGGCATGCATGGCGGCGGTGCCGATGTTGAATTCGTGCAGGAACTCGCCTTTGTTCGTGATGAGAAAGCGGACCGTCTCCCCCGCTTTCACCTGGACGGCATTCGGCTCGTAGTAGTTGTCGCCCATCGTGATCTGGATGGTGCGCGTCTTGGCGGTCGCTTTGGCGGGTTCGCCGATGGCGGCGGTGTCGTGCTTGTGTCCGGCCTCGCCGGGGGCGGCGAAAGCGGCAGCAGGCGCAGCGATGAGAGTGGTGCCGGTCATCAGCGCGGCGACGGTGCTCAGAGTACGGTTGTACAGGCGCATCTTGGACGTCCTTCATCCCGTGGCGGTTCCGATGCGGAACCGCCACGAAGGCTCCTCCTTCCGGCGCTGGAGTTGGTGGTTGGCCGGAACTGGAGGTGATGGAATGGGAGCCAGCGAGCGATTCGACGAGGGCCGAGCCCGGGAACGGAGCCGGTGATCTGGAGCAGGCGGCTCCGGGCGGCAAGCGCCATTGGTGCTCGCCGGCAGCCGTTCCTGGTCAGAGGCCGTGGTCTGGTTCGACGCTGGTGTTGGCCCGTCCTGCTATCGGGACGGGTTCGCGAAGCCTCACCCCGCGTTGCTCACGCGGATCGGCTTCAGGCAACCGGTCTCGGCGGACGGCGCAGCGGTGAAACGGTCCGGTCGCGAAGCGTGTCGTCCCCGAACTGCAAGCAAGCGGCTGCCCATTCGATTGGAGCTATTTGCAGTTGGGCAGGCGCCAGGGCGGACATGGCACAGGCCATGACGCAGCATCCGTTATGGGTGAGCTTGGAATGGTCCTGATCGTAATCCTGGTGACCGCCGTGCTCGCGGTGTTCCGCCTGCGTATCGCAGTCGGTCGCGGGATCGGCCTCCGTCGTGACCACCTGATGGGACATAGCGGCGGTGGCGGCTACGGGCATGGCGAAGCCGCCCCAGCCGACGAGGAGGAAACCGAACAACACAGCCGTCAGGAGACGAGTGAGACGCATGCCTGCCGTTGAACCCATGTCCGCGGATCATGCCCGTGATGTTTCACCATAACTGCGCCGCCATCGGGAGTGCAAGTCAAGCCTTGGTCGCGCGGCGATGCTCAGGCCGTTCCGGCCCCGGCAATCTCACGCCGTCTTGCCGACGTCGTACCAAGCGTCCCCGATGGCCACTCTGCCGGCTTTCAGGTCTGCGAGGGTGGGTTCGGCCCCTCGCACCGCCACCACGGCCGTGGTGGCGGTGCGGGCGCAATGACCACAAGTCATTTCGTCGGCCTTCAGCTTCCTCATCCCTGCCTCCCTGGTTCACTCTTGCCTTCACCGTGGTGCTTCCAGCCGCTGGAAGGTCAAGTATTTTTCTTCGACGATTGCCCGGAGCGGCTTCGTGACATGATGAGTAAACCCGCGACAGTTGCAGAGCTGCGGGGCGCTGTCCTAATCTGGGCAGGAGGAAAAGAAGGAGCGCACGGTGTCCCAGCCCTTGAGAGCCCTGATCCAGCGTTGGCGGGACGATCCGGGAGCCACCTACCGGTCCTGGTTTCTCTGGGAGGAGCGGGTAAAGAACTTCCGCTCGATCCGCCGAGGCATCCAGCAGGTCGTGGCCGACATTGAGGCCGGCACGTTCGGCAACGCCTACCGAGGGTCGTCGCTGGAGACGGTGGTGCACTCCATCGCCGAACAGCGCCAGATCTTCAAGGGTGCGGATCACGCCTTCCTATGGAAACCCAAGCTGCGCATTCCGGATATCTACGAGAACTCCGACAACCAGCGCGCCTTCGGCCGTTTGCTCGACGCCTGTGTCTGCTGCAACGCCGAGGCGCAGATCCTCGCCGCCATCCGGCAGATCGACGCCAAGCAGATCAAGGGCCTTGGCCCAGCCGTGGCGAATCTGCTGTATTTCCTGCATCCAACCCTGATTCCGCCGTTCAACACGGCCATCGTCAACGGTTACAACGCGCTGACCGGTGCCAAGGTCAAGCTCGGCCGATGGGATGAGTTTCTGGCCATGCGCCAAGGCATTCTGGCGCTGAACGCCGGGTATCGTGACCTGCTGTCGAACGATCTTGGTGCCATCGGTGGGCTGCTGTTTGACGTCGGCTCCGGCCGCTACGCTCCGCCGCCCCGCGAGGACGACGTCGCGGCACGGGTGGCGTGGGAGGCTGATCTCGCCAAAGTGCGCGAGGAGAGCGCAAAGGCGTCCAAGGTCCTGATCGCCGGGCGCGAAGGTGACCGGACCCACACCGAAATCCAGGGCTGGCTGCGTGATTTGGGCAAGGCGCTGGGCTATGGCGTTTGGATTGCCGCCAACGACCGCAGCCGCCCCTATGGCGGAGGCAAGCTGGCCGATGGCTGCCTTGAGAGGCTTCCCGACATGGTCGAGCGGGCGTCCGGCGCCGACGCCGTCCGCCTGATCGACGTGCTGTGGCTGGACCCGGCGCAGGACCGCGTCGTCGCCGCCTACGAGGTCGAGCATTCCACCTCGATCTATTCGGGCATCGTCCGCATGCTCGATTTGGCTTTGGGGACGGACGCCCACGCGCTCGAAGGGCTGTTCCTGGTTGCGCCGAACGGACGAGAGGAGGAGGTGCGGGCGCAGCTGTCCCGCCCGGCCTTCTCCCGCGTCGCCGACCTCAGAGTCCGCTATCTCCCATACGGAGAACTGGAAAGCCATCGCGACTCGATCGCTCGGTTCGGATCCGGCATGAAGGCGATCCACGCCATATCGCGGACGCTGACCTGATCCGGCAAGACCGGCCCGGATGGGCAGCCCTGCTGAACCGGCTTGTAAAGGAGGCAGCGGAACGGCGGACGTACATCGCACCACAGCGGCGGGTCCTGCGTCGGAGCCGATCACGGGTGGGAGGAGGGCTGGCCCTTGCGCATGATCTTCGAAGGCAGGTCGAACAGCATGATCAGCAGCGCCGTGAACAGGGGAGGGGAGCAGCAACTGCCACGAGCAGCCGACTGCGTGTGCAGGCGCCTGAACCGGTGCAGATAGGGAGACAGGTGGCGGCCCACAGACAGCATCGTACAATCTCCAGCTCAGCGCAGCCCCGGCTGCAACCGGGACCGCCTTGGGATTCCTCATGTTTCGGATTCTAAAGCTTCGGCGGCCTGCCGGGACCCCGCCTTCAGAAACCCTGAGGTGAAGCCGCTGCATGACGGACGGATGCACAGGATCACAGCTTCAGTCCGCGCAGCCGGAAGGCGTTCCCGATCACCGACACGGAACTCAAGGCCATCGCCGCGGCGGCGATGATCGGGTTCAGCGTCCAGCCAAACAGAGGGTAGAAGACTCCCGCCGCCACCGGCACGCCGAGCGCGTTGTAGACGAACGCCAGGAACAGGTTCTGCCGGATATTGCCCATGGTTTCCCGGCTCAGGATCCTCGCCCGCGCGATCCCTGCTAGGTCGCCCTTCACGAGGGTCACTCCGGCGCTCTGAATGGCCACCTCCGTCCCGGTGCCCATGGCCACGCCCACGTCGGCTTCGGCAAGCGCCGGGGCGTCGTTGACGCCATCGCCCGCCATTGCCACCACGCGGCCTTCGGACTTCAGCTTGCGGACGACCTGATGCTTCTGGTCCGGAAGCACCTCAGCCTCGATCTCGTCGATGCCCAGCCGGCGCGCCACGGCCTCCGCCGTGGTCCGGTTGTCGCCGGTCAGCATCACGATACGGACACCGTCGGCCCGCAAGCTTTCCAAGGCCTGCGGTGTGCTCACCTTGATCGGGTCCGCGACCGCGATGATACCGCCAGGATGTCCGTCGATGGCGGCGTACAGTGCGGTGGCACCGTCACGCCGGAACTCATCGGCGCGCCCCTCCAAATCGCCAAGGGCGATGCCCTGATCCCGCATCATGGCGGCGTTCCCCAGGGAGACCAATTGGCTGCCGACGCCACCAAGAACACCCTTTCCGGTCATGGACCTGAAATCGGCGACCTCATGCACGGGCAGACCTCGTTCCTTGGCCGCCGCAACGATCGCAGCGGCCAGTGGGTGCTCGCTCGACCGTTCCAGGCTTGCCGCCAACGACAGCAGCGTCGCCTCGTCGATCCCCGGGGCCGGAACCACGGCGGTCACCCGCGGCCTGCCCTCGGTCAGCGTGCCGGTCTTGTCGACGACCAGGGTGTCGACCTTCTCGAACCGCTCGAGCGAAGCGGCGTCCTTGATGAGCACGCCCGCGGTCGCTCCCTTGCCCACCCCGACCATGATGGACATCGGCGTCGCCAGTCCGAGCGCGCAGGGGCACGCGATGATGAGCACCGAGACTGCGGCGATGAGTGCGTAGGCGAGGGCGGGCTCCGGTCCCCAGATCATCCAGCCGGCGAAGGCCAGGACCGCCACGGCGATGACCGCCGGAACGAAGGTGCCGGACACCACATCGGCCATGCGTTGGATCGGTGCCCGCGAGCGTTGCGCCTCGGCCACCATGGTCACGATCCGCGACAGCATGGTATCCGAGCCGACCTTGTCAGCCCGCATGATCAGTCCGCCTGCCTGATTCACCGTGCCGCCGATGAGCTTGGTGCCGGGTTCCTTCTCCACCGGCATGCTTTCACCGGTGACCATCGACTCGTCGACGCTGCTGCGCCCCTCCATCACTTCGCCGTCGACCGGCACTCCATCGCCGGGCCGGACGCGCAGCCGGTCCCCGACCTGGACCTGATCGAGTGGAACCTCCTCATCCTCGCCGTTCTCCCGAATCCGGCGCGCGGTCTTCGGCGCTAGGTTCAGCAGGGCGCGGATGGCGCCACCGGTCTGTTCTCGTGCACGCAGTTCGAGGACCTGTCCCAGCAGGACCAGCACCGTGATGACGGCTGCCGCCTCGTAATAGACGGCGACCACACCATCCATGCCGCGGAAGCTCGGTGGGAAGAGGTCGGGCAGGAACGTCGCCACCAAGCTGAACAGGTAGGCCACACCGACGCCCAGCGCAATCAAGCTGAACATGTTCAAGCGCCGTCCGAGGAACGACTGCCAACCACGCTGCAGCAGCGGCCAGCCTGCCCACAGCACCACGGGTGTCGCCAGGAGGAGCTGAATCCAGACCGAGATCAGGGGGGGCACCACGTCATGTATGCCCAGCGCCGGGATATGGCTGCCCATCTCCAGCACCAGCAGCGGCACGCTCAGCATCAAGCCGATCCAGAACCGCCGCGTCATATCGACAAGTTCGGGATTGGGCTCATTCTCAAGATTGGCGCCGACGGGTTCCAAAGCCATGCCGCAGATCGGGCAATTGCCCGGTCCCTCCTGGCGGATTTCCGGATGCATCGGGCAGGTGTAGATCACCCCTTTCTGGGGCGAGACGTGTCCTGTTCCCTCCGAGACCGCTGGCTTGGCAGCCGGCTTCAGGTACGGCTTCGGAGCGGTGACGAACTTTTCCCGACAGCGCGCCGAGCAGAAGTGAAAGGTTTCGCCATGATGCTCGGCGTGATGTGCAGTGTGTTCCGGGTCGACCATCATGCCACAAACAGGATCCTTCACCATTGGAGAGCCGTGGTGTCCTGCTTGGTGATGGTGGCTATGGTGATGGGTGTGTTCGTGGTGCGCGTCTTTCATATCCAGCACTCCCTTGGCGGCCTTCAACGTTGCGACCCGCCAACCGATGGTGTCTCAGACGGTCTCTCTTGGAAGCTCCGCCTTCCAGTCATTGGAAGGTCAAGCCCCAAAGGAAGATCACCCGATCCCGCTTCATTTCTGTGCACGGTCGTTCGTCGCGGCTTGGCGGCGACGTGCGTCCTCCGGCCATGAACTCTTGATAAAGGCCAGGACGGCCCAGATGTCGGCGTCACGCAGGATGCCGCTGAAGGCCGGCATGTCGCTCTCGTAGCCCGATGGCGCAAACGCACCAATTCCCTGCTTGGTGATTTTGAAGAGGTCGGCGTCGGGGTGATGCCAAGTGTGGCCAGAGGCATCGTGTGGCGGTGCCGGCAACCGACCGTTCGGCTTGCGGCTCCGCCAGTCCGGTTGACCTTCGAGCCGCTCTCCGTGGCACGACGCGCACTGTTCGGCGTAGACCGTGCTCCCTTGCGCGACCTGGGCCGTGTTTTGCGGATCGGCAACGGTCGTCGGCGCGCTGGGTTGCCAAGCGAAGGCTCCGAGCAGCCCGAGCGTTCCAGCAACCAGCGCGGCTCCGCCTGCCACCGCCCAGCGGAACCGGGCGGTCTTCATCCTGTCGTCAATGATGTGCATAGACCGCCAAGCCTCCGGAGGCACCGAACGCGATCACCTCGTAGGGCTGACCGGGCATGTCCATGCCAGGCGCCGATGGCGGCATCCCTGGAGCGGCAAGGCCCTTGGCTTGGGGGCGTTCGGCCAGGAGCCGATGAAGGTCGGTGGCTGGCACGTGCCCTTCAACGACGTAACCGTCCAGCACCGCGGTGTGGCAGGACACGAGACCGTCCGGAACGCCGTTAGCGGCCTTTATCGGATCCAGATTGTCGACGGTGTGGATCTTCGCGGTGAAGCCAGCGGAACGCATGTGCTTCACCCAGCCTTCGCAGCAGTCGCAGGCACGCGCCTTCCAGACCTCGACCTCCTGGGCTGAAGCTGGTGCGCTGCCCAGGAGGGGCGGTGCCGCCAATAGCCCGCCGCCGAGCAGCATGCCGATGATCGCCACACTGATGAATTTTCTCTTGCGCACCAAGCGGGCCTTCCCCTGCGCCCTCGGTGCCGCTGTCTTCTTGGAACCAGATATCATCGCATTCTCCAGGTCTTCCAAGGGGTAGGGAGCGGCCAGGACGACACCATCGCGTCCATCGTCCGCTTCATCAGCATCCTATGCTTGGCCCTGAACTCACTCACCGGACGCACCTTCCACACGGGGGCGGTTCGGCCGATGTCCCGAACGATGCGGGAACCATCCCGGTGTGGCGGCAACGTATCGCTCATAGTCGGCCCCGAACGTCCGGAGAGCTTCACGCTCCTCGGAGTGGGCCAGTCGCACATACATCCCGACGAGCAGTGGGAACATGACCAGAGTCAGGATGGTCGGCCATTGGAGCAGGAAGCCGAGCAGGATGATGAAGGCGACATACTGCGGGTGGCGGATGTAGGCGTACGCCCCGGTGTTGGCGAGCCGATATTCCTTCTGGGCAGCGTGGAGCGTCTTCCAGGCAACCGAAAGCAGAATGAAGCCGCTGAAGATGAACAGGTTGCTGAGGACATGCAGGACGTTGAAATGTGGGTCACCCTTCATGCCGAAGAGTGTCGACCATAGATGACCAGCGTCGTGTGACAGCAGGTCGAGGCCCGGATAACGGGACTGCAGCCAGCCTGAGAGCAGGTAGATGGTTAGCGGAAAGCCGTACATCTCGGTGAACAGCGCCAAGATGAAGGCGCTGAACGCTCCGAAGGAACGCCAGTCCCGCGGCGAGTGTGGCTTTGTGAAGCTGAAAGCGAAGATGATGAAGATCGCCGAGTTGAGGATGACCAGCATCCATAGCCCGTAAGCCGAGGTCTCATGGATCATGGCGAGCCTCCCTTGTCGGTGCGGTCGGCGCTGTCGGTTCCATTGCCATGCCCGCCATGCCCGTGGCCGCCGTGCAGGAACAGGTGCATCAGCGGGCAGACGAGCAGCAGGACGAGGGGCAGAGCGTCGAGCACGTGCGTGACGTGGAACAGCGACAGGTAGAGCACCGCCAGGGCGAAGACCGCCAGCGTGGCGAGGCCGGTCCAGGTGCGGTACCAAGGCAGACGCCCGTTCGGTTCCGACGCGTTGTGCGTGTGATCGCGCATCATGGCCGGATCCTCACATCATGCCCATGGGGCCGATGATGGGCGCCGTGATCCTGGTCGCTGGTCTGGGCCTGCGCCAGCGGGGCCGACAGCATGGTGGCGAGCGCGACGGCCGGGAGCATCTTGCGGGAGAAAGACGACATGGCGTCCTCCGTCTGATCATCTGTTTCGAGCCGATCCCCAGGCCGGACTCCACGCGGAGAGGCCGGGGACACAAGAGCCATGCGCACGAGAGCCGGAACCGGAGTTCTTCGCCGAGCCGAGGCTCAGGTTGGACGCGGACGGACTCGTGGCGTCAGAGGATCAGAGAGGAGGGCGCAGAGCGGGATCGCTGCCAATGCCTTCCGGCGTGGCAAGAATGGGCCGATGGTTCGGCACAGTCAGGTGCGGGACGAGCGGTTCGAACGACACCACCGGCAAGCCACCATGCATCGTGACGCACTGGGCCACGCTACAGCAGGTGCCGTTGTCAAGCGGAGCGTTTCCGTTGCAGGGCGTCTGCTCATGCTCGTGATCAACCACGCCGACAACGGCATCGCTGTGGGTGTCGGTCAATGCGTACTCGCGGGGCGCAGGAGATTGATGGATTGCCGGGGCGGCGTGGCTCGGCGCGGCATAGGCGAGCAACGTGGCCAGCATCAGCAGGCTCACGACCCCCCTCCTTACCGCCGATTGCACTCCGCGCCACATGGCAACCGCCTTCGTCCTTTGCAGGAGGTCGGAGCGGGAAGTCCGCCGCACCGTTCCGTCCAAAAACCTAAGCCGACCACACGCATCAATCAACAGCAGGGTACGCTTGATGGAGAACGATAGCGGTGGTTGGAAGGGCGGTGTGGCAGAATGTCACGCATGAGTCAGACTCGATGAGATCCCAGCGTGGGGGCGCTCGTGAGGACGTGTCTCACTTGAGCGTGCGTGGGAGCGAGACCGTCAGGCGAAGGCCTCCTTCCGATCGGTCGGAAAGCGCGATGCTCCCGCCATGGGCACGAATGGTCGTGTGGGCGATGGTCAGTCCGAGACCGAAGCCCCCGGTACCGCGGTTCCGGGACCGCTCCATCCGGTAGAAGGGCTGAAACACTTTTTCCCGCTCCGCCTCGGGAATCCCCGGTCCCTCGTCGAGAATATCCACCATGATGCACTCTGCGTCGGTGGAGAGGACAAGCTGCGCCCGGTGCCCATACTTGATGGCGTTGTCGACCAGGTTTCGAAAGGCGCGGCGCAGCGCTATCGGCTGGGCGTACAAGAGTGCGTGTGGCTCGCCCGAAAATTCGACATCCCGTCCCGCATCGGTGAGTGTATCGCACATCGTGGCCAAGGTGGCCGTCAGATCGATCATCTTGCTCACCTCCTGCGTGCCCTCATCGCGCAAAAAAGCCAGCGTGGCATTGATCATCTCTTCCATCTCGGCGATGTCGGCCAGCATCTTGTCATGCTGCTCTTCGTCTTCAACAAACTCGGCGCGCAGGCGCAGCACCGTGAGTGGGGTGCGCAGATCGTGGGACAGTGCTGCGAACATTTGCGTGCGGTCGGACAACAGCCGCTTGATGCGCGCCTGCATCTCATTGAAGGCGTGCGCGGCTTGACGGATCTCGCTCGGGCCTTGCTCCGGCAGCGGCGGTGCGGTCACGTCGACGCCGAGGCGCTCGGCCGCACGGACCATGGTCCGCAACGGTGCCGTCGCCGACCGGATCAGGAGGATTGACAGTGCAAAGACCGCCAGAGCCATCAGCCCTGTCGACAGGAGGAGGTTGGTCGGCGTGTGCATCGGTGGATCGCCGAGCGAGGAGCGCAGATTGAGCCACTCGCCGTTTGGCAACGGAGCCGAGATCAGCACCATGTGGCCTGCCGCTTCCGGATGGTCGGGATCGTCGGCCAGGGCGAGCCGAAGCGACGACCCATTCAGATCGGGGACGACCTCCAGCAACCGGGTCCGTATTGCGGTGAGTTGCGGATGTTCCGGCTCCCCCTCATCGACCACTGCGGAGCGCCCCCACCGCACGTCGAGCGCCCGCCGCGACAAGAGAGCGGCCGTCCGCTCGCGATCGGCCTCGGGCGCCTGGAGAATCGCCGAGCGCGCGGCGATGAAGCGCTCCACCGTCTCCTGTTCGACGGATCGATCCGATTGCGCCAGCAAATCGATCCCGTAGGCTCCCATGCTGACGAGATGGGACAGCGTCAGGCCGGCCACCATTACCGCGATGGTGCGGGCCGCCATGCTGTCGGGAATCAGGCGCATCACGCCCGTTCCACGGCAACCGTGAAAACGTAGCCGACACCCCGCACTGTCTTGATCATGATCTGGTCCGGGTCGTTCTCGATCTTGCGGCGCAGCCGGCTGACCTGGACATCGATGGCGCGGTCGAACGCCGATGCCGCCCGACTGCGCGTGATGTCCAACAGCCGGTCGCGCGACAGCGTCTGGTTGGGATTTTCGACGAAGGCGACCAGCAGATCATACTCACCGCCGGTCAGGTCGACCAACGCGCCGTCGGGCGAACGCAGTTCGCGGCGGATGAGATCGACCGTCCATCCGGCAAAACGTACGATGCGACCGCCGCTGTTCGATCGGTCGGTGTTTTCGGCTGCGGCTCCGGTTCGGCGGAGCACGGCCTTGATGCGGGCCAGCAGTTCGCGTGGACTGAACGGTTTGGTCAGGTAGTCGTCCGCACCCATCTCGAGCCCGACGACGCGGTCGGTCTCCTCGCCCATCGCGGTCAGCATGATGACCGGGATCGTGGAATCCGCGCGCAGATCCCGGCAGAGCTTCAGCCCATCGTCCCCTGGAAGCATGAGGTCGAGCACGATCAGATCGACAGGCCCGTTTCGCAGGCATTCCCGCATCTCGTAGCCATCGCGGGCGGTGGAGACCTTCAGATCGTGCTTGCGCAGAAAGCGGCTCAGCAGATCACGAATCTCCGGATTGTCGTCAACGACGAGGATGTGAAGCATGGCAAGACGAGCAATTGGGAAGAGGTTTCCGCAGGAGCAGCGGGAGGTTCCATGATGATGGCGTCGGCGGAGTGGCGCGTAAACCCTGAATTGTCATGTTCCGTCGCACCGCGTCCGGAATCCCGCCGGTGGGCGATCACGCATTCCGACCATCTCCCTGCGCAACACTTCGTTACACTTCATGCCCATCTTTGAAACACGGAGGGACGTAGAACGGAGACATGGAGCAACGGCCAAGGTCATCGAAGAGGACGGGCATCCCTCCCGGTTCCCGCCAAGGCCCGAGTCCCGAATTTCCAGGAGGAGCACCATGTCGATCCGCACATTTGCCACCGCCGCGGCCCTGTCGACCGCCATCATTCTTTCCGGCGCCGCCGTTGCCAGTGCGGCGGAGGATCACTGCGCCAACCGCCTCCAGACGGTCAGCGCCCTGCTGACGGGTGGCAATCATGCCCTTGATCGCGTCACCCGGAGCATTGTCGAGCGCAACGCCGCCTATGGCACCTATCTGCACGGGCAGGGCAACCACACTCAGGCGCACAGCTATCTCGATTTCGCCATCGGCCAGGCATCCTCCGGCTATCACAGCTAATACCGGTCGGCACCGATGCGCTGGATCCTGAGCTGGGGACACACCTCCCAGCCATGGAGCATCGGGGCGAGCGCCACATTCTGCTTGAGGGCTGGCGGCGTGACAGCACGACCGCGCTGGAAGACCGGTCGCGGAAATATTGAATCAGCCCCTATGGCGGCCCTCTGTGCGGGCATCCGGCCTGAACGGTCTGTCGCAGGCCTGCATGCTGACCGTCTTGAGGGCGCGGTAGCTCCCTCGGAGGAGACGGTGAGAACGAGCGCCGATGCCGGCGTGGCGTTCTCATCCGTCACATGTGGTGTTCACCCCGAAGCCACGTCGGATTGGTCGGCACCTCCCGCTTGATCCAGCGCTCGAAATGGACGTCGAGCGCTGGATCGGCTTGTGAATGGGGCTTTCCGTCAGTGCGCCAGAAGACGCTGTGTCAGGTATGAAATGAGCGATTTCCTTTTTCAGGACCATTTCCACCAGCTGAGCAACTGGATCGTCACGGCTGTCTTTCCCAGCCCGTATCTGTGGATGCATGTTGTCGTCCACATCGTCCTCGTGGCGATGCCACTGGCCTTTCTTGCCTTGCTGTCGGCGTGGGGGATCGGCGCTGTCCGGCGGCGCTTGTCCGGCTCCCGGAAAGAGATGCCGCGGGATGTCGTATCGCCGTTTCCGTCGAACCTATTTCTCTACATCCTCAAGCACACCAGGAAGGAGCAATCCATCCTTCTTGTGACAGCTTTGCTGTCCCTGCCGCTTCTCTATGCGGTGCTGGAGCTTCCCAAGCAGATCATAAACAAAGCTTTGAATGTGGGAAACGATACCTCTACGGTAATTGGATATGTGCTGTCAAAATACGAGCTCCTGTTTATCCTGTGTATCTTCTATCTCGGCGCCGTTCTGACGAGCGGAGCGTTGAAATACGTCATCAATCTGCTTCAGGGCCGTCTGGCCGAAGGAATGATGCGTCGCATGCGCTTTGCCGCTTTCCGGGCCTGGTCCCGAGGCAAGACGCCGTGCGACCACGCGCTGTTCATTCCGGTGCTGGTGCAGGAAGTTGAGCCGATTGCCGGATTCACCGGCGATACCTTCCTGGTTCCCGTGCTTCAGGGGGGGACGTTTCTGACGATCCTCGCCTTCATGATCGTTCAGGATCCAGTGTTGGGAGCTGCCGCTCTGACTTTGGTCCCTCTGCAAATCGCTCTCGTGCCCCGTCTGCAACGCCGGGTCAGTGCCCTGGCGCGTGAACGGTCGCGAGAATTGCGTTTGTTCGGTGCGGCTGTGGCCGATGCGTCCCCGCACCGCCGGCATGACCGTTCACGCCCCGTGCTGGCCGTTGCCCGATCGCTGAAGCGCGTGCAGGCGATTCGGCTCGACATCTATCGCCGAAAATTCTTCATCAAGGGACTGAACAACTTCATCGCTCACCTCACACCGTTCTTCTTTTACACCATCGGCGGTTACCTGGTGATCGAGGGGCGCCTCTCTCTGGGAGCCCTCGTGGCGGTTCTGGCCGCCCACAAGGATATGTCGGCGCCGCTTCGCGAACTCCTCGGCTATTACCAGACCATGGACGACGTTCGGGTGAGGTATGAGGACATCCGCCGCTTTCTGGGGGATCAGGCTGAGCCTCCGTCTTCGGGCGCGATGGGTACCTCGGCCGGTGGTGCAGGTTCCGCGGTGGGGCCGATATCGCCGATGGTCAAAGATGCGTCGAGCATGACCTCCACCCTTTCGTCGTAGGGTGACTGTCGACCTGATTCCGATCGTCACTTGGCAGAGGACGATCGGTTCAGCCCACCACCATCTCCATGGGCGATGGCGCCCTGGCCAGCAGCGGCAGCCTTGCCGGTTGCGGTCTGCACAGTGGCTCGCGGATTCGCCGGCGTCGATGGCGCTCTGCAACACTTCGTTACACTTCATGCCCATCTTTGAAACACGGTGGGACGTAGAACGGAGACATGGAGCAACGGCCAAGGTCATCGAAGAGGGCGGGTATTCCGCCCGGCTGTCGCCAAGGCCCGGCTACCGAAGGGGGAGCACCATGTCGATCCACACCCTTGCCGCTGCCGCGATGGCCTTGCCGACCGCCATTGTTTTTGGCGGCGCAGCGATCGCCTTCGACCAGGCATCCTCCGGTCATCACGGTTGACACCGGTCAACACCGACGTGTCGGGACTGCGGTTCGGTGAGCCTGGGTCCTGGCGGCGCACGCCTTGACACCGTCCTTCGAACGGAACCGTCCGCGTCATGCCGCCCCATGGCCAGCCAGGGGCGAGCCGACCGGCCGTACGGAACAAAACTATGATCGCACCATCCCGTTTGCGCCTTTCACGTGCGATGCTTGCCGTGACCGCGATCCTGCTGCTCGGCAGCACGGCCGCCGTCGCGGCTGAGCCGAACACCGACATCACCCATCTCATCGACACCGCCCGGCGTCTGAATCCGGAGGCCGCCGCGATGGCCCTTGAGGCCGACGTCGCGACGGCGCGCATCGTTTCCGCGGGCTCTCTCGACGACCCCAAGTTCAAGGTCGAGTTAGAACTGCCGCGCAACGAGCCCGGCTACCTGCCGCGCGACCGCGCCGGCCGCGAGCTGTATCAGGTGCGCCAGATGTTCCCGCTGTGGGGCAAGCGCGACTTGAAGCGCGAGATCGCCTCGGCGGACAGTCGCAAGGCCGCCGCCGCCCAGGCCGAGGTGGCGAACCAGATCGCCTACCGCGTCAAGGTCGCCTACGCCGAATACCACGCGGCGCATCTTGCGGCCGACGAGACCCGCCAACTGCTCGGGACGGTCCGCCGTCTGTCGGAACTGGCGCGCGTCCGCTATGCCCAAGGCCCCGGCAAGCAGCAGGACATCACCGGCGCCAACGCCGAAGCCGGGGCGCTCGCCGCCGACCTCGCGCGCATGGACGCCGACCGCCACCGCGCCCAAGTGCGCCTAAACGGGCTGCTCGTCCGTTCGCCCGAAACGCCGTTGCCGGCCAAACCCCGGCCCCGGTCGGTCCCGCCGCTGGAGACGCTTTCGGTCGACGCGCTTGCCGACCGCGCCCGCTCCGACTATCCGGCGATCCGCGCCCAGCTCGCGCAGATCGACTCCGCGGACGGTACGCGCCGCCTCGCCGAGAAGAACGGCTATCCGGACGTCGAGCTGGGCATTGGCGCGATGCGGCGCGATGGCCGCTTCGACGGCTATCAGGCGATGGTCGAGGTCAACATCCCGCTCTATGCCGACCGCCGCCGGGCCGAACAGCGCGAAGCCGCCTCGATGGCTGGAGCGGCGCGGGCCAAGCTGGAGCAACTCCGCCTCGACGTCACCACCGACGTGCACGAGGCCCATGCCATGCTGGCCGCGCTGAAAGAGCGCAAGCGCATTGTGCGGGAGATCACCTTGCCCCAGGCGCGCATCGCCCTGGAGTCCGCCGCGCGCGGCTACGAACAGTCGCGGGAGGAGTTCGCCACCCTCCTGGTTGCCGAGCAGACGCTGCGCCGCGCGTTGGTCGAATACGTGAACGTGACGTTCGAAGAGCAGATCCGGCTTGCCGAGATCGAACGCCTGATCGGAGGTGAACTGTGAGCCGCCCGTCCATCCACCTGGCCACTCTCCTTGCCGCTGTCCTTGCGGCCGGGACGCCGGCCTTGGCGCAGTCGGGCCATGCCGGGCACGGCGCCCCCGCCGCGGCGCAGCAACCCTCCGGTCCGGGGAAGGTCCTGTACTACCGCAACCCGATGGGACTTCCGGACACCTCTCCGGTGCCCAGGAAGGACAGCATGGGAATGGACTACATCCCCGTCTACGAGGGGGACGCCGTGTCGGCGCCGGCCGCTGCGCCGGCACAGTCCCCGACCGGTTCGCGCAAGATCCTCTACTACCGCAACCCCATGGGGCTTCCGGACACCTCTCCGGTGCCGAAGAAGGACCCGATGGGCATGGACTACGTCCCCGTCTACGAAGGCGAGGACAGCGCATCCGGTGCCGTCACCATCAGCCCCGACAAGGTCCAGAAGCTCGGCGTGCGCACCGAAGCGGCGGCGCGGCGGACGGTTTCCCGCCAGGTGCGGGCGGTCGGCACGGTCCAGGTGGACGAACGCCGCCTCTTCATCGTCGCGCCGAAGTTCGAGGCCTGGATCGAAACCCTGCTGGTCGACACCACCGGCGCCACCGTCCGCCAGGGCCAGCCGCTGATGGAGGTCTACAGCCCCGAACTGGTGCTCGCCCAGCAGGAATACCTCGTCGCCCGCCAGGGCGGCGGCCAGCTTGCCGAGGCGTCGCTCCAGCGGCTGCGCAACCTCGACGTCCCCGCAGAGGAGATCGAACGGCTGCGCAAGACCGGCAAGGCCTCGCGCACCCTGACCTACCGCGCGGCCGCCGGCGGCGTGGTTCTGGAGAAGACGGCCGTGCGGGGCATGCGTTTCATGCCCGGTGAGGCGCTCTACCGCATCGCCGACCTGTCGAACGTCTGGCTGATCACCGACGTGTTCGAACAGGATCTCGGCCATGTCAGGCCGGGCCAGGAGGTGGAGGTTACGGTCAATTCGCTGCCGGGCAGGGGCTTCTCCGGCAGGGTCGGCTTCGTCTATCCGACGCTGACCGCCGAAAGCCGCACCGGCAAGGTGCGCATCGAGCTGCCCAACGCCGATGGCCTGCTCAAGCCCAACCTTTACGCCACTGTGCATCTGGCCACCGACGTGAACGCCGTCCCGGGCGCGATGGCGGGGCTGGCCGTGCCGGACTCCGCCCTGCTCGACACCGGCCGGCGGCAGGCGGTGCTGGTGGAGACCGGCGAGGGCCGCTACGAGCCGCGCGACGTCAAGGCCGGTGCCCGCGCCGACGGCTACGTCCAGATCCTCGCCGGGCTGGAGGAGGGCGAGCGCGTCGTCGTGCGCGCCAACTTCCTGATCGATTCCGAAAGCAACCTGCGTGCGGCCCTGAGCGCCTTCGGCGGCAGCGGCGGCCAGCACCAGCACCAATAGCCGGCGGAGGGCCTCGCCATGATCGCCGCCATCATCCGCTGGTCCGCGCGCAACGTCGCGCTGGTCCTGATGGGCACGCTGTTCCTCATCGGGATCGGCGCCTATTCGGTGTCGCGCATTCCGCTCGACGCGCTGCCCGACCTGTCGGACGTCCAGGTCATCCTCTACACCGACTATCCCGGCCAGGCGCCGCAGGTGGTCGAGGATCAGGTCACCTACCCGCTCACCACCGCCATGCTCAGCGTGCCGAAATCCAAGGTGGTGCGCGGCTTCTCGTTCTTCGGCGCCTCCTTCGTCTACATCATCTTCGAGGATGGCACCGACATCTACTGGGCGCGCTCGCGCGTGCTGGAGTACCTGAACTTCGCCGCCAAGCGGCTGCCCAACGGCGTCACCCCGACGCTGGGGCCGGACGCCACCGGCGTGGGCTGGGTCTACCAGTATGTCGTCCTTGCCAAGGACCGCACTCTGGCCGAACTGCGCACGTTGCAGGACTGGTACCTGCGCTACCAGCTCACCAAGGCCGAGGGCGTGGCCGAGGTGGCGAGCGTCGGCGGCTTTGTCCAGCAGTACCAGGTGGTCGTCGATCCGCAGAAGCTCCAGGCCTACGGCGTGCCGCTGGCCAAGATCGCCCAGGCGATCCGCATGTCCAACCAGGACGTCGGCGGCCGCGTCGTCGAGATGGCCGAAACCGAGTATGTGGTGCGCGGGCGCGGCTATCTGCGCGGCACCAAGGACATCGAGGAGATCGTCCTCAAAGTCGACCGCGGCACGCCGATTCTGCTGCGTGACGTGGCGCGGGTGGAGGTCGGCCCCGACGAGCGCCGCGGCCTGACCGAGCTGAACGGCGAAGGGGAGGTAGTCAGCGGCATCGTTCTGCAGCGCTTCGGCCAGAACGCGCTCGACGTCATCCGGAGCGTCAAGGACAAGCTGACCGAGCTGAAGGCCGGACTGCCCGAGGGCGTGAGCATCGAGAGCGTCTACGACCGCTCCGACCTGATCCTGCGGGCGGTGGACAACCTCAAGGTGACGCTGATCGAGGAGAGCGTCATCGTGGCCCTGGTCTGCATCGTCTTCCTGCTGCATGTGCGCAGCGCGCTGGTCGCCATCGTCACTCTGCCGATTGGCGTGCTCATCGCCATCATCGTCATGGACTGGATGGGCATGACCTCGAACATCATGAGCCTGGGCGGCATCGCCATCGCCGTCGGCGCCATGGTGGACGCCTCCATCGTGATGATCGAGAACGCCCACAAGCGGCTGGAGCACGCACCGCCGGACGCCAACCGCGCCAAGGTGCTGATCGACGCGGCGGTGGAGGTCGGGCCGGCGCTGTTCTTCAGCCTGCTGGTCATCACCGTGTCCTTCCTGCCGGTGTTCACGCTGGAGGCGCAGGAGGGCCGGCTGTTCAAGCCGCTGGCATTCACCAAGACCTTCGCCATGGCCGGGGCGGCGTTCCTGTCGATCACGCTGGTGCCGGTGCTGATGCTGCTGTTCGTGCGTGGCCGCATCGTGCCGGAGCGCCGGAACCCGGTGAACCGCCTGCTCATCTGGCTGTACCGGCCGATGATCAAGCTGGTGCTGCGGGCCAAGATCCTGACGATCCTGATCGCTGCCGGGCTGCTGGCCTGGTCGGTGGTCCCGGCCTCCAAGCTGGGCAGCGAATTCATGCCGGCGATCAACGAGGGCACCATCCTCTATATGCCGAGCACGCTTCCCGGTCTGTCGATCACCAAGGCAGCCGAGCTGATCCAGACGCAGGACCGTATCCTCAAGAGTTTCCCCGAGGTGGAGTCGGTCTACGGCAAGGCCGGGCGCGCCGCCACCGCCACCGACCCCGCCCCCACCGAGATGTTCGAGACGGTCATCAACCTGAAGCCCAAGTCGGACTGGCGGCCGGGCATGACCTACGACGCCCTGGTGGCGGAGATGGACAAGGCCGTGCAGATGCCCGGCATCTCCAACGCCTGGACGATGCCGCTGCGGGCACGCATCGACATGCTGTCCACCGGCATCCGCACGCCGATCGGCATCAAGGTGTTCGGCAACGACCTGGAGGAGATGGAACGGCTGGCCCGCGAGATCGAGACGGTTGTCAAGGCCGTGCCCGGCACCACCAGCGCCTACGCCGAGCGCATCGTCGGCGGCTACTACCTGGAGATCGACCCCGACCGCGAGCAACTGGCCCGCTACGGCCTGACCGTCGGCGACCTGCAGGACACCATCCTGACGGCGCTCGGCGGCGAGATGGTCACGACCACCGTGGAAGGGCGCGAGCGCTTTTCCGTGAACGTCCGCTACCCGCGGGAACTGCGCAGCAACCCGGACGCCATCGCCAGCCGCATCCTGCTGCACCCGGACATGGGTGGGGCAATCCCGCTCGGGCAGCTCGCTTCGGTGCGGCTGACCAAGGGACCGGCGACGGTGCGCACCGAGAACGCGCTGCTGTCGGCTTACATCTACGTCGACATCCGCGACCGTGACATCGGCGGTTATGTCGCCGACGCACGCAAGGCGGTCGCCGGGCAGGTCCAGATGCCGGCCGGCTACTACGTCACCTGGAGCGGGCAGTTCGAGTACATGGAGCGTGCGGCGGCGAAGCTGAAGATCGTCATCCCTGTGACGATCGCCATCATCTTCCTGCTGATGTACCTGAATTTCCGGCGCATTACCGAGACGCTGATCGTCATGCTGTCGCTGCCCTTCGCGCTGGTCGGCGGCATCTGGTACATGGCGTTGCTCGGCTTCAACCTTTCGGTGGCCGTGGCTGTGGGCTTCATCGCGCTGGCCGGCGTGGCGGCCGAGACCGGCGTGGTGATGCTCATCTACCTCGACCACGCGCTGGAGGACCGCAAGCGTCGCCGTGCCGCCGAGGGGCAGGCCATGACCGTGGCCGACCTCTACGACGCCATCATGGAGGGCGCCGTCGAGCGCGTGCGTCCGAAGATGATGACGGTGGTCGCCATCATGGCCGGCCTGCTGCCGATCATGTGGAGCACCGGTACCGGCTCGGAGGTGATGCAGCGCATCGCCGTGCCGATGATTGGCGGCATGGTCTCCTCCACCGTGCTCACGCTGCTGGTCATTCCGGCCCTCTACGCCCTGGTCAAGACGCCGGCGATCCGCCGTCAGGCGGCAGCAAAGCCGCCGCTTCCCCGTGACCCTTCGTCCATCGATGCTCAGCCCAAGAAGGAGACTCTCCATGCATCGTAAGATTCTGACCGCCGTGCTCGCCACGCTGCTGGTCCTGCCCGCCGTCGCATCGGCCCAGATGACCATGAATCACGACCGAGCCGGAGGCGGCATGCCCATGGGGACGATGGCAGCCGCGGCCAACGGAACGACCGGCAAGGTCAACGCCGTGAACGCCGCCAGCCGCAGGATCAATGTGACCCATGGGCCGATCCAGGCACTGGGCTGGCCGGCCATGACGATGGATTTCGGCGTCGCGCCGAGCGTCGATCTCGTACCCGTCAAGATCGGCGATACCATCGCCTTCACCGTCGGCAAGGATGCCAAGGGCGTCTACCAGATCGATTCGCTGAAGCTGGCCAAGTAGGGGAAGGGCTTATCGGAACCTTTCCGGTCTCCGGTTGGATGCGGCCTGGAGACTGGAGAGGTTGTGATGGATGGGGCTGGCAATGACCGCAAGAATTAGGAGCAGAAATAGGGCATGAAAGATTATCAATCTATTTTTTTTATGTATAATTATGGATTTTTTATTTAATTATCCTATTTTTGCATGAGGTGAGCTGTGGAATTGCGGCAATTGCGCTATCTAAATATTCTAGCTGAAGCTGGCAGTTTTCATCGTGCTGCCCATTGGCTTGGCCTACGCCAACCAGCGCTCAGCCAGTCGATCCGAGCATTGGAAACGGATGTTGGTGTGCAACTGGTGATACGTACCAGTTCAGGCAGCCGCTTGACGGCCGCCGGTATTGCCTTCTTGAGCGAAGCTCAGCGCATTCTTACTGCTTTGGACGCGGCGGCCGTCATTGCTCGGACTACGGCAGGTAGACGAAGCGCGCCAATGCGCCTCGGTATAGCCGCCGACGCTGCCACAGGATGGCTGGCAAAGACGCTACAAGCATTCCTACAGGAGGAACCGGAATATGGTGTGGTTGTCTATGATGGGTCACCTCCGTACCTTCTGGCCATGCTCGACAACGGGCAGCTAGATTTATGCCTGACTCCGTCCTTAAATCCTGTTGAAAGAGCAACCATTGAGGCATTATGGCAGGAAAATATTCATCTTGCGTTGCCGGCTACTCATCCATTGGCGGCGGAGCCGTCCGTTGATGTTCGCCGCTTGGCTGACGAACTTCTTCTCGCCGGATCCGTGGAGTACGATAGTATAGCAGCCGGTTTGTTGCTTGATGCTTGCTGTTCGGTAGGTATCAAGCCGCGCATCATCACAGCACTTCCCCACCAGGAAGTTCGGTTGGCGTTGGTGGCGGCTGGCTTTGGCATCGCTGTGCTGCCTGCTTCCAACCAATCCCTTGTAACTGCGATCGGAATTACCAGCCGCCCGTTGATGCCACCGCTGGTTATGACTATTGTCGCTGTTTGGCCAGCAACTGGTCTGGTTCCACCTGCTCAACATTTCATCAAGGTTGCACGTTCGTTTGAGACAGCTTCCAGGATTGATGGGGTTACGGGTGACCTGCTCCCCAGAAACTCCCCCACGCTGAGTTAGAGTCCGTCGAGCAAGGAGACGGACATGAAGAAGAGCCGGTTCAGCGAGGAACAGATCATCGGGATCCTGCGCGAGCAGGAGGCCGGCAGGCCGACGGCGGAGGTCTGCCGCAAGCACGGCGTCAGCGAGGCGACGTTCTTCCGGTGGAAAGCGAAGTACGGCGGGTTGGAGGTGTCGGAAGCCAAGCGGCTGAAAACGCTGGAGGACGAGAACGCCCGCCTGAAGCGTCTGCTCGCCGAAGCGATGCTCGACAACGCGGTGCTCAAGGATCTGGCCGCAAAAAAATGGTGACGCCCGCGGCTCGACGAGCGGCTGTGGCCCATGCGCAGGCGGTGCATGGGATCAGCCAGCGGCGGGCGTGCGCCATTCTCGGCGTGGACCGCTCATCGGTCCGCTACCGCTCCCGGCGTATGGACGACGCGCCGTTGCGAATCCGCCTGCGGGAACTGGCCGCCCAGCGGCGCCGGTTCGGCTATCGGCGCTTGGGGCTTTTGCTCACGCGCGAAGGGGTGAAGGTGAACGCCAAGAAACTGCTGCGGATCTACCGCGAGGAGGGGCTGCGGGTGCGCCGGCGCGGTGGTCGGAAGCGTGCCCTTGGCACACGTGCCCCCGTCGCCGTGCCGCAAGGGCCGAACCAGCGCTGGTCGCTGGACTTTGTCAGCGACGCCCTGAGCGATGGCCGCCGCTTCCGCATCCTGGCGGTGGTGGACGACTTCACGCGCGAATGCTTGTGCCTGGCGGCGGATACCTCGCTGTCGGGCCGGCGCGTCGTGCGGGAACTGGACGCCATCGCCGCGCGCCGCGGCTGGCCGGTCGTGTGCGTGTCGGACAACGGCACCGAGTTCACCAGCATGGCCATTCTCGCCTGGGCGCAGGAACGCCGGGTGGAGTGGCATTACATCGCGCCCGGCAAGCCGTTCCAGAACGCCTTCGCGGAGTCGTTCAATGGGCGACTGCGCGACGAATGCCTCAACGAGACTCTGTTCACCTCGCTCACCCATGCCCGTGCCGTCCTGGAGGCGTGGCGGAGCGACTATAACCACGTCCGACCGCACACCGGCCTCGGCGGCGCCACACCGATCGAAGTCGCCACGCGGACGTCGCCGCAACCGGGGCCGGGGCATGCCCCAGCCCCGGTTGCCATCAACGCCCATTCAGGGCATCACATGAGGGGACTCGCACTCTGAGTGGAGGAAACTTGGGGAGCAGGTCACGGGGCTGTGAAAGATGACGCTTGATTCTCATGCCGGTGCTCAGCATTGAACTATTCCATCAGCTTGGATGTGTGGCCTTTCTGAGAGGGTGGGCGAGGGCGGTTGCGATAGCATCCGCTACTTTGTCGGCTGCAGCTTTGATCGGATCGGTCTTCAGGTGAGCATACCGGGCAGTCGTCTGAACCTGGGTGTGCCCCAGCAGGCGGCCGATCATCGGCAGGTCCTCGCCGAGTTGGAGCGCGTCGGAGGCGAAGGAATGCCGCAGGTCGTGGATGCGCACGTCCTCCAGCTTGGCGCGCTTGCGCAGCCGGCGCCAGGGACGCTGCATGTCGGTCAGATGCTGGCCTTCGATTTGGCCGGTGATGACATAGGGGTTGTCCGTCACCTTGGGGATGTCCTTGAGCACCTCGACGGCGGCTTTCCCGATCGTCACCAGTTTTGCCCCGGTCTTGGAATCCGGCAGCCGGAGCACGCCGATGTTGAGATCGACATGCTCCCATTTGAGCTTCTGGATCTCGCTGAGACGGCAGCCTGTCAGGAGGAGGAGGAGGAGACAGTTGACCGCTTCGGGTTCGGCGGTGGATTCGCGCAACACCTTGCCGAGGCGGGCGAGTTCGTCCGGCGTAAGGTAGCGTTCGCGCTTGACCTCTTTGTAGCGCTTCACCTTCCAACACGGATTGACGCCATCGGTCCGGACGCCCCAGGTGTGGGCAACGGTGAACATGACGGAGAGAACGCCCAGGGTGCGGTTGGCCTGATAAGGGGTGGCTTTCAGGGATTGGTGAAGCTCGACCACCTCGGCGCGGCTCACATCGATGATGCGGTGGCTGCCGAGCTTGGGGTTGATGAACAGTTCAATGGACCGTTTGTATTCTGCCCGGGTGGTTGGTTTGCAGTGGGAGGCGACGTAGTCCTCCAGGAAGCGCTTGCCGAACTCCTTCATGGTAGGGGAGGCCTTACGCCGGTCACGTTCGGATGCCGGGTCGCTGCCGCGCCGGACGTCGGACAGATGCTTCATGGCCTCGGTCCGGGCGACGTCGGGCGTCAGGACACCATGGGGGCCGATGTTGACCCGGCGAAGGCGGCCGCCGGCCCGGAACTGGGCCAGATATATTTTCCGGCCCGAGGGATAGACGCGCAGTCCGAAGCCCTTCAACTCCTCGTCCCAGAGGAAGAACTCCTGCTCGCCGGGGACGGCGGCATCGACGGACCGTTTCGTGATCTTGGCCATGGAGCACCCCACGAGCGCCTGAATCTCCGGAATCAAATCGGAATCACTTGGGAGGAAAAGAGAGCGCTTCCGACGAAACTGAAGCGTAGTTTGCCTTCAAAAAAATATCAATAGGAACAAGGTATTATAGAGAAATCGGATGCTCTGGCGCGGTGCCGGAAACGTGTGAGTAGGGGTTTGAAAACGAACTCATAACCTGAAGGTCGCAGGTTCAAATCCTGCCCCCGCAACCAAATTTCCGACAAAAAGGCCCGTCAAGTCAAC
>NZ_JAUJFI010000003.1 GCF_030849505.1 Azospirillum isscasi | reverse complement strand
AGCTCGCCGTCATGGGCGCCCTCTCCCTCTACCTCAACTTCATCAACCTCTTCCAGATGCTCATGCAGCTCATGGGCGACCGCGAGTAACGCGGACACCGACAAGCGCCTTCAAGGGCCGGCCGCTTCCCGCGGCCGGCCTTTTTCATGCCTGCACGGCGCTGCGCCCGCGGACGGGACCTGTCCGAAGGATCTGTAACCAGTGGGTGTGGCGCGCGGGATACATCCGATATCGGAAATGTAATGGTGACAATAACGACATTGACCGGGCCGATTGCACCGACATAATCGCCATTGTCTCGATTGTTCGGGGCCGAATGTTTGACGAAGGAGGTTCACCATGCGCACCACAGAAGCGACCCGCCCGTCCGGATCGTCCTCGTTCACGGCCGTCCTCAAGGTCATCGCGCGCGCCTTCGCCGTCGGCATCCGCCCCGTGTGGTTCGTGCTGGAACTCGGCCTGAACGGTTACGAGCGGTGGCGGCAGAGGCAGGCGCTGATGCGGCTGGACGACCATCTGCTGAAGGACATCGGCGTTTCCCGCGCCGATGTGGATGCCGAAGTCCGCAAGCCCTTCTGGCAGGGTTGAGCCAATGAGCGCCGTTGACATCCTCTACGCGGTCGAACCCGATCTGACCGCCGACGCCTTCATCGACGTGCTTTACCGCTCCGGGCTGGCCGAACGCCGGCCCGTGGCGGACCGCCCGCGGGTGGAGGCCATGCTGCGCAACGCCGGCCTGATCGTCACCGCCCGCGGCGCGGACGGGGCGCTGATCGGCGTCGCCCGCTCCATCACCGATTTCGCCTTCTGCTGCTACCTGTCCGACCTCGCCGTCGACCGCGCCTTTCAGGGGCGCGGCGTCGGGAAGGAGCTGATGCGCCGCACCCGCGCTGCGGTGGGGGAGGGCGTGACCTGCCTTCTCCTGTCCGCGCCCAAGGCGGTCACCTTCTACGAGGCGGCGGGGATGGAGCGGCACGCCCAGGCATTCCTGTTTACCGAAAAACCCTAAGGGGGCTCTGTTGCGCCTTCCCATCTATCAGGTCGATGCCTTCGCGGACGCGGTGTTCGCGGGCAACCCGGCGGCGGTCGTGCCGCTGGAGGACTGGCTTCCCGACGCGACGCTCCAGGCCATCGCGGCGGAGAACTTCCTGCCGGAAACCGCCTTCGTCGTCCGCCGGGGCGACGGCTACGAGCTGCGCTGGTTCACCCCGGCGGTGGAGGTCGATCTGTGCGGCCATGCCACCCTGGCCTCCGCCTTTGTCATCGCGACGATGCTGGAATGGGGCTGCCCCCGCATCGACTTCACCACCCGCAAGGCCGGAACCCTCAGCGTCACCCGCAGCGGCGACCTCTACACGCTGGATTTCCCCAGCCGCCCGCCGGACGTGCTGGAGGCGCCGCCCCCCGGCCTGCTCGACGCGCTGGGCGGGCCGCCGCCCGTGGCGGTGCTGAAGGCCCGCGATCTGGTCGTCGTCTATGACGACGAGGCGGCGGTCCGCGGTCTGACGCCCGACATGGCCGCTCTGGCCAAGCTGGAGGATTACTTCGCGGTCATCGTGACGGCGCCGGGCGGCGGCGGGGTGGATTTCGTGTCCCGCTTCTTCGCCCCGGCCCAGGGCATTCCGGAAGACCCGGTGACCGGTTCCGCCCACTGCACGCTGATCCCCTATTGGGCGTGGCGCCTCGGCAAGGAACGGCTGAAGGCCCGGCAGGTTTCCGCCCGCGGCGGCGCGCTGACCTGCGAACTGGCGGGCGACCGCGTGAAGATCGCCGGGAAAGCGGTTCTCTATATGGACGGCGCCATCTACATTTAGCCGCGCGGGTTTCCGCAAGGAACAAACGGGACGGGGAAGGACGCGGGCATGGCGGGGCGTTGTTTCGAGGATTTCCGCATCGGCGACGTGATCGAGACCGAAGGGGCGACGGTCACCGACAGCCAGATCATGGATTTCGCCCAGCGCTTCGACCCGCAGCCTTTCCACATCGATGCGGTGGCCGCGGCGGAGGGGCCGTTCGGCGGGCTGATCGCCAGCGGCTTCCATACCCTGTCCCTGACCTTCCGCCTGTTCCGCGACACCGGGGCCATCACCGGCACCAGCCTGGGCGGTTCGGGCGGCGACGAGTTGCGCTGGCTGCGCCCGGTGCGTCCCGGCGACACGCTGCGCGTCCGGGTGGAGGTGGTGGAGACCATCCCCTCCCGCCGGGGCGACCGCGGCACCGTCCGGCTGGCCTACACCACACTGAACCAGCATGGCGAGGCGGTGATGACCATCACGCTGAATCACCTCGTGGCGACCCGCAGCCTTCCTGCGGAATAGGCCGGCGGAATAAGCCAGCGGAATAAGGAGGACAAGCGCGGGCCGTCCCGTCGCGCGTCTTGATCCGCAAGCCCGGCCCCTGTATAGCCTCGCCCCTTCCAACACGGCGGGGGTTCCCATGACGGCTTGCGGCCTCGATTTCGGCACGTCCAACACGACGCTCGGAGTGCGGACGGCGTCAGAGGGGACGGCGGGGACGGGTGCGGGCGGCTATGCCCTGTTGCCGCTGGACGGTGCGCGGACCACCCTGCCCAGCGCGGTCTTCTTCGATTTCGAGGCCGATGCCGTGGCGGTCGGGCAGGCAGCCATCGACGCCTATGCGTCGGGCGTCGAAGGACGCCTGATGCGCTCCATCAAGTCGATGCTGGGCACCGACCTGATCGACGCCGACACGGCTCTGCGCAAGGGGCGCATCACCTTCCGCGCGGTCATCGCCACCTTCCTGGCCGCGGTGAAGGAGCGGGCGGAAACGGCGCTGGGCGGCGAGGTGACCGACGTGGTGCTGGGACGCCCGGTGCATTTCGTGGACGGCGACCCGGCCGGCGACGCCGCCGCGGAAGAGACGCTGGGGGAGATTGCCCGCTCCGTCGGTTTCCGCGGCATCTCCTTTCAGTACGAACCCATCGCCGCCGCGCTCGATTATGAACAGCAGGTGGACCGGGAGGAACTGGCCCTGATCGCCGACATCGGCGGCGGCACCTCGGACTTCTCCATCGTCCGCATCGGGCCGGAGCGGCGCGGGCGGGCCGACCGCAGCGCGGACATCCTGGCCAACGACGGCATCCGCGTCGGCGGCACCGACTTCGACCGCGACCTGTCCCTGGCGACGGCGATGCCGCTGCTGGGCCACGGCAGCGCCATGAAGCGCCCCGGCCTGCTGGCCCCGAAGCACCTGTTCCTCGATCTGGCGACCTGGTCGAAGATCAACTTCCTCTACACCGCCAAGGCGATGGGCGACCTGGAACGTCTTCTGCGCGATTCCGCCACGCCGGACCGCATCGAGCGGCTGATCGGCGTGGTCGAGCACCGGCTGGGCCACGCACTCGCCATGGCGGTGGAGCGCACCAAGATCGCCCTGTCCGACGGGCCGGAGGCCGGGCTGCTTCTGGATTGGGGCGGCGGCGGCATGACGCGCCCGGTGTCGGTGGACGAGCTGAACGGGGCGACGGCGATCCTGGCGGGCCGCATCGGCGGGCGGGTGCGCGCCTGTCTGGCGGAGGCCGGCACCCCGGCGGCGGAGATCGACGCGGTGTTCCTGACGGGCGGCTCCACCCTGCTGCCACAGGTGCGGGCGGCCATCCTGGCCGAACTGCCCGGTGCCCGCGTGGTGGAGGGCAACATCTTCGGCTCGGTCGGCACCGGCCTGACCATCGAGGCGGGGCGGCGTTACGGCGGAACCGCCTGAGGCATTTTTAGAAACCTGGACAAGAAAAGGCCCACCGACGCTGCCGCCGGTGGGCCTTTTCGTATTCTGCTCCACGCTTCGGCCCTCCGGCGGTGGCCGCCGCGCCGCGAGGGCAGGGCAGACACCGTGATCCGGCGGACCGGTAACCGATGGATCAGACCGAGTAGTACATCTTGTACTCGATCGGGTGCGGCATGGTCTCGAAGGCCAGCAGCTCCTCGGTGCGCAGATCGATGTAGGACTCGATCATGTCCTTGGTGAACACGTCGCCCTTCTGCAGGAAGGCGCTGTCGGCCTTCAGGCTGTCCAGGGCTTCGCGCAGCGAGCCGCAAACCGTCGGAACCTTGGCCAGCTCTTCGGCCGGCAGGTCGTACAGGTTCTTGTCCATCGCGTCGCCCGGATGGATCTTGTTCTGGATGCCGTCCAGACCGGCCATCAGCAGGGCGGCGAAGGCCAGGTACGGGTTGGCCGACGGATCCGGGAAGCGGACCTCGACGCGCTTGCCCTTCGGCGAGGCGACGTACGGGATGCGGCAGGAAGCCGAACGGTTGCGGGCCGAGTAGGCCAGCAGAACCGGAGCCTCGTAGCCCGGGACCAGACGCTTGTAGGAGTTGGTCGTCGGGTTGGTGAAGGCGTTCAGCGCCTTGGCGTGCTTGATGATGCCGCCGATGTAGTACAGCGCCAGCTCCGACAGGTCGGCGTACTGGTTGCCGGCGAACAGCGGCTGGCCTTCCTTCCAGATCGACTGGTGCATGTGCATGCCCGAGCCGTTGTCGCCGAAGACGGGCTTCGGCATGAAGGTCGCGGTCTTGCCGTAGGCGTGGGCGACGTTGTGCACGACGTACTTGTAGTACTGCATGTTGTCGCCGGTGCGGACCAGCGTGTCGAACTTGATGCCCAGCTCGTGCTGCGAGGCGGCCACCTCGTGGTGGTGCTTCTCGACCGGCACGCCCATCTCGGCGAGGACGCTCAGCATCTCGGCGCGCAGGTCCGAACCGCTGTCGACCGGAGCGACCGGGAAGTAGCCGCCCTTGACGCCCGGACGGTGACCCAGGTTGCCGTCCTCATAGTCCTTGTCCGAGGTGTACGGGCCTTCCTCCGAGTCGAACTCGTAGGACACCTTGTTCATCTCGACCTTGAACTTCACGTCGTCGAAGACGAAGAACTCGGCTTCCGGACCGAAGTAGGCGGTGTCGCCGATGCCGGCCGACGCCATGTACTTCTCGGCGGCCTTCGCGATGCCGCGCGGGCAGCGGGCGTAGGGCTGGCCGGTCGACGGCTCGTACACGTCGCAGAGGATGTTCAGCGTCGGCTGGGCCGAGAACGGGTCCATCACGGCGGTGGTCGGGTCGAGCTGGAGGATCATGTCCGACTCGTTGATCGCCTTCCAGCCGGCGATCGAGGAACCGTCGAACATGATGCCGTCTTCGAACACGTCCTCGTCGATGGTCGAGACGTGCTGAGCGGTGTGGTGCAGCTTGCCGCGCGGGTCGGTGAAGCGGAGGTCCACGTACTTGACGTCGTGTTCCTTGATCAGGTCGAAGACCTTGCTGATGTCGGACATATCTCTTTTTCCACGCTTAAGAGGTTTGGGTCCCGCTGCGTCAAACCGACCGGGGGGCGGGTGACGGCGCTCGCGGCGGACGTTATGTCATGCCTTTCCCGAGCACACAACGTGGCAGCACAAAAAGTCGCGCCCGGAGGGGCGTACACGCACGGATCGTTCCACGCGCGGCGAGTCGGTCTGCGTCGGTTGTGGGCGGGGCTGGTTCATGTTGGCCGGTGGTCGGGTTTCCGGGACGCGATCAGATCGCGTCGCCTCCCTTCTCGCCGGTCCGGATGCGGACCACTTCTTCCACGGGGGTGACGAAGATCTTGCCGTCGCCGATGCGGCCGGTGTGGGCGGCCTGCTGGATCGCCTCGATCGCCCGCTCCACCAGGGAGTCCTCCATCACCACCTCGATCTTCACCTTCGGCAGGAAGTCGACCACATACTCCGCGCCGCGGTACAGCTCGGTGTGCCCCTTCTGACGGCCGAAGCCCTTGGCCTCGGTGACGGTGATGCCCTTGATGCCGACCTCGTGAAGGGCTTCCTTCACTTCGTCGAGTTTGAACGGCTTAATGATGGCTTCGATCTTCTTCATGGGTCTCTCGTGTACGAGGTGCCAACGCCGGCAGGCACCGTCCACGGCTCTGCCGACATTCCGATGTAAAGCACGTTGCGTGCCAAGCGGACCGGTTGCGGCCCGGCTGCGTGGGATGCCGGGCCGCATCGGGCCGATGCCACCGGGGGCGGCATGCGACTGCCAACGGATGCGGCGAAGTGAACAATATTTGTGCATAACCTGCAAGCAATCCGCGCAGCCCGCCCCTTCGGAAGCGGTAGACGAGCTTTTTCCGGATCGGGAAAATAGGGCTTGACCCGACCCGTCCCTTGGGGCAAATAGGCGGCCCCGCTGCGGCGATGGTAGCTCAGTTGGTAGAGCCCTCGGTTGTGGTCCGAGTGGTCGTGGGTTCGAGTCCCATCCATCGCCCCAGTCCCCCTCATCGGCAGATGCCCGTCTTTCGTCGGCTGTACCCGCTGGCGTTGCATCGTCCGATCCGGTGGTCAGGGGTTTTGCAGACGGAACATTCCGTCTTTCGGTGGCGGTGGTAGCTCAGTTGGTAGAGCTCTCGGTTGTGGTCCGAGCGGTCGTGGGTTCGAGTCCCATCCATCGCCCCATTCCTCCTTTCCAATTCCCGTGCCATTTCCCATGCGCCCGGCTTTGCGGCGGTCACCGCGGCGCTTATTGTGCCGATGGACGGTGATGTGGGACTGCGGCAGGTGGAAGAAATGGACGAACTTCTTTCCATTGCGGAAATGTACCGGGCCGACGCGCTGACCATCGCGGGCGGGGTGCCGGGGCCTGTGCTGATGGAAGCGGCGGGCGCCGCGGTGGTGCGCGCGGTGTGCGAGCGCTGGGCGCCGCACCCGACCGTCGTCCTGTGCGGGCCGGGCAACAACGGTGGCGACGGGTTCGTCATTGCGCGGCTTCTTTTGGAAGCGGGCTGGCCGGTGCGGCTGGCCCTGTTCGGGTCGCGTTCCGCCCTGCGCGGCGACGCGGCGGTGGCGGCGGGGCGCTGGACCGGGCCGGTGGAGGCCGCCGACCCCTGGCTGCTGGAGGGCAACCCGCTGGTCATCGACGCGCTGTTCGGGGCCGGGCTCGCCCGCCCGCTCGACGGCATGGCGAGAGAGGTGGTCGAGGCGATGGAGGGGCGCACCGTCGTCGCGGTGGACGTGCCGAGCGGGGTGCACGGTGACAGCGGCCAGGTGATGGGGGTGGCCCCCATGGCGGCGCTGACCGTCACTTTCTTCCGCCGGAAGCCCGGCCATCTGCTGCTGCCGGGACGTGCCCTGTGCGGCGAGGTGGTGGTCGCCGACATCGGCATTCCCGACACGGTGCTGGACAGCGTTTCGCCTCGAACGCTGGTGAACGGCCCCGAACTGTGGCGCCGCCGTTATCCGTGGCCGCGGCTCGACGCGCATAAATACGCGCGGGGGCACGCAGTGGTGCTGGGCGGCGCGCGGATGACCGGAGCGGCGCGCCTGTCGGCGCGGGGCGCCCTGCGGGCCGGGGCGGGGCTGGTGACGGTGGCCTGCCCGCCGGACGCGGTGCCCATCTACGCCGCCGGTTCGCCGAGCCTGATCGTGACGGATGTGGCCGATGCCGCCGCCTTCTCGGCCCTGCTGGCCGACCCGCGCAAGAACGCGGTGCTGCTGGGCCCCGGGGCGGGCGTGGGCGCGGAGACGCGGGCGCGCGTTCTGGCCGCGCTGGAGGCCGGAAAGGCTTGCGTGCTGGACGCCGACGCGCTGACCAGCTTCGCCGAGTCGCCCGCCGACCTGCTCGACCGCCTGAACGGACGCTGCCTGCTGACCCCGCACGAGGGCGAGTTCGCGCGGATTTTCCCGGAGATCGCAGTGCCGGACGGCGGCAAACTGACGCGCGCCCGCGCCGCCGCGGCGCGCTGCGGCGCCGTCGTGCTTCTGAAAGGCGCCGACACGGTGGTCGCGGCGCCGGACGGGCGCGCCGTCATCAACGCCAACGCACCGCCGGATCTGGCGACCGCCGGGTCGGGGGACGTGCTGGCGGGCGTGGCGCTCGGGCTGATCGCTCAGGGAATGGATGTTTTCGACGCCGCCTGTGCCGCGGTCTGGCTGCATGGCGAGGCGGCCACCGCGATTGGGCCGGGTCTGATCGCCGAGGATTTGCCGGATGCCTTGCCGGGGGTGCTGAAGCGGCTGAAGGCGGGCCAGCGCTGACTCCGCCCCTTGCGGCGTATGTCCGGGCGGACAGGGGGCCATCCCCTTGGGGTTGGGCTCAAGCTATGGCTTGCCGAGCGCGACCCCGCACGCCAGACTCTGGCCTATGAGCGAGACGCCCCCGATCGACACCACCGAGCCAGCCCCGCCCTCCGCCGCGAACGCGGCCCAGCCGCCGGGCCTGCTCGACCGCACGCTGGACACGCTGCGCGCGCGCTGGCGCGAGATCGCCGCCTCCGCCCGCGGGGTGGTCGGCGCCGCGCCCCGCGCCTCCCTGCCCAAGGAGGACGCCGACCGTCTGAAGGAGCAGATCGAAGCCTGCCTGGAAGGCCGTGGCGGCGAGGTGTCGGCGCGGGCGCGGGCGGCGCAGCTCGGCCGCACCTATCTGGCGCTGGACGGGCAGGGGCGGCGCAATTTCCTGATGATGCTGGCGCGCGACTTCGACGTGGACCGCGCCGCCGTCGATCAGGCCATGGCGACCTTCCAGGCGGCCAGCGACCCGGTGGCGCGCGGCCATGCCGAGCGCGCCCTGCGCCGGGCTCTGGAACCGCCGCGGCTGCGGCTGCTGACCCAGTTCAACGCCCTGCCGGAAGGGGTGAAGTTCCTGGTGGATCTGCGCGCCGAGCTGATGGAGATGGCGCGCGGCGAACCGCTGCTCCAGGCGCTGGAGGACGACCTCAAGAGCCTGCTGCGCAACTGGTTCGACGTCGGCTTCCTGGAGATGCACCGCATCACCTGGGACAGCCCGGCCTCGCTCCTGGAAAAGCTCATCAAATACGAGGCGGTGCACGAAATCAGCGGCTGGCAGGACCTGAAGGACCGGCTCGATTCCGACCGCCGCTGCTTCGCCTTCTTCCACCCGCGCATGCCGAACGAGCCGCTGATCTTCGTTGAGGTCGCGCTGGTCCAGGGCATGTCGGACAACGTGCAGGCGCTGCTCGACCCCTCCGCCCCGGTCTGCGATCCGAAGAGCGCCGACAGTGCCATCTTCTATTCCATCTCCAACGCCCAGGTCGGGCTGGCCGGCATCAGCTTTGGCAACTTCCTGATCAAGCGGGTGGTCGACGGGCTGGCCGGGGAGTTCCCCAACATCAAGTGCTTCGCCACACTGTCGCCGATCCCCGGTTTCCGCCGCTGGCTGGACCGGGAGCTGGCCGAGCGGGGCGACTCGCTGCTCAGCCCGCCGGAGGCGGAGCGCATCGCCGAGGCCATGGCCGCCCACCCGGCCGCCCACCCGGATGACGGCGAATCGGATGCGGACGGCGAGGCGGGGGAACGCCCGGTGCTGGCGACGGCCCTGGCGCTGCCCTCCTGGCAGACGCGGGAGGAGCTTCAGAAGCAGCTCCGCGGCCCGCTGATGCGGCTGTGCGCGCACTATCTGACCGCGGTCCGCGCGTCGGATCGCCGCAGCGAGCGGGCCGGCGCGGCGCCGGCGCGTGCGCTCGACCCGGTGGCCCATTTCCACCTCAGCAACGGCGCCCGCATGGACCGGCTGAACTGGCTGGGCGACCGCTCGCCCAAGGGGCTGCGCCAGTCCTGCGGCATGATGATCAACTACCGCTACAAGCTGGGCGAAATCGACGCCAACCACGAAGCCTACACGGGGGAGGGGAAGGTCAACGCCTCGTCCTCGATCCGGTCACTGGGCAAGGGCGGCGCATGAGGCGCCTCGCCTCCTCCGGATGGCGTGGGGAAGGGTGCCCATTTTGCCTGTTTGCGGCGCGAACCCTGTGCTATAGAGCGGGTTCGCTGGCAGTCCGCCGGGTGTTCCGCACCCGTCGCGGGCTGTCTATGCCATTGCGGGCGTGGCGGAACTGGTAGACGCGCCGGATTTAGGTTCCGGTGACTTCGGTCGTGGGGGTTCGAGTCCCTTCGCCCGCACCATGGCAACAGCTTGGACCGCATGGGAACACACGGTCTCGGGCCGCCCGGACGGGCGCCGCCGGGCCGGACAACGAGATAGGCTTTCGTTCCGATGAACATCACCGAGACCAGCGCCGACGGCCTGAAGCGCGAGTACAAGGTCGTCATTTCCGCCCAGGATATCGAACAGAAGGTGCAGGGCCGGCTCGAAGAGCTGCGCCGGACGGTGCAGCTCCCCGGCTTCCGTCCGGGCAAGGTGCCGGTTGCCGTGATCAAGCAGCGCTACGGCGGCAGCGTGCTGGCCGAGGCTCTGGAGGATGCGATCGCCGACAGCTCGCGCCAGGCGCTGAGCGAGCGCGGCCTGCGCATCGCCATGCAGCCGAAGATCAACGTCGAGAAGTACGAGGACGGCGGCGACCTGTCCTACACCATGGGCGTGGAGCTGCTGCCGGAAATCGAGCCGGGCGACCTCGCCGGCCTGGAGCTTGAGAAGCCGGTCGCCACGGTCGAGGAGACCGCCGTCGACGAGGCTCTGGCCCGTCTGGCGTCGGCCCACTCCGTGCAGGCCCCGGTCACCGAGGACCGCGCTGCCGAGAAGGGCGACATCGCCGTGATCGATTTCGCCGGTTCCGTCGATGGCGAGGCCCTGCCGGGCATGGACGGCAAGGACTATCCGCTGGAGCTGGGCGCCAACCAGTTCGTTCCGGGCTTCGAGGACCAGCTGGTCGGCGCCAAGGCCGGCGAGCACCGCACCGTGAAGGTCACCTTCCCGGCGGACTACCCGCACGACCGCCTGAAGGGCGCGGACACCGTGTTCGAGGTGGACGTCAAGGAACTCCGCAAGCACGTCCCGGCCGAGGTCAACGACGACCTCGCCAAGGAGTTCGGCATGGAGAGCCTGGAGAAGCTGCGCGAGGCCGTCGGCGACCGCATCAAGAGCGAATACGCCAACGTGTCGCGCCTGCGCGTGAAGCGCCAGCTTCTCGACAAGCTGGCCGAGGCCCACTCCTTCGAGGTTCCGCCGGGCATGGTGGACGTCGAGTTCGAGGGCATCTGGCAGCGCCTTCAGCAGGAGCTGAAGAACGGCACCGCCGGTGAGGACGCCGGAAAGCCGGAAGAGGAGCTGAAGGCCGAGTACCGCGGCATCGCCGAGCGCCGCGTGCGCCTGGGCCTGCTGCTGTCGGAGATCGGCCGCCGCAACGACATCCAGGTGACCCAGGACGAGATCAACCGCGCCCTGATCGCGGAAGCCCGCCGCTTCCCCGGCCAGGAGCGTCAGGTGTTCGAGTTCTTCAAGCAGAACCGGGAAGCGCTGGAAAACCTCCGCGCTCCGATCTTCGAGGACAAGGTCGTCGACTACATCCTGGATCAGGCCAAGGTGAGCGAGAAGCCGGTGTCCGCCGAGGAGCTGATGAAGGACCCCGACGAGGAGGCCGAGGCGGCCTGATCGTCAGAAAGGTTGAGGGGCGGCCTACCGGTCGCCCCTTTCCATTCCTATATGTAAGCTGCTCAGACGACGAACCGAGCTGCGGGGGCAGGGAAAACCAACATGTACGACTTCGAACCGAAGATGAATGCTCTGGTCCCGATGGTCATCGAGCAGACCAACCGGGGCGAACGAGCGTACGATATTTACTCGCGCCTGCTGAAGGAACGGATCATCTTTCTGATCGGCGGCGTGAACGACGCCGTTGCCAGCCTGATCTGCTCGCAGTTGCTGTTCCTGGAATCGGAAAACCCGAGCAAGGACATCGCGCTGTACATCAATTCGCCGGGCGGCTACGTGTCCGCCGGGCTCGCCATCTACGACACCATGCAGTACATCCGTCCGCAGGTGTCCACGGTGTGCATGGGGCAGGCGGCCTCCATGGGCTCGCTGCTGCTCGCCGCCGGTGCGCCGGGCAAGCGCTTCTCGCTGCCGAACAGCCGGATCATGATCCATCAGCCGTCGGGCGGTGCGCAGGGCCAGGCGTCGGACATCGAGATCCAGGCCCAGGAAATCCTGAAGCTGCGCTCGCGCCTCAACGACATCTACGTCAAGCACACCGGCCAGACGCTCGACACCATCGAGGCGGCCATGGAGCGCGACAAGTTCATGTCGCCGGAGGAAGCGAAGGCGTTCGGCCTGATCGACGAGGTGGTGGAAAAGCGCCCCGGATCGGTCGGCGATGGCGGCGCGGCCTGAGGGTGCGCGCGAACTAATGATTGATTGCGCCGGTTCCCTGTTGTTGAATGACGGGGAACCGGTCCGATGGATCGGGTTCGAAGGATGAGTGAGTCGATGCGTTAACCTTGTCGCGGGCCTTGCCTGGGACAACCTTTGAAAGGACCGGCGTCGGGGGACGCCGCAGGCGGTTGACAGGTTATACGGATCAGTCCCCCGCGAGATGACGGAGTACCGATGAGCAAGTCCAGCAGCGGCGATTCGAAGAACACGCTCTACTGCTCCTTTTGCGGCAAGAGCCAGCACGAGGTCCGCAAGCTGATTGCCGGTCCGACGGTGTTCATCTGCGATGAATGCGTCGAGCTGTGCATGGACATCATTCGCGAGGAGAACAAGACGACCCTCGTGAAGTCCCGCGACGGCGTGCCGACCCCGCGTGACATCCATGCGGTGCTGGACGACTACGTGATCGGGCAGCACCACGCGAAGCGGGTTCTTTCGGTTGCGGTGCACAACCATTACAAGCGGTTGGCGCACGGCACGAAGCACAACGACGTCGAACTGGCGAAGTCCAACATCCTGCTGGTCGGCCCGACCGGCTGCGGCAAGACGCTGCTCGCCCAGACGCTCGCCCGGATCATCGACGTTCCCTTCACCATGGCCGACGCCACGACCCTGACCGAGGCGGGCTATGTCGGCGAGGATGTCGAGAACATCATCCTGAAGCTGCTCCAGGCCGCCGACTACAACGTCGAGCGGGCGCAGCGCGGCATCGTCTACATCGACGAGGTCGACAAGATCAGCCGCAAGTCCGACAACCCGTCGATCACCCGCGACGTGTCGGGCGAGGGCGTGCAGCAGGCCCTGCTGAAGATCATGGAGGGCACCGTCGCCTCCGTGCCCCCGCAGGGTGGCCGCAAGCATCCGCAGCAGGAGTTCCTGCAGGTCGACACCAGCAACATCCTGTTCATCTGCGGCGGCGCCTTCGCCGGGCTGGACAAGATCATCGCGCAGCGCGGCAAGGGCACCTCGATCGGCTTCGGCGCCGACGTGCGCGGTCCCGACGAACGTTCGACGGGCGACATCCTGCGCGAGGTCGAGCCGGAGGATCTGCTGAAGTTCGGCCTGATCCCGGAATTCATCGGCCGTCTGCCGGTGGTCGCCACGCTGGCGGACCTCGACGAGGCGGCCCTGGTCGAGATCCTCACCAAGCCGAAGAACGCCCTGGTCAAGCAGTACCAGCGCCTGTTCGAGATGGAGGACGTCCGTCTGGAGTTCTCCGACGACGCCCTGCGCAACATCGCCCACAAGGCGATCCAGCGGAAGACCGGTGCGCGTGGCCTGCGGTCGATCATGGAGTCGATCCTGCTCGACCCGATGTTCGACCTTCCGGGCCTGACCGGGGTGGAGAGCATCCTGGTAAACAAGGAAGTGGTCGAAGGGCGCGCCAAGCCGCTCTATGTCCACGCGGAGCGCCGCGGGGAGCAGCAGGCACCGGGCGCCTGAGGCGGTTCGGGGTCGGCACGGGAAGATTCCGGAGCGGAAAGTCCCCGGGAGCGGAAAGACCAAAGTGCAGAAGGGGCGCCTCAGGGCGCCCTTTTTGCTTGGTGGGCCGGGGACGCCTCCGTCGTTCGGCGCCGGCCCGGGATCGGTCCGCATGGAGGCGGCTTTCCCATGCCGCACCGCCATACGGAATTGGGGTTCTGGCCCTTGAAGGGGGGCTATGGCTGTGCCACGTTAGAAAAAGTGCCGGTTCGCGTTCCCCGCGCTCACCCCACGAGGTGGGGTTCTCCTCAGGCCCATCCCGGGCTGACGGCGTCCCATTGAAAGAGGCCCAATCAATGTTCGAAATCCCCCGTGGTGCCCTCTATCCGGTCCTGCCGCTCCGCGACATCGTGGTTTTTCCCCACATGATCGTGCCTCTTTTCGTCGGCCGCGAGAAATCCGTGCGCGCCCTGGAAGACGTGATGAAGGACGACAAACAGATCCTTCTCGTCACCCAGAAGAACGCCGCGCAGGACGATCCGACACCCGCCGACATCTACAGCGTCGGCACCGTCGGGACCGTGTTGCAGCTCCTGAAGCTGCCGGACGGGACGGTGAAGGTGCTGGTGGAGGGTGGCCAGCGCGCGTCCATCACCAAGTTCGCCGAGAACGAGGATTTCTTTCAGGCCCACGCCGATCTCGTCGAGGAGAAGGTCGGGGAAAGCCAGGAGCTTGAGGCGCTGGGGCGTGCGGTCGTCTCGCAATTCGAACAGTACATCAAGCTGAACAAGAAGATCCCGCCGGAGGTGCTGGTCTCGATCAACCAGATCGAGGAGCCGGGCAAGCTGGCGGACACTGTGGCCTCGCATCTGGCGCTGAAGATTCCGGAAAAGCAGCAGCTTCTCGAATGCGCCACGGTGTCGGAGCGGCTGGAGCGGGTCTACGCCTTCATGGAGGGCGAGATCGGCGTGCTGCAGGTGGAGAAGCGCATCCGCAACCGCGTGAAGCGGCAGATGGAGAAGACCCAGCGCGAGTACTACCTGAACGAACAGCTCAAGGCGATCCAGAAGGAACTCGGCGAGACCGAGGACGGCCGCGACGAGTCGGCCGAGCTGGAAGAGAAGATCAACAAGACCCGCTTCTCCAAGGAGGCCCGCGACAAGGCCCTGGCCGAGCTGAAGAAGCTTCGCTCCATGAGCCCGATGTCCGCCGAGGCCACGGTGGTGCGCAACTATCTGGACTGGATGCTGTCCATTCCGTGGAAGAAGCGCACCAAGGTGAAGAAGGATCTGAAGCTCGCCCAGAAGATCCTCGACGCCGACCATTACGGCCTGGAAAAGGTCAAGGAGCGCATCCTCGAGTATCTCGCGGTCCAGAACCGCATGAACAAGGTCAAGGGTCCGATCCTCTGCCTCGTCGGCCCGCCCGGCGTCGGCAAGACCTCGCTCGGCAAGTCGATCGCCAAGTCCACGGGCCGCAACTTCGTGCGCATGTCGTTGGGCGGCGTGCGGGACGAGGCCGAGGTCCGCGGCCACCGGCGCACCTACATCGGCTCGATGCCCGGCAAGGTCATCCAGGGCATGAAGAAGGCCAAGTCGTCCAACCCGCTGTTCCTGCTGGACGAGATCGACAAGCTCGGCGCCGACTGGCGCGGCGACCCGTCCTCCGCCCTGCTGGAGGTCCTCGACCCGGAGCAGAACGGCACCTTCAACGACCACTACCTGGAGGTCGATTACGACCTGTCGGACGTGATGTTCGTCTGCACGGCCAACACGATGCGCATGCCGCAGCCGCTGCTGGACCGTATGGAGATCATCCGCGTCGCCGGCTACACCGAGGACGAGAAGGTCGAGATTTCCAAGCGCCACCTGATCGAGAAGCAGGTGGAGGCCAACGGCCTGAAGAAGGGTGAGTTCTCGATCTCCGACGACGCGCTGCGCGACCTGATCCGCTACTACACGCGGGAAGCCGGCGTTCGCAGCCTGGAGCGCGAGATCGCCAACCTCTGCCGCAAGGCCGTGAAGGAGATCCTGATGAAGGGCTCCGCCGGCGCCAAGGTGACGGTCACGCGCCGGAACCTGGACAAGTACGCCGGCGTGCGCCGCTTCCACTTCGGCGAGGCGGAGCTGGAGGATCTGGTGGGCGTCACCACCGGTCTGGCCTGGACTGAGGTGGGCGGCGAGCTGCTGTCCATCGAGGCGGTCAGCCTGCCCGGTAAGGGCCGGGTGACCACCACCGGCAAGCTGGGCGACGTGATGAAGGAGTCGGTGCAGGCGGCGGAAAGCTACGTCAAGTCGCGCGCTACTGCCTTCGGCATCAAGCCGACGCTTTTTGAAAAGCGGGACATCCACGTCCACGTTCCCGAAGGCGCCACCCCCAAGGACGGCCCGTCGGCAGGTGTGGCGATGATCACCTCGATCGTGTCGGTGCTGACCGGCATCGCGGTCCGCAAGGATGTGGCGATGACCGGCGAGATCACCCTGCGCGGGCGCGTGCTGCCGATCGGCGGTCTGAAGGAGAAGCTGCTGGCCGCCCTGCGCGGCGGTCTGAAGCATGTGCTGATTCCGAAGGACAACGAGAAGGATCTGGCCGACATCCCGGACAACGTGAAGCGTGGCCTGGAAATCATCCCGGTCAGCACGGTGGACGACGTCCTGAAGCACGCCCTGGTGCGGGAAGTGGAGCCCATCGAGTGGAAGGAGCCCGAGTCGGTCGAGCCGGCGGTTGCCAAGCCGCAGGCCGATGGCGGCGGCGAGGGGCTGCGCCACTGACCGTGGGACGCTGACCGCGATTTGAGCGTTAAGCGCGCATAAAAAAACGCCACTTTGCCTCGCATCGCCCGCCCGTCTGCAATTGACGGGCGGGCGATGTCGCGTTTATCGTTTGAATGCGCGAAGTCATGGGGTGGCTTTGCTTCCGATTTCTTTGCCGGATTGGGAAAGGGGACGCAGGTGAACAAGAACGATCTGGTGGCGCATGTCGCCGATGCTGTGGGTTTGTCTAAAACTGATGCAGCCAAGGCTGTCGATGCCGTTTTTGAAGGCATCACCGACTCGCTGAAGAGCGGGGAAGAGGTCCGCCTGGTCGGTTTCGGCACCTTCGCAGTGGCTGAGCGCGCCGCCAGCGAGGGGCGCAACCCGCGCACCGGCGAGAAGATCGACATTCCCGCGTCGAAGCAGCCGAAGTTCAAGCCGGGCAAGACCCTGAAGGACGTTTTGAACTGATGACGTCTTGAACGGGCGGGGCATCCGGGGCATAGTGCGCGCCGGTCGGCAGATGTCGGCCGGTTTTGCGTTTTCAGGACGGTTGGTCCGGTCAACGCCGCGGCGCGGGCGATTAGCTCAGCGGTAGAGCATCTCGTTTACACCGAGAGGGTCGGGGGTTCGAAACCCTCATCGCCCACCATCGCGCCCTCCGCCGCGCCTTCCGCCGTGCCCGCCATCGTATCGGAGATGGCTTTTCAAATTCGTGATTGACAGGCCATGCGCCGGGCGGTTAGAAACCGCCCATCGGCGACGGGGCAGGCCCCGGAAACAGCGCTGCGATCCTATGATACGGACGCTGGTTTGTGCGCTTTTCAAATCGCCGCGTTGCGCGGGTGTAGCTCAGTTGGTTAGAGCGCCGGCCTGTCACGCCGGAGGCCGCGGGTTCAAGTCCCGTCACTCGCGCCACTTCTCCTCTCCTTTGAAAACGTAGCGTATGTGGGTTTAACAGCGGGCCTCCCATCCCTATATCCGATCAGTTGGTCCCGCATATCCGATAAGCCGGATAGAGTTCAGGGGCATTTAAAAAGTCTGGTAATACCAAGGACATCCACTCATTTCCGCAGAGTGGATTCATTGGCCGAAAGCGATTCAAAGCGCTTTCCTTGATCACGCTCTCGTCATATATTCCGCCCCGTCTGATGGGCTAATCCAAGGCATTCCAGCCACGGCACCGCGCGTCGGCCGATTACGGGCCGTACCGGCGTTCGTGGCGTGGGCTTATGGGAGGACCGCGGTGACCAACCCGCTGATCATTGAGTACCTTCCGATCCTGGTGTTCCTGCTGATCGGTATTGCGCTGGCCGTCGTGATGGTCGGCGCGTCTTACGTCATCAGCCCGAAGAATCCGGATTCGGAAAAGCTCTCCCCCTACGAATGCGGCTTCGAGCCGTTCGAGGATGCCCGCGCGAAGTTCGACGTGCGGTTTTATCTGGTCTCCATCCTGTTCATCATCTTCGACCTCGAGGTCGCCTTCCTGTTCCCGTGGGCCGTGGCGCTCGGGGACATCGGCTTGTTCGGCTTCTGGTCGATGATCGTATTCCTCGGGATTCTGACCATCGGCTTCATCTATGAGTGGAAGAAAGGAGCTCTGGAATGGGAGTAGAGGCTGCCAAGCTGGCGCCGATTCCGCCCGGACCGGAACAGGACGCCTATCTCCGCGCGGTCACCGAGGAGATCCAGGAAAAGGGCTTCATCACGGCGAAGTACGAGGACGTGCTCGCCTGGGCCCGCACCGGTTCCCTGTGGCCGATGACCTTCGGTCTGGCCTGCTGCGCGGTGGAGATGATCCACGCCTACATGAGCCGGTACGACCTGGACCGATTCGGCGTCATCCCGCGCCCCAGCCCGCGCCAGTCCGACTGCATGATCGTGGCCGGAACGCTGACCAACAAGATGGCCCCCGCGCTGCGCAAGGTCTACGACCAGATGCCGGAACCGCGCTGGGTCATCTCGATGGGCTCCTGCGCCAACGGCGGCGGCTACTACCACTACTCCTACTCGGTGGTGCGCGGCTGTGACCGGATCGTTCCGGTCGACATCTATGTGCCGGGCTGTCCTCCCACTGCGGAAGCGCTGGTCTACGGCATTCTGCAGCTCCAGAAGAAGATCCGGCGCGGCAACCGCATCGCTCGCTGAATAAGAAAAAGGCAGGTCCTGGCCATGTCCGAACAGGCGTTGAAGGAACTCGGGGACCATATCGCCGCGACTCTCGGCGACGATGTCCTGAAGGTCGAGCTGAAGCTTGGCGAGTTGATGGTGACCGTCCGCCGGCCCTCGCTCATCAAGTCGCTCACCTTCCTGCGTGACGATCCGACCTGCTCGTTCGAGCAGCTTCTGGACGTCACCGCTGTGGATTGGCCGGAGCGGGAGGAACGCTTCGAGGTCGTCTACATCCTTTTGAGCTACAAGCACAATCGGCGCCTCCGCGTGAAGGTGACGACCGACGAGGACACCCCGGTGGCCTCCGCCGTTCCGGTGTACAGCGCGGCCAACTGGTTCGAGCGTGAAACCTGGGACATGTACGGGATCTTCTTCTCCGACCATCCGGACCTGCGCCGTATCCTGACCGACTACGGATTCGAAGGTCATCCGTTGCGCAAAGACTTCCCGATGACGGGTTACGTCGAGTGCCGCTACGACGAGGACCAGAAGCGGGTCGTCTACGAACCCGTCCGCCTGACGCAGGACTTCCGCAGCTTCGACTTCCTGTCGCCGTGGGAAGGCATGACGAACGTGATGCTGCCCGGCGACGAGAAGGCCCAGGCCCCTGACACCGGGAGCAAGCCGTGACCATCGCCACGTCCGCACACCCCTCCGCCGGCCAGGCCGGCGGCAAGACCCAGATCAAGCCCTACACCATGAACTTCGGGCCGCAGCACCCTGCGGCCCACGGCGTGTTGCGTCTGGTGATGGAGCTGAACGGCGAAGTCGTCGAGCGCTGCGACCCGCACATCGGCCTGCTCCACCGCGGCACCGAGAAGCTGATCGAGTACAAGACCTACCTGCAGGCCGTTCCGTACTTCGACCGTCTGGATTACGTCAGCCCGATGTGCATGGAGCACGCCTATGTGCTCGGCATCGAGAACCTGCTGCAGATCAAGGCGCCGCTGCGCGCCCAGTACATCCGCGTGCTGTTCTCCGAGATCACGCGCATCCTGAACCACATCCTGTCGATCACCACCGGCGCGCTCGACGTCGGCGCGATCACCCCGGCGCTGTGGGGCTTCGAGGAACGCGAGATCCTCATGGAGTTCTACGAGCGTGTGTGCGGTGCGCGCCTGCACGCGAACTACTTCCGTCCGGGCGGCGTGGCGTGGGATCTGCCCGCGGGCCTGACCGACGACATCTGGGAATTCACCGAGCGCTTCCCGAAGTTCGTTGACGACATCGACAATCTGCTGACGAACAACCGCATTTTCAAGCAGCGGACCGTCGATATCGGCATCGTGACCAAGGAGCAGGCCTTCGACTGGGGCTTCACCGGACCCATGCTCCGCGGCTCCGGCGTCGCCTGGGATCTGCGCAAGTCGCAGCCCTACGAGGTCTACGACCGCATGAACTTCGACGTGCCGGTCGGCCTGACGGGCGACTGCTGGGCGCGCTACCTCGTCCGCATGGAGGAGATGCGCCAGTCGAACGCCATGATCCGCCAGTGCCTGAAGGAGCTTCCCGACGGCCCGGTGCGCGCGGAGGAACGCAAGGTTTCCCCGCCGCCGCGCGGCGAGATGAAGCGGTCGATGGAAGCGCTGATCCACCACTTCAAGCTCTTCACCGAGGGCTTTCACGTCCCGGCGGGCGAAACCTACACCGCCATCGAGGCGCCGAAGGGCGAGTTCGGCGTGTATCTGGTGTCGGACGGCACGAACAAGCCGTACCGCTGCAAGATCCGCGCGCCGGGCTTCGCCCACCTGCAGGGCCTCGACTTCATGTCGAAAGGCCACATGCTGGCCGACGCGGTGGCCAACATCGCGTCCATGGACATCGTGTTCGGAGAGATTGACCGATGAGCGCCCCGGCTCACGACCCGGCCAAGGAGCCGGCCTCCTTCGCCTTCACTCCGGAAAATCTGGAGCGGGCGAAGGCCATCATCGCGAAGTATCCCGCGGGCAAGCAGGCCAGCGCCTGCATGCCGCTGCTCGATCTGGCCCAGCGCCAGCACGACGGCTGGCTGCCGCGCGTCGCCATGGACGCCGTCGCCGACCTGCTCGGCATGCCGCGCATCCGCGTGTACGAGGTCGCGACCTTCTACACGATGTACAACAAGACTCCGGTCGGCAAGCACGTCATCCAGGTCTGCACGACCACGCCGTGCTGGCTGCGCGGGTCCGACGACATCGTGCACACCTGTGAGCGCAAGCTGGGCATCGGCGTCGGCGAGACCACCGCGGACGGCCAGTTCACGCTGCGCGAGGTCGAGTGTTCGGGCGCCTGCGTCAACGCGCCGGTGGTCCAGATCGGCGACGACTATTATGAAGACGTCAGCCCGGAACACATGGAAAAGATCATCGACGCGCTGAAGAGCGGCGAGATCCCCAAGCACGGCTCGCAGATCGGCCGGCAGTCCTCCGAACCGGTGGGCGGCCCGACGACTCTGAAGGCTTTCACCACCACCCAGGCCGATTGAGGGGGATGCGATGCTTCGTGACGAGGACCGCATTTTCACCAACCTGTACGGCTACCAGAGCTTCGGCCTGGACGCCGCCCGGAAGCGTGGTGACTGGGACAACACCAAGGCCCTGATCGCCCAGGGCAAAGAGTGGATCATCGAGCAGGTCAAGGAATCCGGCCTGCGCGGGCGCGGCGGCGCCGGCTTCTCCACGGGCATGAAGTGGTCCTTCATGCCGAAGAACGTGACGGACAAGCCGGTCTATCTCGTCATCAACGCCGACGAGGGCGAGCCGGGCACCTGCAAGGACCGCGACATCCTGCGCCACGATCCGCACAAGCTGATCGAGGGCTGCCTGATCGCCGGTTTCGCCATCGGCGCGTCCGCCTGCTACATCTACATCCGCGGCGAGTTCTACAACGAAGGCTCGAACGTCCAGCGCGCCATCGACGAGGCGTACGCGGCGGGGCTGATCGGCAAGAACGCCTGCGGCACCGGCTACGACTACGACATCTACATCCACCGCGGTGCGGGTGCGTACATCTGCGGCGAGGAAACCGCGCTCATCGAGTCCATCGAGGGCAAGAAGGGCCAGCCGCGGAACAAGCCGCCGTTCCCCGCCCAGGCCGGCCTCTATTCGTCGCCGACCACGGTGAACAACGTCGAATCCATCGCGGTGGTTCCGACCATCCTGCGCCGCGGCGCGGCGTGGTTCGCCGGCCTCGGCCGTCCGAAGAACACCGGCACCAAGCTCTTCTGCATTTCCGGCCATGTGAACAAGCCGTGCAATGTGGAAGAGGAGATGGGCATCCCGCTGAAGGAGCTGATCGAGAAGCACGCCGGCGGCGTGCGCGGCGGGTGGGACAACCTGCTGGCGATCATCCCCGGCGGTTCGTCGGTTCCGCTGCTGCCGAAGTCGATCTGCGACACGGTGCTGATGGACTTCGACAGCCTGCGCGACGTGCGGTCGGGCCTCGGCACCGCGGCGGTGATCGTGATGGACAAGTCCACCGACGTGGTGAAGGCCATCGCGCGCCTGTCGCAGTTCTACGCCCATGAGAGCTGCGGCCAGTGCACGCCGTGCCGCGAGGGCACCGGCTGGATGAACCGCATCATGCAGCGCATGGTGACCGGCAACGCGCGCGTCGAGGAAATCGACATGCTGCTGGAGGTCACCAAGCAGATCGAGGGGCACACCATCTGCGCGCTCGGCGATGCCGCGGCCTGGCCGATCCAGGGCCTGTTCCGGCATTTCCGGCCGGAGGTCGAGCGCCGCATCCTCGACTACCGCAACGCCGCCAAGTCCTTGGCGGCCGAGTAAGGAGCCCGGTTTCCCATGCCGAAACTCACCATCGACGGGATCGAGATCGAAGTCGAGCCGGGCACCTCGATCCTGCAGGCCTGCGAACAGCTTGGCATCGAAATCCCGCGCTTCTGCTACCACGAGCGGCTGAGCGTGCCGGCGAACTGCCGCATGTGCCTCGTGGAGATGGAGCGTGCGCCGAAGCCGGTGGCCGCCTGCGCCATGCCCTGCGGCGACGGGATGGTCGTGAAGACCAATTCCGAGGTCGTGCACAAGGCCCGCAAGGGCGTCATGGAATTCCTGCTCATCAACCACCCGCTGGACTGTCCGATCTGCGACCAGGGCGGCGAGTGCGATCTGCAGGACCAGGCGATGGCCTACGGCTTCGACCGTGGCCGCTACGGCGAGAACAAGCGCGCCGTCCAGGACAAGTATATGGGGCCGCTGATCCGGACCGAGATGACGCGCTGCATCCACTGCACGCGCTGCATCCGTTTCGTGAACGAGATCGCCGGCGTTCCCGACCTCGGCGCGGTGAACCGCGGCGAGCATATGGAGATCACCACCTTCGTCGAGAAGGCCATCGGGTCGGAGCTGTCGGGCAACCTGGCCGACGTCTGTCCGGTGGGCGCGCTGCTGTCCAAGCCCTACGCCTTCACGGCCCGTCCGTGGGAGTTGCGCAAGACCGAGACGATCGACGTCCTGGACGCGGTCGGCTCGAACATCCGCGTCGACACCCGCGGCCCCGAGGTGATGCGCGTGCTGCCGCGCGTCAACGAGGACGTGAACGAGGAGTGGATCGCCGACAAGACCCGCTTCGCCTATGACGGGCTGAAGCGCCAGCGTCTCGACCGCCCCTACGTCCGCAAGGACGGCAAGCTCCAGCCGGCGAGCTGGGCCGAGGCGTTCCAGGCCATCGCCGCCAAGGTGAAGGGCGTCGCGGGCAACCGCATCGCCGCCATCGCGGGCGATCTGGCCGACACCGAGTCCATGCTGGCGCTCAAGGAGCTGATGGCCGGGCTCGGGTCCGCCAACATCGACTGCCGCCAGGACGGCGCCCTGTTCGACACGTCGGCCCGCGCCGGCTACCTGTTCAACAGCGGCATCGCCGGGATCGAGCGGGCGGACGTCATCCTGCTCGTCGGCACCAACCCGCGCTGGGAAGGCACCCTCGTCAACGCCCGCATCCGCAAGCGCTACCTCATGGGTGGCCTGAAGGTCGCGGTGATCGGCGAGGCCCGCGAGCTGACCTACCCGTACAGCCATCTCGGCACGGGGACGGACGCTCTGCAGCAGCTTCTCGACGGCACGCACGCCTTCGCGGACGTGCTGCGCGGCGCCAAGAACCCGATGATCATCCTCGGCGCCGGCGTGTTCCGCCGCAAGGACGGTCCCGCCGTCCAGGCCGCGGTGCGCAAGCTGGCCGAGACCGTCAACGTCGTTCAGGACGGCTGGAACGGTTTCAACGTTCTGCACGGCGCGGCGTCCCGCGTCGGCGGCCTCGACATCGGCTTCCTGCCGGGCGAGGGCGGCCGCGGCACCGCCGGCATCCTGGACGGGGCGGGGAAGGGCGAGATCGACGTGGTGTTCCTGCTGGGCGCCGACGAGATCGACACCGCCGCCCTGGGCAAGGCCTTCGTGATCTACCAGGGCCACCACGGCGACAAGGGCGCCCACCGCGCCGACGTCATCCTGCCGGGTGCCGCCTACACCGAGAAGAACGCCATCTACGTCAACACCGAGGGCCGTCCGCAGCAGGCGCGTCTCGCCACCTTCCCGCCCGGCGAGGCGAGGGAGGACTGGAAGATCCTGCGCGCCCTGTCGGAGCTGCTCGGCCACAAGCTGCCCTACGACAGCCTGGCCCAGCTGCGCCGCCGTCTGGCCGAGGTCAACCCGGTCTTCGCGGCGGTCGGTTCCGTCACGCCGGCCCCCTGGGCGCCGTTCGGTGCGGAGGGCGCGCTCGACGCGGCCCCGTTCCAGTCGCCGGTCGCGAACTACTACATGACCGACCCGATCAGCCGCGCCTCGGTGACCATGGCTCGTTGCGCCGAGACGTTTGTGAAGCCCGCCGAGAGCGCTCAGGAGAGGACCGGTACCCATGGCTGAGTTCTGGAGCGGCTTCCTGCTGCCGCTGATCATCATCGTCCTCAAGATCCTGGCGATCGTCGTGCCGCTCCTGGTGGCGGTGGCCTTCATGACCTACGCCGAGCGTAAGATCATGGGCGCCATGCAGCTCCGCCAGGGTCCGAACATCGTCGGGCCGTTCGGTCTGCTGCAGCCTTTCGCGGACGGCCTGAAGCTGTTCGCGAAGGAGCAGATCCTGCCGGTCGGGGCGAACCGCTTCGTCTTCTATCTGGCGCCGATGCTGACCTTCTTCCTGGCGCTGGTCGCCTGGGCGGTCATTCCCTTCGACTACGGCATGGTGCTGGCCGACATCAACGTCGGCATCCTGTACCTGTTCGCGATCTCGTCGCTGGGCGTGTACGGCATCGTGATGGCCGGCTGGGCGTCGAACTCCCGCTACGCCTTCCTGGGCGCGCTCCGCTCCGCGGCACAGATGGTGTCCTACGAGGTCTCAATGGGCCTCGTGATCATCACCGTCCTGCTCTGCGTCGGGTCGCTGAACCTGACGAAGATCGTGGAAGCGCAGCAGACGATCTGGTTCGCCATCCCGCTGCTGCCGATGTTCGTGATCTTCTTCATCTCGGCGCTGGCGGAAACCAACCGTTCGCCCTTCGACCTGCCGGAAGGCGAGTCGGAGCTGGTGGCCGGCTTCATGGTGGAATACAGCTCGGCTCCCTTCGCGCTCTTCTTCCTTGGCGAATACGCCAACATGATCCTGATGAGCGCGATGACCAGCATCCTGTTCCTGGGAGGCTGGCTGCCGCCGCTGCCGTTCGCGCCCTTCACCTGGATACCCGGTCCGATCTGGTTCGCCCTGAAGATCGCCTTCTGCCTGTTCGTCTATGTGTGGGTCCGCGCGACCATGCCGCGCTACCGCTACGATCAGCTGATGCGGCTCGGGTGGAAGGTGTTCCTGCCGTTCTCGCTGCTGTGGGTCGTGCTGACGGCCGGCGTGCTGGTGACGTTCGGCTGGCTGCCGAAGTGACCGGCGGCTGAACGGACCATCGGATCGAGATTTAAAGAGAAAGCGCGGGCGTCACCCGGAACGGGGCGCCCGCTAGGAAGGAGACGAAGAGGCCATGGCGTTCCTCGATCGTGCGGCGCGCAGCCTGTTCCTGACCGAACTGCTGGGCGGCCTCGGGCTCACCCTGCGGTACATGTTCAAGCCCAAGGTGACCCTGAACTACCCGTTCGAAAAGGGCCCCATCAGCTCCCGCTTCCGTGGCGAGCACGTCCTGCGCCGGTATCCCGGCGGCGAGGAACGCTGCATCGCCTGCAAGCTGTGCGAGGCGGTGTGTCCGGCCCTGGCCATCACCATCGAGGCCGAACCGCGTGAGGACGGCAGCCGCCGCACCACGCGCTACGACATCGACATGACGAAGTGCATCTACTGCGGCTACTGCCAGGAGGCATGCCCGGTCGACGCCATCGTCATGGGTCCGAACTTCGAGTTCTCCACCGAGAACCGTGAAGAGCTTTTCTACAACAAGCAGAAGCTGCTGGCGAACGGCGACCGCTGGGAAGCGGAAATCGCCCAGAACCTCGCGGCCGAGGCGCCGTACCGGTAAGTCCTTTGCAGTGCGGTAAGCGGAAACGGGGATAACGATGATTGTTCAAGGCATCGCCTTCTACGTCTTTGCCGCGCTGCTGGTGGCCTCCGGTGTGATGGTCATCTCGGCGCGGAATCCGGTTCATTCGGTCCTTTATCTGGTCCTGGCCTTTTTCCAGGCCGCCGGCCTGTGCGTGCTGCTCGGGGCCGAGTTCATCGCGATGATCCTGGTGATCGTCTATGTGGGCGCGGTCGCGGTTCTGTTCCTGTTCGTGGTGATGATGCTCGACATCAACTTCCGCGAACTGCGGGCGGGCGCCTTGCAGTATCTGCCGATCGGCGGGCTGATCGGCCTCATCCTGCTGGCCGAACTGGCCGCCGTCCTCGGCGGCTGGATCATCGCCCCGGCGGCCCAGAAGGCCGCCTCGGCGCCGGTCGCGGCGATGGGCGGTGCGACCAACACCGAGCAGTTGGGCCAGCTCATCTACACCCACTACGTCTACCTGTTCCAGGCGTCGGGCATCGTGCTGCTGATCGCCATGATCGGCGCCATCGTCCTGACCCTGCGCCAGCGCGAGGGTGTCCGGAAGCAGAACGTCGGCTCCCAGCTCGCCCGTCGGCGCGAGGATGTGGTCGCCATCCGCAAGGTGCCGACCGGGGAGGGCGTGTGATCATGGAAATCGGTCTCGGACATTATCTGACGGTCTCGGCCATCATCTTCACGCTCGGGGTGCTCGGCATCTTCCTCAACCGGAAGAACGTCATCATCATCCTGATGTCGATCGAGATGATGCTGCTCGCCGTGAACCTGAATCTGGTGTCGTTCTCGGTCTTCCTGAACGATCTGGTCGGGCAGGTCTTCTCCATGATCATCCTGACCGTCGCCGCCGCCGAGGCGGCCATCGGTCTCGCCATCCTGGTGGTGTACTTCCGCAACCGCGGCTCCATCCGGGTCGAAGACATCAATCTGATGAGGGGCTAAGGCCGCGCCATGGAAGTCCTTGTCGTATTCCTCCCGCTCCTGGCGTTCCTCGTCGCCGGTTCGATCGCCCTGTTCGGCGGACCGAAGGCGGAGCCGGCGCACGCCGGCGGCCACGGCCACCACGACCATCACGGGCACGATCATGGGCACGACGCCCATGCTCATGACGCGCACGCTCACGACGAGCATGACGACGGCCACGACGATCACCACGCCGTCGCCGGTCCGCCCACCGCGGGCGACCGGGCGGCGCAGTTCGTCACCGCCGGCGCGGTGCTGATCTCCGCGGTCCTGTCCTGGGTGCTGTTCTTCGACGTCGCCGTCGGCGGCCACCCGCGCACGATCGAGCTGATGAGCTGGATCCGCAGCGGCGGCCTGGACGTGTCCTGGGCGCTGCGCGTCGACCAGCTCACCGCGGTCATGCTGGTGGTGGTCAACACCGTGTCGGCGATGGTGCACGTCTACTCCATCGGCTACATGGCCGAGGACCCGCAGAAGCCGCGCTTCATGGGCTACCTGTCGCTGTTCACCTTCGCCATGCTGATGCTGGTGACGGCCGACAACCTCGTGCAGCTCTTCTTCGGCTGGGAAGGCGTCGGTCTCGCCTCCTACCTGCTCATCAACTTCTGGTACGAGAAGCCCTCGGCCAACAACGCGGCGATCAAGGCCTTCCTGGTCAACCGCGTCGGCGACTTCGGCTTCGCGCTCGGCATCTTCGCGATCTTCGTCCTGACGGGCTCCGTCCAGTTCGACGCGATCTTCGCCAAGGCGCCGGAGCTGGTCGGCCAGAAGCTGCACTTCCTGAGCTGGAACATCGACGCGCTGACCATCACCTGCCTGCTGCTCTTCATGGGCGCCATGGGCAAGTCGGCGCAGCTCGGCCTGCACACCTGGCTGCCGGACGCCATGGAAGGCCCGACCCCGGTGTCGGCCCTCATCCACGCGGCCACCATGGTGACCGCCGGCGTCTTCATGGTCTGCCGCCTGTCCCCGGTCTTCGAATACGCGCCGACGGCGCTGGAGATCGTGGCCGTGGTCGGCGCCCTGACGGCCTTCGTCGCGGCGACCATCGGTTTCACCCAGTTCGACATCAAGCGCGTCATCGCCTATTCGACCATGAGCCAGCTCGGCTACATGTTCTTCGCCGCGGGCGTGTCCGCCTACGGCGCGGCGATGTTCCACCTGTTCACGCACGCCTTCTTCAAGGCCCTGCTGTTCCTCGGCGCCGGGTCGGTGATCCACGCCCTGCACCACGAGCAGGACATGCGCAACATGGGCGGCGTCTGGAAGAAGATCCCCTTCACCTACGCGGTGATGTGGATCGGCAACCTCGCGCTGGCCGGTCTGCCCTTCTTCGCCGGCTACTATTCCAAGGACATGATCCTGGAGGCGGCCTTCGCCTCGGCCAGCCCGGTCGGCAAGTTCGCCTTCGCGCTCGGCATCGCCGCGGCCCTGCTGACGGCCTTCTACTCCTGGCGCCTGCTGTTCATGACCTTCCACGGCAAGCCGCGGATGGAGAAGTCGGTCTTCGACCACGCCCATGAATCGCCGGTCGTCATGCTGATCCCGCTGGCCGTCCTGGCGCTGGGCGCCCTGTTCGCCGGCTTCGGCTTCCACGAGCTGTTCATCGGCCACAGCATGGAGCACTTCTGGGGCAAGACCATCCTGGTGCTGGCGGATCACAACAGCATCGAGGCGGCGCACCACCACACGCCGGGCTGGGTCAAGCTGGCCCCGCTGGTCGTCGGCCTGATCGGCATCGCGCTCGCCTACATCATGTACATGGCGATCCCCGGCCTGCCGGCGAAGGTCGCCGCCACGTTCCGTGGCGTGCACCAGTTCCTGTACAACAAGTGGTACTTCGACGAGCTGTATGACTTCCTGTTCGTGCGCTCGGCCAAGTATCTGGGCTACGGCCTGTGGAAATCCGGCGACGGCGCCGTGATCGACGGTGTCGGTCCGGACGGAATCGCCGCCGCCACCCGCGACGTCGCGGCGCGCGCCAGCCGCCTCCAGTCCGGCTACGTCTATCACTACGCCTTCGCGATGGTGATCGGTGTGGTCCTGCTGGTGGCTTGGCTCTCGGTGTTCGGTTGAGCGGTTTGAAGGGGAACAAGAACAATGGCTAGCTGGCCGCTCCTGTCGTTCACGACCTTCCTGCCGCTGGCCGGTGTGGCGCTGATCCTGCTGTTCTGCAGGGGCAACACGCCGGATGTGGTTCGGAACGTCCGTTACGTCGCGCTCTGGACGACGGTCATCACCTTCGTCCTGTCGCTGTTCATCTGGTTCAACTTCGACCCGCGCAACCCGGGCTACCAGCTCGTGGAGAAGGCGGACTGGATTCCCGAATTCGGGATCTCCTACCACATGGGTGTGGACGGCATTTCGATGCTGTTCGTCATCCTTTCCACCTTCCTGATGCCGCTCTGCATCCTCTCCTCCTGGGAGGCGGTGCAGAACCGGGTCAAGGAATACATGATCGCCTTCCTCGTGCTGGAAACCCTCATGGTGGGGATGTTCTGCGCGCTGGATTTCGTCCTCTTCTACATGTTCTTCGAGGGCGTGCTGATCCCGATGTTCCTGATCATCGGTGTGTGGGGCGGGGCCCGGCGCGTCTACGCGGCGTTCAAGTTCTTCCTTTACACGCTGCTCGGCTCGGTCCTGATGCTGCTGGCCATTCTGGCCATGTACTTCGCGGCCGGCACGACGGACATCCCGACGATCACGGCGACCCACTTCCCGCGCAACATGCAGCTCTGGCTGTGGCTGGCCTTCTTCGCTTCCTTCGCGGTGAAGGTGCCGATGTGGCCGGTGCACACCTGGCTCCCCGACGCCCACGTCGAGGCGCCGACCGCCGGTTCGGTCATCCTGGCCGGCGTGCTGCTGAAGATGGGCGGTTACGGCTTCCTGCGCTTCAACATCCCGATGCTGCCGGAGGCGACCGAGTATTTCGCCCCGCTGGTCTACACGCTGTCGATCGTCGCGGTGATCTACACCTCCCTCGTCGCCCTGGCGCAGGAGGACATGAAGAAGCTGATCGCCTACTCCTCCGTCGCCCACATGGGCTTCGTCACCATCGGCATGTTCGCGCTGAACCAGCAGGGCATCGAGGGCTCGATCTTCACGATGCTGTCGCACGGCATCGTCTCGGGCGCGCTCTTCCTCTGCGTCGGCGTGGTCTATGACCGGCTGCACACCCGCGAGATCGCCCGCTACGGCGGTCTGGTGAAGAACATGCCGAAGTACGCGGTGGTGTTCCTGTTCATGACCATGGCCTCGGTCGGCCTGCCGGGCACCTCCGGCTTCGTCGGCGAGTTCCTGGTCCTGCTCGGCGCCTTCCGCGACAACACCTGGGTCGCCTTCCTGGCCGCCACCGGCATGGTGCTGGGTGCCGCCTACGCGCTGTGGCTGTTCCGCCGCGTCGTGTATGGCAAGCTGGTCAAGCCGGACGTCCGCGCGATGTTCGACCTGAACACCCGTGAGGTCGCCATCTTCCTGCCGCTGATCGCCGTGGTGCTGTGGATGGGCGTCTACCCGAACAGCTTCCTGAACGTCACCTCGGCGTCCGTCGGGCAGCTGATCCAGACCTACCAGACCAAGCTGGCCGCCGCTCAGGGCGGGGCCGGCGACGTCTCCGTCGCCGCGCGCTAGAGGTTCCGACATGACCGCTGTGTTTCCCGACATCTGGCCGGCCCTGCCGGAAATCTTCCTCGCCTGCGCTGGCATGGCCCTGCTGCTGATCGGCGTGTTCCGCGGCGACGGCTTCACGCGCCCCATCGGCTACATGACGATGGTGGCGCTGCTGCTGGCCGCCATCCTGACCATGGGCTACGGCACGGGCCGGGTCGTCACCTTCAACGGCCTCTTCGTGATGGACGCCTTCGGCGTCTTCATGAAGGTGCTGATCCTCGTCGCCGCCTCGCTGTCGGTCCTGCTGGCGCTCGGCTTCAACGAGCGTGAGAAGATGGCCCGGTTCGAGTTCCCGGTGCTGATGCTCTTCGCCACGCTCGGCATGCTGATGATGGTGTCGGCCAACGACCTCATCTCGCTCTATGTCGGCCTGGAGACGCAGAGCCTCGCGCTCTACGTCATCGCGGCCTTCCGCCGCGACAACACCAAGTCGTCGGAAGCGGGCCTGAAGTACTTCGTGCTGGGCTCGCTCTCCTCGGGCATGCTGCTGTACGGCGCCTCGATGGTCTACGGCTTCGCCGGCACGACCTCCTTCGACAAGATCGCGGCCCTGTTCGCCGGCGGCATGCACCCGTCGGTGGGCGTCATCATCGGCCTGGTCTTCGTCGCCGCCGGTCTGGCCTTCAAGATCTCCGCCGTTCCGTTCCACATGTGGACGCCGGACGTCTACGAGGGCGCGCCGACCCCGGTCACGGCCTTCTTCGCCGCCGCCCCGAAGGTCGCCGCCATCGCGCTGTTCACCCGCCTGCTGATCGAGCCGTTCGGTCATCTGGCCCACCAGTGGCAGCAGATCATCATCGTCAGCTCGATCCTGTCGATGTCGCTCGGCGCCTTCGCGGCGATCACCCAGAACAACATCAAGCGCCTGATGGCCTACAGCTCCATCGGCCACGTCGGCTACGCCCTGGTCGGCCTCGCCTCCGGGACGCAGGAAGGCGTGCGCGGCGTGCTGATCTACATGGCGGTCTACATCGTCATGAACATCGGCACCTTCGCGGTCATCCTGTGCATGAAGCAGCAGGGCCGCATGGTCGAGGAGATCAAGGACCTCGCCGGCCTGTCGCGCACCAATCCGCTGCTCGCGGGCGCGATGGCGGTGTTCATGTTCTCCATGGCGGGCATCCCGCCGATGGCCGGCTTCTTCAGCAAGCTGTACGTCTTCCTCGCCGCCATCGAGGCGCAGCTCTACACGCTGGCGGTGATCGGCGTGCTGACCAGCGTGGTGGGCGCCTTCTACTATCTGCGCATCATCAAGATCATGTACTTCGATGAGCCGGTGGAGGCGTTCGACAAGATCAACGACGACGGGATGACCGGCATCCTGATCGCCACCGGCCTGTTCACGCTGCTGTTCTTCGTGGTTCCGGCCCCGATCCTGAACTACGCGGCGTCGGCGGCGGCGTCCCTGTTCGCCGGATGACCGCAGGTCATGAAGCGGAGGCGGCGCGTCTGCGCCTGCCTCCGGGCTTCCGGGTGATGGCCTTCGACTCCGTCGGCAGCACGAACGACGAGGCGAAGGCCTTCGCGCGTTCGGGGGCTGCCGAGGGCACCATCGTCTGGGCGAAGCGGCAGGAATCGGGCCGCGGCCGCCGTGGCCGCGCCTGGACCTCGCCGGAAGGCAATCTCTACAGTTCGATCATTCTGCGCCCCTCACGCCCACCGGCCGAGGCGGCGCAGATTTCGTTCGTGGCGGCCCTGGCCATTGCGGACACCGCGGCCTCCGTGCTTCCCGATCCGGACAGCGTCCGCTGCAAATGGCCCAACGACGTGCTGGTGCAGGGGCGCAAGCTGTCCGGCATCCTGCTCGAGTCGGAGGCCGCCGCTGGGGGAGGGCTCTCCTGGCTGGTGCTTGGCGTCGGCATCAACCTGCGGCATTTTCCCGAGGGCACCGAGTTCGCGGCCACCTCGCTGGCGGCCGAGGGCGCTCCGGCGCTCCAGCCCGCGGCGCTTCTGGAAATCTACGCGGAGCATCTGGCCCGCTGGTACGCGCTGTGGACGGAGCATGGCTTCGGTCCGGTGCGGGATGCTTGGCTGAAGCGGGCGAGGGGGCTCGGCGAGCCGATCGTCGTCCGCCTGCCGGACCGGACGCTGACGGGGACCTTCGCCGATCTGGACAGCGACGGCGTTCTGTTGCTTGATCGGGAGGACGGGGCGGGGCGCCAGCGCATCGCCGCCGGTGACGTGTTTTTCCCACCCGTGGTGGAGACCTGAGATGCTGCTCGCCATCGACGCCGGAAACACCAACGTGGTGTTCGCGATCTATGACGGCGACCAACAACGCGGCCTGTGGCGGACGGCGACCGACCAGAAGCGCACCGCCGACGAATACATGGTGTGGCTGACCCACCTGATGGCGCTGAAGGCCCTGCGCCCGGCGGACATCGACAGCACCATCATCGCCAGCGTGGTGCCCGGCGCCACCTTCAACCTGAAGCGCCTGTGCAAGGATCATTTCGGCTGCGAGCCGCTGGTGGTCGGACAGCCGGGGGTGGATCTCGGCACGCGGGCCCTGGTGGACCGCCCCGACGAGGTCGGTGCGGACCGCCTGGTCAACACGGTGGCGGCGGCGGCCACCTACAGGACGCCGCTGATCGTCATCGACTTCGGCACCGCCACCACCTTCGACGTGGTGGACCGCGACGGCAATTACCGCGGCGGCGTGATCGCGCCGGGGCTGAACCTGTCGCTGGAGGCGCTCCAGATGGCGGCCAGCAAGCTGCCGCGCGTGGAGATCCAGCAGCCGGGCCACGTCATCGGCACCAACACCATCGAATGCATGCAGTCCGGCGTCTTCTGGGGCTATGTCGGCCTGATCGAAGGGCTGGTGAACCGCATCCGGGCGGAGTACGGCGAGCCGATGACGGTCGTCGCGACCGGAGGGCTGGGTGTGCTTTTCGCCAAGGCTACCCATGTAATCGAACACACCGACGGCGAACTCACGCTGCGCGGCCTCCTCCTGATCCACAAGCGCAACACGGCCCAATGACCCAACCCGACTCCGCTCTCTCCGCCCACCCGGTCGAGGGAGACGGCGACTTGTTCGCTCCCGAGGACGACGCGCTCTACTTCCTGCCGCTGGGCGGTTCGGGCGAGATCGGCATGAACCTCAACCTCTACGGCCATCGCGGCAAGTGGTTGATGGTGGATCTCGGCATTTCCTTCGCGGACGACACGATGCCGGGGCTGGACGTCATCATGCCGGACCCCGCCTTCATCGCGGAGCGGCGGCACGACCTGCTGGGCATCGTGCTGACGCACGCGCACGAGGATCACCTGGGGGCCATCCAGTATCTGTGGCCGCAGCTCCGCGTCCCCGTCTACTGCACGCCCTTCACCGCCGCCGTGCTGCGCGCCAAGCTGCACGAGCGCGGGCTGGCCGGGGTGGTGCCCGTCCATGAGATCGCGCTCGGCGGCACGGTGGAGGTCGGCCCCTTCTCCGTCGAGTATGTGACGGTCACCCACTCGATCCCCGAGCCGAACGCCCTGGCGATCCGCACCGCCGCCGGTACGGTGCTGCACACTGGCGACTGGAAGCTCGACCCCGACCCGCTGGTGGGGGAAGCCGCCGACGAGGAGCGGCTGCGCGCCATCGGCGACGAGGGGGTGCTGGCGCTGATCGGAGACAGCACGAACGCCCTGGTCCCCGGCAGCTCCGGGTCGGAGGCGGGGGTGCGCAGGACGCTGACCGAGCTGATCGGACAGTATCCCGACGTGCGGGTGGCGGTGAGCTGCTTCGCGACCAACGTCGCCCGGCTGGAGAGCATCGCCCACGCCGCGGCGGCGCACGGGCGCCACGTCGCCCTGGTCGGGCGGTCGCTGTGGCGGATCAACGAGGCGGCGCGGTCCAACGGCTATTTGGCCGAGGTGCCGGCCTTCCTGACCGAGCACGACGCCAACTACGTGCCGCGCGACAAGCTGGTGCTGATCTGCACCGGCAGCCAGGGGGAGCCGCGCTCCGCGCTCGCCCGCATCGCGTCGGACGACCATCCCCAGGTGTCGCTGCAGCGCGGCGACGTGGTGATTTTCTCCTCCCGCGAAATTCCGGGGAACGAGCGGGCCATCGGCCGCATGCAGAACCTGCTGGTCAGCCAGGGCATCCGCATCGTCACCGCCGACGAGGCGCCGGTCCACGTCTCCGGCCATCCGGCGCAGGACGAGCTGGTCCGCATGTACCAGTGGGTGCGCCCGCGCATCGCCGTGCCGGTCCACGGCGAGCAGCGCCACCAGTTGGAGCACGCCCGGCTGGCCCGCGCCTGCCAGGTGCCGGAGGCGCTGATCCCCGGCAACGGCGACCTGATCCGGCTGGGCCCGGGCGGCCCGGCGCGGGTGGTGGCGCAGGTCCGCTCGGGCCGCATGGCGCTGGACGGCAAGCGTCTGGTGCCGCTCGACACCGGGCTGATGCGGGCGCGCCATCGGATGGTTCACAACGGCGCCGCCGTCGTCACGCTGGTGATGAACGGGAAGGGCGAACTGGTGACCGCCCCGCAGATCGCGGTGATGGGGCTGCTGGACGACTCGGCGGACCGCGACCTGCTGCTGGACGTGGTGGACGCGGTGCGGGAGGCCGTCGCCGAGATGCCGAAGTCGGCACGTTCCGACGACGAGCAGGTGCGCAACGCCGCCCGCATCGCCGTCCGCCGCTGCTTCAACGCGACCCATGGCAAGAAGCCGGTGACGGACGTGCATCTGGTCCGTGTATAAGCAGGTCCGACTTTTCGTCTTTCGGAGGGACCCATGATCGGGAAGCTGAACCACGTCGCCATCGTCGTGCCGGATCTGCCGGCGGCCACGGCGCTCTACCGCGACACGCTGGGTGCTGCGGTGTCGCAGCCGGTGGATTTGCCGCCGCACGGCGTCACCGTCGTCTTCGTCACGCTGCCCAACACGAAGATCGAACTGCTGCACCCCTTCGGCGACAAATCGCCGATCGCCGGCTTCCTGGAAAAGAACCCGTCCGGCGGCATCCACCACATCTGCTACGAGGTGGATGACATCCTGGCCGCCCGCGACCGTCTGAAGGAGCAGGGGGCCCGCGTGCTGGGCGACGGCGAGCCGAAGATCGGCGCCCATGACAAGCCGGTGCTGTTCCTGCACCCGAAGGACTTCTGCGGGACCCTGGTGGAACTGGAGCAAGCCTGAGGCCACAGGCACTCGATGCCGGGGGGAATGCGATGGGCTGGGTGACGGGCATTTGCGTCTATGTGGTCGTCTGGTGGGTGGTGCTGTTCGCGGTGCTGCCCTGGGGCGTGCGAGCCCCGACCCAGCCCGAGCCGGGCATGGCGGCCAGCGCGCCGGAACGCCCGCGCATCCTTCTGAAATTCGCCGTCACGACCCTGGTCGCGGCGGTGGTGTGGCTGGGCATCTACGCGGTCGTGCAATCGGACCTGATTTCCTTCCGCGAGATGGCCAAGCCGCACTGACGCCGGGAAGGAGCCTTTCCTTGAGCCTCACCTATTGCGACGTGGCGCCGGGGCACGCGCATCACGGCCCCTATCACGACACCGAGTATGGCTTTCCCAGCGCCGACGACCGGGTGCTGTTCGAACGGCTGGTGTTGGAGATCAACCAGGCGGGCCTGTCCTGGCTGACCATCCTGAAAAAGCGCGACGCCTTCCGCGCCGCCTTCGACGGCTTCGACATCGACCGCGTGGCCGCCTATGGCGAGGCCGAGCGGGAACGGCTGCTGGCCGATCCGGGCATCATCCGCAACCGGCTGAAGGTTGACGCCGCCATCGAGAACGCGCGGCGGATCATCGCCATGCGCGCCACACACGGCTCCTTCGACGGATGGCTGCGCGCCCATCATCCCTTGGGCAAGGCGGAGTGGGTCCGCCTGTTCAAGCGCACCTTCCGCTTCACCGGCGGGGAAATCACCGGGGAATTCCTGATGAGCCTCGGCTATCTGCCGGGTGCCCATCAGCGGCATTGCCCGGTCTGGTCCGGAGTCGCCGCGCTGGAGCCGCCCTGGATGGTCGCCGTTCGGCAGGGCTTCGCAGGATACGATGCCTAGATGAAAGGCATATACCAGCTCACCATGCAATCATTTGGCTATATTATGAGCATATTTCAACAATTATTGAGCGGAGACTTGGTGTAATCCAGAATCAGCCTTGTCATCGTGGCGTTGCGTGTTCAATGTACTTTGTGTGACGAGAGGGGTTCTTCCCTCTTTTCCGACGCCTGGTGGCGATTCCTCCCTAACCTCGGGCCGCGCCGCGACCGCCGCGCGGTCCTTTTTTCGTCCCGGCCCCGGCCCCTTTCACGATGCCCGTGATCGCCTTCGTCTCTAGCGAAGGTTGGAACGTTGTGCTTCGATACAGAATGAATTAACCCTTTATCGGGTATAGCTCATCCACCTACGAAGGAAGCGGGCGAGCGTCCGTTCGGACTTTGGATTCAAGCGCGGCGGCGTTCGCAGCCGGATTCTGCGGCCGTCAGCGGGGAGAACGATGTCGAGGCGCCGATGACCGCGGGTGACAACGAGAAATTCGATCAGTTCGCGGCCATTCTGACCACCGAACTGCTCGACCGCACCCGTAAAAGTCTTGAGTTGCTGACCCCCGAAGAGCATCCGGCGGCGAAGCTTCCCTTTGCCCTGACCCCGTCCTTTCAGGAAATGTATGTCGAGCTGGTCCGCGTCGGGATCTTCCCGGTGGTGCTCAGCCGCCGCCCGGTGCGGGCGATCGTCGGCGACGTGGATTGGCCGCGGGAGGGGCGGGATTATCTGCTGACCGTCCTGGACGACCGGTCCAACGCCGTCTTCACCGCCTGGGACTATGCCTGGGACGCGCTGTGGGACGAGCGGAAGGTGGGGGCGGACAGCGGCAGCTCCGCGCCGCCGAAAAAGAAGGGCTTCTTCTCCTCCCTGTTCGGGCGAAAGGCGGCGAAGCCGGAGGCGAAGAGCGCCGACCAGGGCGCGGAGGGCGACGTGATGGCCGGCCTTTACACCATGCTCAACGAGCAGGCGGCGCGGCGCGGCTACCTGCCGCTGTTCCACGACGACATCAAGGTGCTGAAGGGGCTGGTCCGCGTGAAGCCGGCGCGCATCTTCCAGGCCTGGAAGGAAATCAACCAGTACCACCATCAGGAATTCTACCTGTCCGGCCAGGACCAGGCGAAGCCTGGGGTGACCTCCGACTGCCTGCAGAAATGGCACTACAACCTGCCGGACCGGATCGGCGAATTCCTGGTGCTGAAGGCCGCCGTGGACATGGAATTCGTGAACAAGCCCTTCATCGGCAAGTACATCCGCCAGTCGGCCCGCACCCAGGAGGAGGCGGAGAAGGGCATGCCCTATCTCGCCACCTACTGGAAATCCATGCATCATTCCGCCGCCGCCCAAGGCTGAGGCCCGCCATGATCCACCGTCCCGCCGTTCTCCTCGCCGCCCTGCTGGCGCTTTCCGGCGGTGCTGCGGCGCAGCCGGTGGACCTGTCGGCCTGCCGCTTCCTGACCGCCCACCGCCCGGCGGCGGGGGTGGAGCACACGCCGGGCGTGGACGTGAACGGCAAGCCGGTGGCGCCCGCCGACCTGCCGGGCTCCGCGGGCGCCGCGCCGCCGCTGGACCGGTTCGACATTCCGGTTACGGTGGATTTCGCCCGACGCATGGGCTTTCCGGTGCCGCAGGGGGCCGCGGGGGCGGGCGTCGAGGTCGGCTATCTGACCTGGTACGCCAACCGGCTCTATTTCAACGGCCAACCCATCGGGGGGGCGAGCGAGGCGGAGTTGTACGCCTATTGCCGGACCGTCCGGTGAGGCGGCCAAGGCCGTGGTGCGTGCCGTGACGATGGACAATCGCGCGGCGGCTTCCTAAAGTCCCTGTCCCTGTTGCGGTCCGGCGAAGGGCCGGACGAATCCCCTCGAAACCGAGAGCAGAGCCATGCGGCTGTCCACCTTCTTTCTGCCGACCCTTAAGGAGACCCCGACCGAGGCGCAGATCGTCTCGCACCGCCTGATGCTGCGGGCCGGGATGATCCGCCAGACCAGCGCCGGCATCTACGCCTGGCTGCCGCTGGGCCACCGGGTCCTGAAGAAGATCGAGCAGATCGTCCGCGAGGAGCAGGACGCCGCCGGCGCCCAGGAACTGCTGATGCCGACCATCCAGTCGGCGGAGCTGTGGAAGGAAAGCGGCCGTTACGACGATTACGGCAAGGAGATGCTGCGCATCACCGACCGCCACGACCGCGAGATGCTGTTCGGCCCGACGAACGAGGAGATGATCACCGACATCTTCCGCGCCTTCGTGAAGAGCTACCGCCAGCTTCCGCTGAACCTCTACCACATCCAGTGGAAGTTCCGGGACGAGATCCGCCCCCGCTTCGGCGTGATGCGCGGGCGCGAGTTCCTGATGAAGGACGCCTACAGCTTCGACATCGACGCGGCCAGCGCGCGGCGCTCGTACCAGAAGATGTTCCTGGCCTATCTGCGCACCTTTGCCCGCATGGGGCTGAAGGCGATCCCGATGCGCGCCGACACCGGCCCCATCGGCGGCGACCTGAGCCACGAGTTCATCATCCTGGCCGAGACCGGCGAGAGCGGCGTGTTCTGCCACAAGGACTGGCTGACCCTGGACGTGCTCCAGAACGCGCCGGGCTTCGACGAGGATCTCCAGCCCTTCTTCGACACCTACACCTCGATCTACGCGGCGACCGACGAGAAGCACGAGCCCGGCAACTGCCCGGTTCCGGAGGCCGATCTGGTCTCGGCCCGCGGCATCGAGGTCGGCCACATCTTCAACTTCGGCACCAAGTATTCCAAGCCGATGAACGCCGTCGTCGCCGGTCCGGGCGGCGAGCCGGTTCCGGTGGAGATGGGCTCCTACGGCATCGGCGTGTCGCGCCTGATGGGCGCCATCATCGAGGCCAGCCACGACGACAACGGCATCATCTGGCCGGACGCCGTGGCGCCCTTCAACGTCGGCCTCGTCAACCTGAAGGTGGGCGACGCCGAGACCGACCGCGTCTGCCAGGAGCTGTACTACAAGCTCCGCGCCAACGGGCTGGAGGTTCTGTACGACGACCGCGACGAGCGTCCGGGCGTGAAGTTCGCCGACATGGACCTGATCGGCCTGCCGTGGCAGCTCGTCGTCGGGCCGCGCGGCCTGAAGAACGGCGTCGTCGAGCTGAAGCGCCGCGCCACCGGCGAGAAGCAGGAACTGTCGGTGGAAAGCGCGCTGGAGAAGCTCTCGGCGTAACACCCCGGGGCAGGGGAGCGGGCGCGTTGGAAGCTCGCCCTTTTCCTGCCACGGTTAAGCACTTATGTTGCGGGGCGGCGGGCTGGTTGCGGTCCGCCGCCTTTGCTTTTGCCGGGCCACAGTTGCCCGCCCTCGCCCATCGGGAGCCGCATGATCTTCTCCGCCTTCGAACGCATGGTCGCGATGCGCTATCTGCGGGCGCGCCGCCAGGAAGGGTTCATCTCGGTCATCGCCGGATTCTCGCTGCTGGGCATCGCGCTCGGCGTGGCGACGCTGATCATCGTGATGTCGGTCATGAACGGCTTCCGGGCGGAACTGCTGGGCCGCGTGCTGGGCCTGAACGGCCATCTGAACGTCTACAGCGTCCGCGGCGGGCCGCTGCCCGACTACGACCCGCTGGTGCAGCGGCTCCAGGGCGTGCCCGGCGTGGTCGGGGTGACGCCGACGGTGGAGGGGCAGGCGCTGGTGTCGGTGCGCGGAGTCGCCTCCGGCGCGGTGGTGCGCGGCGTGCGGCCGGAGGATTTCCGGGTGCGCCCGACGCTGTCCCGCAACATCGTGCGCGGCACGGCGGACGCCTTCGGGGAGGACAACATCGCCATCGGCATCCGTATGGCGCAGCGGCTGGGGCTGGCGGTCGGCGACCAGCTCACCCTGATCGCGCCGCAAGGCAACGTCACCGCCTTCGGCACCGTGCCGCGGATGCGCAGCTTCACCATCGGCGCCGTGTTCGACGTGGGCATGTTCGAATACGACAACAGCTTCATCTTCCTGCCCCTGCCGGAGGCTCAGGCCTTCTTCCGCACGGGCGAGGCGGTGACCTCGCTTGAGGTGTTCGTCGACGATCCGACCCAAATCCGGGCGGCGCGCGGCGCCATCCAGTCGGCGGTGGCCGGGGTGGGGCGCGTGGTGGACTGGCAGCAGTCGAACGCCAGCTTCTTCACGGCGCTCCAGGTGGAGCGCAACGTGATGTTCCTGATCCTGTCGCTGATCATCACGGTGGCCGCCTTCAACATCATCTCCAGCCTGATCATGCTGGTGAAGGACAAGGGGCGGGACATCGCCATCCTGCGCACCATGGGCGCCACCCGCGGCATGATCATGCGCATCTTCTTCCTGTCCGGCGCCTCGGTCGGGGTGGCGGGCACGCTGCTGGGGCTGGCGCTGGGCGTGTCCTTCGCCCTGAACATCGAGACGATCCGCCAGGGCATCCAGGCGCTGACCGGGACGAACCTGTTCAACGCCGAAATCTATTTCCTGTCGCAGCTTCCGGCGAAGATCGACTGGTCGGAGGTGGTGCAGGTTACCGTCATGGCGCTGGGCCTGTCCTTCGCCGCCACCGTCTACCCGTCCTGGCGGGCGGCCCGTCTCGATCCGGTGGAGGCCCTGCGCTATGAGTGAGCCGATGCTGGAACTGTCGGGGATCGTCCGCACCTTCGAGCAGGCGGGGACGGAGCTTCAGGTGCTGCGCGGGGCGGAGTTGACCGTGCGCGCGGGCGAGCTGGTCGCCCTGGTCGGCCCCTCGGGCGCCGGCAAATCGACCCTGCTGCACATCGCCGGTCTGCTGGAGCGGCCCACCGCGGGCAGCGTGCGGATCGCCGGGACCGACGTGTCCACCCTGGACGACGGCAGGCGGACGGAGGTGCGCCGCCGCTCCATCGGCTTCGTCTACCAGTTCCACCACCTGCTGCCGGAATTCTCCGCGCTGGAGAACATCGTGCTGCCGCAGATGATCAACGGCGTGCCCAAGCGCACCGCCCGCGAGCGGTCCATGGAGCTGCTGCGCATGGTCGGGCTGGAGCCGCGCGCCGGCCACCGTCCGGCCCGCCTGTCCGGCGGCGAGCAGCAGCGCGTCGCCATCGCCCGCGCGCTGGCCAACGCGCCGGGGCTGCTGATCGCCGACGAGCCCACGGGCAACCTGGACCCGCACACGGCGGACGGAGTCTTCGCCATGCTGACCGCCATCGTGCGGCAGGCCCGGGTCGGCGCGCTGATCGCCACCCACAATCTGGAATTGGCGCGGCGCATGGATCGGGTGCTGGAGATGCGCGACGGGCTGCTGGTGGAGCATATGCCCGACCCGGTGTAGCCGGCGGAGTTCCATGCGTCCAATTCCGTGCGGCCAATTCCGTGCGTCCGGGAGTTGTCAGATCCGCCGCCGCACCCCACACTCCGGCAGAGGCTTGACGTCAAAACCGATCGGGAGGGTGAGGGATGGATCAAAAGATCATCGATCTTTATGACGAGTACACCCACAGGCCGCTGCCGCGCCGGGTCTTCCTGGAGCGGCTGGCGGTGCTGGCGGGCAGCGCGGCGGCCATTCCCGCGATCCTCGCCCAGATCGAGCCGAACTACGCGCTGGCCGCCGAGGTTCCGGACAACGACAGCCGCATCGCCACGGAGCGGGTGACCTTCCAGGGGGCGACCGGCGACGTCCGCGCCTATCTGGCCCGTCCGAAGCTGGCGGAGAAGGCGCCGTCGGTGGTGGTCATCCACGAGAACCGCGGCCTGAACCCCTATGTCGAGGACGTGACGCGGCGGCTGGCCGTGGCCGGCTTCGTCGCCATGGCGCCGGACCTGCTGTCCCCGCTGGGCGGCACCCCGCAGGACCCCGACCGCGCCCGCGAGATGATCGGCCAGCTCGACCCCGACAAGACGGTGAACGACCTGATTGCGGCGATGAGCGACCTCATGGCCTACCGCTACTCCAACGCCAAGGTGGGGGCGGTCGGCTTCTGCTGGGGCGGCGGCATGACCAACCGGCTGGCCGTCAAGGCGCCGGACCTGAAGGCGGCGGTCGTCTTCTACGGCCCGTCGCCCGACCCGGCGCTGGTCACCACGATCAAGGCGCCGCTGCTGCTCCATTACGCCGGGCTCGACAAGAACGTGAACGCCAAGGTCCCGGCCTATGAGGAGGCCCTGAAACAGGCGGGCAAGTCCTACCAGCTCTTCATGTACGAGAACGTGAACCACGCCTTCCACAACGACACGTCGGCGGAACGCTACAACAAGGAGGCGGCGGACCTCGCCTGGAACCGCTCCGTGGAGTTCCTGAAGAAGAACCTGGCCTGATCCGATCCGTCAGGGACGATGGGTGGCGGGCCGTGCGGAGGGAAGCTTCAGCACGGCCACCGCCAGCCCGGCGAGAACGAGAAGCGCGCCGGCCATCTTCAGCGGCGTGAAGCTCTCGCCCAGGAACAGCGCGCTGGAACTCATCCCGAAGACCGGCACCAGCAGGGAGAAGGGCGCCACGAGGCTGGCCGGGTAATGGCGCAGCAGGAAGCCCCAGGCGGCGAATCCGAACAAAGTCGCGCCGAAGGCGATGTAGGCGGCGGCCCCGAACCCCAGCGGCGTCAGGTTGGTCAGGGCGTGCCACACCCGGTCCGGCCCCTCCAGCCCCAGCGACAGCAACAGCAGCGGAATCGGCGGCACCGCGCTGACCCACAGCATCATGCGGAACAGGTCGGGCGCCTTGGCCTGCTTCATCAGCAGGTTCGACACGCCCCAGGCCGCCGCCGCCGCGATCACCAGCCCGAGCCCGAGCAGGGAATCGCCCGCCGGCATCTCCACCGCGATCAGCCCGATGCCGGAGAAGGCCACGGCCATGCCCAGCACCTGCTTCGGTCCGGGTCGCTCGCCGAGCACCGCCGCGGCGAACAGGGCGGTGAAGAAGGCTTGCGATTGCAGCACCAGCGACGACAGCCCCGCCGGCATGCCGATGTCCATCCCGACGAACAGCAGCGAGAACTTCACCACCCCCAGCACCACCCCGATGCCCAGGATGTAGCGCCAGGGCACCGGCGGTCCGCCGCGCAGGCCCAGCACCAGAAGCGGCAGGGCCGCCAGCGCGAAGCGCAGGGCGCAGAACAGGATCGGCGGAAAGTCCGCCAGACCGACCTTGATGGCGACGAAGTTGAAGCCCCAGATTGCCGCGACGGCGAGGGCCAGAGCGATGTGGGCGTTGCGCATCGTACAAGGCTAGAGACGCATTCGGGTCCGGTCAACGCGGCGCCCGTTGCGCCCCGCGCGGGTCAGCTCTTCTCGGCGTCCGTGTGGAGGATGCGGCACTCGTCCAGCGCGTTCAGCGCCCAGGAGGAACCCCCCAGATTCACGTCGCCGATGTCCGTCCTGCCGCCATCCTGTTGCAGCGTCACGGCGCGCGACCGCATGAAGGGTTCGAACAGATCCTCGTATTTCGGCAGTTCCACCGGCACCACCACCCCGCCGTCCGGCAGGGGGGTGGCTTCCAGCGCCATGGTCTCGCCATCCGGGAAAATGGCGGTCAGGCGGCTTTCCGTGCCCTTGGCCTGGGCGTGCGGGTCGGCGTTCACCAGCATGGCGGCCCCCTTCGCCGTCGCCCGGAAGGAGAGGGGCGAGGAATCGTCCGTCCGCGTGGCGTAGCAGTAGGCGGACCCGGTCTTCGTTGCCGGATGCGCCCGCACGATCCAGCCCTTGTTCTGCGCGACGACCCGCCCCGGCGCGTCGGACAGGGGGGAGGCGGGCTTGTCGGGGGGCAGCGGCCGGGCCTGCTCCGTGGGAGGGGGAGGGGCGCCGGTGGTCTGGCAGGCCGTAAGGAGCGTGGCCGCCAGCATCGCCGAGGCGGCGCCGGAGCGGATGCGGCGCATGGGACTGGTCATCTCGGATCGTGGTTCTGCCTCGTTCGATAGCACGCACACGCAAGATCGGGAAATCCTCTCGGCCCCCATGTGCAGCGGGAGAGAGGGCGCGCTTCCCGCTATCCTTCCAGCTTCTGGTGCTCCAGGAAGGCCGTCTTCAGCAGCAGCTTGAGATCGTCGCCGTACTGGTGGAAGCGGACGGAAACCTGCCCCTTGCCCACGCCTTCGTTCACGACCACCATCCGCGCGGTGGCCGTAACGTCGTCCCGCCCCTCCACGGACAGGCGCGCGTCGATCGTCTCGCCCTCGTGGAACAGATCGTCCGGCACCCGCAGGCAGAGGCCGCCGATGGACCAGTTGCGCGTTGGGTGGGCACCCCGGTCGGTCTCGACGATCAGGTTCGGATAGACGTAGCGCTTCTGCGTGCGCCGTTCCACCTGGGCCGGCGGCGGGGGCGGGGCTGTGGCCTCCGCCACGGTGATGCCCGTGCCGTCGAGCTTCGCGCCGGCCAGCCTGGCGGAGCGCAGGACGGCGTCCTCCATGCGGGCATCGCGCAGGTCGGCACCGGACAGGTTGGCGCCGTCGAAGTTGGCGGGCCAGGGACGGTCGCCGGACAGGCGGGCGGGGCGGGCGTCCGCGCGTGCCAGAACGGCGCGGATGAGCCCGGCGCGGCGCAGGTTGGTGCCGTTCAGGCAGGCTTCGGTCAGGTCTGCCCCGACCAGCTCCGTATAGGACAGATCGGCCATCTCCAGGCTGGCCTTGCGCAGCCGGACGCCCATCAGGCGGCAGCGGCGCAGCCGGGCGGCGGCGAGCACGCGCCCCGTCAGGTCCGCCCCGATCACCGACACGAGGTCGAGGTCGAGGTGGCGCCCCTCCGCCCCCTGGCTGTTCACCCACCGCTCATGCTCGGCGACGGCCTCCAGGAACTCCGCCGACGGCATGGACTTGTAGGCCGGCTTGACGATGGCGTTCTCCGGAAGGGAGGCGGGCAGGTAGTTGCGGTCCAGCGTCGCCTCGTCGATGGTCGTGCCGTCGAAGGTCACGCCGTCCAGCGTGGCTCCCCAGAAATCGGCGCCGACCAGAACGGCGGCGGTCATGTCGGCGCCCGTCAGGTCGGCGTCGTTCAGGTCCGCGCCGCTGAGGTCGCAGCCCGTGAAGTTCGCGCCGGCCAGGATGGAACGCTCCATCTTCGCTTCGGTCAGGCGGGTGACGCCGTCGCTGCGCGGCTTGTCCTCCACGCCGCTCATCAGCGATCCGGCACGGAAGTCGGCGCCGCGGAGGTTGGCGTCGGTCAGCACGGCCCGGTGCAGGTTGGCGCCGCGCAGGTCCACGCCGATCAGCGTCGCCGCGGTCAGGTTGGCTCCCTCCATGTCGGTGCCGAACAGGTCGGCCTGCGACAGGTCGGCCCGGACGAGCCGGCTCCCCACCAGGTTGGCCCCGGCCAGCTTCGCCCCGTTCAGGTTCACCCGGTCGAGGTTGAGGTTCGAAAGATCGCGGAAGCTGAGGTCGGCGCGCCGCCCGCCGCGGCGTTTCAGCCACGTCTGGTGGGCGAGGATGATCGCCTTGATCTCTTCGATCTCGTTCGGAGTCCGGTCGGCCATCGGATGGGGCGTCCGCTGCTGCAACACACTGGAGTGGCTTTGCGCGCGACCATACCTCTTCCGGACGGGTTCGTCACGGAATCGCCGTTTGGACCTTGATGAAATATGGAGCAAGAGAAAACAGGGCATGAAAAAGGGCCGCCCGAAGGCAGCCCGTGATAAAGGCCCGGTGTGGCCGGGTGGCTGGTCTGGAACCGGTCAGCCCGCGTTGCCCACCTTCTGGCGGAGCGCCTGGAGCAACCCTTCGACCCGCCCGCCGTTCTGGCTGATGACGGAGGCGAATTCCTGACGCTGGGTCACGCCCATGCTGACGCCTTCGACCACCACGTCGATGATCTTGTAGGCGGCGTCGCGCTTGCGCACGCGCCAGTCCACATTCACCGGCGGGCCGCTTGGGCGGACGATCTGGGTGGTGACCATCGTGTCCGCTTCGCCTTCCACGCGGGACCCGGTGATCCGGAAGGTCTCGCCCGAATACTCGACGAAGCGGTCGGCGTAGGTGTTGACGATCAGCCGCTCGAACAGCTTCTGGTATTCGTCATGCTGCTGCGGCGTGGCGGAGTTCCAGTAGCGGCCCAGCACCCAGCGCCCGATGTAGGCCACGTCGAAGCCTTGGTAGAGCAGGTTGCGGAAGCGCTGCACCGCCTGTTCGCGCGACAGGCTCTTGTTCGAGAAGGTGGCGACGGCCTCGTTCCCCAGCGACTGGATGAACGCGGTTGCGCCCGGATCGGCCGACTGTGCGGCGGCGGGACGGGCGGCCCAGCTGCTCACCGCGAGCAGGGCCGCGCACACGAGAAACAGGCGACGTGTCAGCATGGCAAGGCAAAAGTGGCTGCCGCGGGGGCTTTGTCAACACTCAATCGGTCAAAGGATCGAGTGCCGGCGGTCGCGACCGCGGCAGGCCGCCTCCTTATTTCTTGGCGGGTTCGTCGAAATCCGGGAACTCCGGCGTCGCCGGCGCGATGTCGTTGGCGATCGCGGCGCGGCGCTGCTGCGCGTACAGGCTGCGGGCCGTCGCGTAGAAGTCCAGGGAGTTCTTGCGCAGGTCGTCGATCTCGCGCAGGAGCTGCGAGCGGCGGTCCAGGCCCGCGGCGGCGGTCCGTCCGTACTGCGCGCCTTCCGCCCCGGCGGCGTTGGTGCCGATGCGGAACGGGTCGGCCAGCGTGTCGACGCCATAGCCCACCGTGTCGCGGAGATTCGACGGGCCGAGGAAGGGCAGCACCAGATACGGCCCCGGACCGACGCCCCAGACGCCCAGCGTCTGGCCGAAATCCTCCGGACGGTCGCCGATGCCGGCCTCCGACGCCACGTCGGCGAAGCCGCCCAGGCCGAGGATCGTGTTTGTCATGAACCGCCCGGTGGCGATCTGCGCACCCTCGAAATCAGCCTGCAGCAGGTTGTTGGCGATGTAGAGCGGGCCGAGGAGGTTTTGCACGAAATTGTGCACGGCCTGGCGCAGCGGGTCGGGGAAGACGCCCACATAGACCTCGGTCGCCGGACGGATCAGCAGGATGTCCGCGGTCTCGTTGACGGCGAAGACGAATCGGTTGGGGATCTCCAGCGGATCGCTGACCGTGACGTCGGCCTCGCCGGTTCCGGGCGCGGTGGCGCAGCCCGCCATGCCAAGGGCGACGACGGCCACGGCGGCCGAGCGAAGAACGGAGCGGGAGAAATTGGCCAGCTTCATCGGCGACGGCTCTTTCTGGGGACACGACTGGGCGGGGCATCCGATTCCGCGGCGCCATCGCGCCGCGTCCGAAGGGCGTGAGCCCCTCGCCGGGCGGCAACGGACGCTGCCGGACAGGATATCGCCCGGAAAATCCGCGCGATCCCTTCATTCCGTGCCTAACACAGGCGCCGCCGTTTGACCAGCGCGCCACGCGAGGTCACCGCGCGGTTGCCGCCTTATATGGTAGGATTGCCGCGCCCTTCGCGCAAACGTTCCGTGTGGACGGTCGGGCTTGCGGGCCGCCGGGGCCGCCCGCGAAAACGTGTTTACGCTGCATAAAGATATCTTTATATCTGTATTCCGCATGGCGCGCCGCGGTGGCGCGCCGGTCTCTGGGAGCGTTTCGGGGCGGTGCCGGCGGTCATGGACGAATTGCTTGCGACATTGAAGGCGGCGGCGGAGACCACGCGGCTTCGGCTGCTGGCGCTGTGCGCCCACGGCGAGCTGACGGTGACCGAACTGACCCAGATCCTGGGGCAGAGCCAGCCGCGCGTGTCCCGTCATCTGAAGCTGCTGTGCGACGCCGGGCTGCTCGACCGGTTCCGGGAGGGCACCTTCGCCTTCTACCGGCTGGCGGAACGCGGCGCCTCGGCGGAACTGGCGCGGGTGCTGGTGGACGCCATCCCGTCCGACGATCCCACCCTGACGCTGGACCTGGAGCGGCTGGAGGCGATCAAGCGCGCCCGCTCGGAGGCGGCGGCCAGCTACTTCCGCGAGAACGCCGCCCGCTGGCACGAAATCCGCTCCCTGCATGTTCCGGAGCGCGAGGTGGAGGAGGCGCTGCTGCGCCTGATCCCCGCGGACGGCATCGGCGACCTGCTGGACATCGGGACCGGCACGGGCCGCATGCTGGAGGTTCTGGGTCCCCGCGCCCGGCGCGCCGTCGGCGTGGACCAGTCGCGCGAGATGCTGTCCATCGCCCGCACCAAGCTGGAGGACACGGCGCTCCGCCACTGCCATGTGCGGCAGGCGGACATGTACCAACTGCCTTTTCCGTCCGGCTCCTTCGACGCGGCGGTCGTCCATCAGGTGCTGCATTTCGCCGAGGCGCCGGCCGATCTGCTTGCCGAGGCGGCGCGGGTCCTGCGGCCCGGCGGGCTGCTCCTGGTCGTCGATTTCGCCCCGCACGCCCTGGAAACCCTGCGCGCGGAGCATGCGCACCGCCGCCTGGGCTTTTCCGACGCCGAGGTCGCCTCCTGGTGCCGCCTGTCCGGCCTGGAGTGCGACGCCGTGGTGCATCTGCCCGGCGACCCGCTTACCGTATCCATATGGCCGGCGGTGCGTGCCGCGAAGGGCGCGCCGCAGGTCCACCCCTCCATCCTCTCCATCAGCGGAGCCCAGTCATGACGTCCGGCATCCCGTCGGTCAGCTTCGAGTTCTTCCCGCCCAAGACGGAGAAGATGGAACAGAGTCTGTGGCAGGCGATCCAGCGCCTCGCCCCGCTCGGCCCGTCCTTCGTGTCGGTGACCTACGGGGCCGGCGGCTCGACGCGCGAGCGCACGCACAACACGGTGACCCGCATCCAGAAGGAGACGGGCATCCCCGCCGCCGCCCACTTCACCTGCGTGGGCGCGACGCGCGAGGAGATCGACGCCATCGCCCGCACCTATTGGGACGCCGGCATCCGTCACCTCGTGGCCCTGCGCGGCGATCCGCCGGAGACCGAGGGCGGGGTGGGCGGACGCTACGTCCCGCATCCCGGCGGCTATGCCTACGCCGCCGATCTGGTGGAGGGGATGAGGAAGGTCGCCGATTTCGAGATCTCCGTCGCCGCCTATCCGGAATCCCATCCGGAAGCGCCGAGCGCGCAGTTCGACCTGGACAACCTGAAGCGCAAGGTGGACGCCGGGGCGACGCGGGCGATCACCCAGTTCTTCTTCGACAACGACGCCTATTTCCGCTTCCTGGACCGCTGCGCCGCCGCCGGCATCACCGTGCCGATCGTCCCCGGCATCCTGCCGATCACCAACTTCGCCCGCGCGGTGGAGTTCGCCGGCAAGTGCGGTGCCGCGATGCCGAAGCGCTTCGCCGAAACCTTCGAAGGGCTGGATTCCGATCCGGAGACCCGCCAGCTCGTCGCCGCGACCATGGCCGCGGAGCAGTGCCAGGCGCTCCAGGCCCAGGGCATCAGGGATTTCCATTTCTACACCCTGAACCGCTCGGAACTGACGCTGGCCATCTGCCGGATGCTGGGTGTGAAGGCGAAGCAGCCGGCGGTGTCCTGACCGCGCCCCTATGTTAGGGTGTTGCGGATGATCGCGGTCGCGGAGGAAGGGCCATGGACAGCCGGATCGGATACGACGACGACTTCTACGCCTGGACCCAGGAACAGGCGCGCCTCCTCCGCGAAGCCGCCCGCGAACGCCTGAACACGCCCATCGACTGGGATCATGTGGCGGAGGAGATCGAGGACATGGGCAGGAACGACCGGCGCGCGATCAGCAGCCACCTTGCCCATGTCATCGAACATCTGCTGAAACTGGAATTCTCCCCGGCCTCCGACCCGCGCAGCGGCTGGCGGAAGTCTGTACGCGAGCAGCGTGCGGCCGCGGTCGATGCGTTGGCCGACAGCCCCAGCCTGAAGGGCCATGTGGATCTTCCGTTGGCGTTCCACCGTGGCCGCGGCCTCGCCATCGACGGGCTCGGACAGGATCGCGTCGATGAACGGGACCTTCCGTCCGATTGCCCCTATGCGCTCGAGCACCTGCTCGATGAAGGCTGGTGGCCGGCGAACCGCCACGGCCTCGACTGAACCTCTGAATCTCCGAACCTTTCCGCCCGACCTTCCTTCCGAAACGGACCCGACCTTCCCATGCCGCACATTCTCGACACTCTCCGCGACCGCGTCCTGCTCTGCGACGGCGGGTTCGGCAGCCGCATCCAGGCGCTCGATCTCGACGTGGAGAAGGATTATTGGGGGCACGAGAACTGCACCGACATCCTGCCGCTGTCGCGCCCGGACATCGTGCGGGAAATCCACCGCGGCTATTACGAGGCCGGCGCGGACATGGTGGAGACCGACACCTTCGGCGCCTCCCCGGTGACGCTGGGCGAGTTCGGCATCTCCGAGAAGGCGTTCGAGATCAACCAGCGCGCCGTCGAACTGGCGCGCGAGGCGGCGGAAACCTTCAAGGACGGCCAGCCGCGCTTCGTCATCGGCTCGGTCGGGCCGGGCACCAAGCTGCCCAGCCTGGGGCACATCCCCTATCAGGAGCTTGAGGACAGCTTCTTCGTCCAGGCGGCGGGCCTGATCGCCGGCGGCGCCGACGCCATCCTGGTGGAGACCTGCCAGGACCCGTTGCAGATCAAGGCCGCGGTCAACGGCATCAAGCGCGCCCGCGCCGAGGCCGGCACCGACACGCCGGTCTTCGTGCAGGTGACGGTGGAGACGACCGGCACGCTGCTGGTCGGCACCGACATCGCCGCGGCGGCGACGGTGATCCAGGCGCTGGACGTGCCGCTGATGGGGCTGAACTGCGCCACCGGCCCGCTGGAGATGAGCGAGCATGTGAAGTGGCTGACCCAGAACTGGCCGGGCCTCGTCTCCGTGCAGCCCAACGCCGGCCTGCCGGAGCTGGTGGACGGCAAGACCCACTACCCGCTGCGCGCCGAGGACTTCGCCCACTGGCTGGAGCGCTTCGTGACCGAGGACGGGGTGAACCTCGTCGGCGGCTGCTGCGGCACCAACGTCCCGCACATCGCGGCGGCCAACCAGATGCTGCGCAAGCTGGCCCCGGCGGGCTCGCACCGCCCGAACCCGAAGGGCCGCACGGTCCATTGGGTGCCGGCGGTCGCCTCGCTCTACTCCCAGGTCACGCTGCGCCAGGAGAACGCCTTCTTCGCCATCGGCGAGCGCTGCAACGCCAACGGCTCGAAGAAGTGGCGCGAGCTTCAGGAGAGGAACGACTGGGACGGCTGCGTCGAGATGGCCCGCGAGCAGGTGAAGGAGGGCAGCCACACGCTGGACGTCTGCACCGCCTTCGTCGGGCGCGACGAGGTGGCGGAGATGCAGGCGGTCGTCCAGCGCTTCTCCGGCTCGGTCACGGCGCCGCTGGTCATCGACTCCACCGAATACATCGTTCTGGAGAAGGCGCTGGCGCTTTACGGCGGCAAGGCGATCGTCAACTCCATCAACTTCGAGGACGGCGAGGAACCGGCCCGCAAGCGACTGGCGCTGGCCAAGAAGTTCGGCGCGGCGGTGATCGCGCTGACCATCGACGAGGAGGGCATGGCGAAGACGCCGGAGCGCAAGCTCGCCATCGCCAAGCGCCTCTATGACCTCGCGGTCAACGAATACGGCCTGCCGGCCCACGACCTGCTGTTCGACCCGCTGACCTTCACCATCGCCACCGGCAACGAGGACGACCGCAAGCTGGCCATCTGGACGCTGGAGGGCATCGAGGCGATCTCCCGCGAGATGCCCGGCTGCCAGATCATCCTGGGCCTGTCGAACGTCTCCTTCGGCCTGAACGCGGCGGCCCGCCACGTCCTGAACTCCGTCTTCCTCGACCATGCGGTGAAGCGCGGCATGACCGGCGCCATCGTGCATGTGTCGAAGATCATGCCGCTGCACCTGATCCCCGAAAAGGAGGTCAAGACCGCCGAGGACCTGATCTTCGACCGCCGCGCCGAAGGCTACGACCCGCTCCAGTCCTTCATCGCGCTGTTCGAGGGCCGCAAGGCCGCGGACGCCAAGAAGAAGGCCCGCGCCGAGACGGTCGAGGAACGGCTGAAGGAGCGCATCGTCGACGGCGACCGCACCGGTCTGGAGGACGATCTCGCCGAGGCGATGAAGACCCATCCGCCGCTGGAGATCATCAACACCTACCTGCTGGACGGCATGAAGGTGGTGGGCGAGCTGTTCGGCGCCGGCAAGATGCAGCTTCCCTTCGTGCTCCAGTCCGCGGAGACCATGAAGGCCGCCGTGGCGTGGCTGGAGCCGCACATGGAGAAGCTGGACGGCCAGCAGAAGGGCACCATGGTGCTGGCCACCGTGAAGGGCGACGTCCACGACATCGGCAAGAACCTCGTGGACATCATCCTGACCAACAACGGCTACAAGGTCGTCAACCTGGGCATCAAGCAGCCGGTCGGCGCGATCATCCAGGCGGCGAAGGAGCACAAGGCCGACGCCGTGGGCATGTCCGGCCTGCTGGTGAAGTCCACCGTCGTCATGCGCGAGAACCTGGAGGAGATGACCCGCGAGGGGCTGGAGGTGCCGGTCCTGCTCGGCGGCGCCGCGCTGACCCGCGCCTATGTGGAGACGGATTGCGTGGCCTCCTACGGCTCGGGCCGCGTCGCCTATGCGGGCGACGCCTTCGACGGGCTGACCCTGATGGATCAGGTGGTCGGCGGCAGCTTCGACCAGCAGCTCGCCATCCAGCAGGCCAAGCGGGCGGGCCGGGCGGTCAACCGCCGCCGCGTGCTGGGGCAGGCGACCAGCGCCACGGTCGGCCCGGTGGACAAGGACGCCGCCCGCGCCCGCCGCACCCGTCTGGCCGAGGGCGTGCCGGTGCCGACCCCGCCCTTCTGGGGGCCGAAGGTCATCGAGCATGTCCCGCTGAAGACGTTGGTCACCTACCTGAACGAGCGGATGCTCTATCAGCTCCAGTGGGGCTACCGGAAGGACGGCAAGTCCTTCGAGGAGTTCAAGGAGTGGGCGAAGAAGGAGCTTCGCCCGGTGCTCGACCGCATCCTCCAGATCGCCGCCAAGGAGGAGATCCTGCGGCCCCAGGCCGTCTACGGCTACTGGAAGGCGGCGGCCGATGGCGACGACGTCATCCTGTTTGCCGAGGACGGTGCCAGCGAGGTCGCCCGTTTCACCCTGCCGCGCCAGGGCAAGGAGGATGGGGAGTGCATCGCCGACTTCCTGCGCGATGTGAACGACGGAGAGCGGGACGTGCTGGGCCTCCAGATCGTCACCATGGGCCAGCATTGCGCCGACGTGGCGCGGGACTGGTTCGCGGAGAACCGCTACCAGGACTATCTCTACCTGCACGGCCTGTCGGTGGAGATGACCGAGGCCATGGCGGAATACGTCCATGCCCGCATCCGCGCCGAGCTGGGCTACGGCGCCGAGGACAGCCGCGACAAGGAGAAGCTGCTGCAGCAGGCCTACCGCGGCAGCCGCTACAGCTTCGGCTACCCGGCCTGCCCGAACCTCGCCGACCAGGAGCAGCTTCTGAAGCTCCTCGACGCCGGGCGGATCGGCGTGGAGATGTCCGACGAGCACCAGCTTCACCCGGAGCAGAGCACCTCGGCCATCGTGCTGCACCATCCGCGGGCGAAGTATTTCAGCGTGTGATGCGGCACGCCTGAACCGGGGCATCGCCTCCGTTCCCGTGTTATGATGGGAGCGGAGGCACCCTCAGGATGGTTCCGATGGCGGTGGTTGACCAGAAGCTGCAAATCCTGCTGGACCGGATCGTCCCGGCCCTGAAACCGGAAGCCGTCTATCTGTTCGGCAGCCGGGCGCGCGGCGACGCGCGCGAGGACAGCGATTACGACCTGCTGGTCGTGGTGCCGGACGATGCGCCACGGGAGCATCGCTCCGCCGTCTATGCGCAGGCTGCGAAGGCCGGGACGGGCATCCCGGCGGACGTCATCCCGTGTCGGCGATCCTTCTTCGAGGCGAACAGGGAGCAGGTCGGCACGCTCAGCTACAAAGCGGTCCGTGAAGGGGTGCGCGTCTATGGCGCATAGGGTCGGCCCGGGGGACTGGATCGCCACGGTCGATGAGGACATCCGCGCGGTTGAGCTTTGCCTCGCGTCGGATCGCCCGGCCATCAAGGCGGCCACGTATCATTGCCAACAGGCGGCTGAGAAACTGGTCAAGGCGGTGTTGGTTTCCTTGAACATCGATTTTTCAAAGACGCACGACATCGACTCCCTCATCATGCGAATTCCGGCAGGCGAGCCGGCGCGTGGGCCGCTGTGCGTCCTTGGAAAGTTCACCGCTTATGCGACGTTGTACCGCTATCCCGGCGAAGCGAGCGATGTGTCCGATGATCCGACTTTGGAAGAGGCCGCGTCCTGGCTGTCGGAGATCCAGGCGGTGCGGATGGAGGTCATGCGGTTCCTGAACCTGCCCGGCTGACCATACAAGCCGGTTCCCAATGCGCGGCGGCTTCGCTTATCCTTGGGGGCATGAACCATTCGCCAGCCCCGCTGAACCTCCACCGCGAGACGGTCCGCCCGGAGTGGATCGACTACAACGGCCACATGAACGTGGCCTACTATCTGCTTGCCTTCGATCACGCGACCGATGCCGTCCTCGACCATTTCGGGATCGGCAAGGACTATGCGGAGGGCGAGGGGCGGTCGATGTTCGCCGTCGAGGCGCATCTGACCTACGCCCGCGAGGTGACGGAGGGCGACGGGCTGACCTTCGCGTCGCTCATCCTGGGGGGCGACGCCAAGCGGCTGCACCTGTTCCATGAAATGCGCCACGAGGAGGACGGCTTCCTCGCCGCCACGGCGGAGTTCGTTCTGGTCCATGTCGACCTGACGGAACGCCGGTCGGTGCCCCTGGCTCCGGAAACGGTGGAACGGCTGGCCCGCACCACGGCGGAACACGCGGCTCTGCCCGTGCCGCCGCAGGCCGGGCGTTCGGTCGGGCTGCGGACATCGAAGGGGGCGTGACCGTACGTCGCTGTCCCGCGTGGTCTTTTGTCGTGGGGAACCCTTTGTTATTGGGCCTGAGCGACACTATCTGTTGGCGCATGAAGACGACAATTTTCGCCGCCTTCGCGGTACTTGCCACCTTCCTGGGCACCACCCTGGTCCCCTCCGCCGCACTGGCCGAATGCACCGACCCGGCGCAGCCGAAGGCGAACTGGCGCCGCTGCTACTTCGATGGGCGCGATCTGTCGGGCGCGAAGCTGTCCGGAGCCATGCTGCGCGACGCCACCTTCCAGCGGGCCACGCTGAAGGACGCCGACCTGACGGAAACCGACGGCTACCGGGCGAAATTCTTCAGCGCCACCATGCCGGGCGTGAAGCTCGACGGCGCCCGCCTGATCGAAGCCGACTTCACCCGCGCCGACCTGACCGGGGCGTCGCTGAAGGAGGCGGACCTGCGCAACGCGAAGCTGGTGAACGCCGTCCTGCAAAAGGCCGATTTCACCGGCGCGCGGCTGGGCGGGGCGGATCTGCGGCACGCCGACCTGTCGGGCGCCACCTGGATCGACGGCACGACCGTTTGCGCGGAGAAATCCGTGGGACAGTGCAACTGACAGAACCGCAAGTAAATTTGCGTCCTGCTGTATTATGATAACCCTATTCGAAAGTTGCTTGCCCGCCTCTTTCCCGCTGCGGTAGCCTTTTTCTACGGCGCAGTGGAAAGGCAACGGCTATGGCGGGTGATGAGGATTTCGAGACGGCACGGGCTCTCGCGGACCGTGCCATGGATCGGATCATCGCCAACGCCCTGTTGCCGAATCCGGAGAATTTCACCCTCTGGTACGCCTATTTCGGCGGACAGAACCCCGACCTGACGCGCGCCATCGAACTGGCTCAACGCGACGGCGCTGCGCTGTCGCAAAGCCATTGCGACGAGTTGTACAAGCGCTTCTTCACGCTGGACGCCGAGGCCCAGGCCGTCCGCGAAACGTCGGAGCGGGCGCGCGTCGCGCTTGGCCGCATCCTGGACCAGTTGGGCAGCGTGGGGTCGGAGACCGACCGCTACGGGCAGGCGCTGGCCGGCTTCCGGGGGGAGCTGGACCAGCCGATGACGCTGGCCGAGTTGCGCGCCATGGTGGCGGCCATCGCCGCGGAGACGACGGCCATCGTGGACCGCCAGACCCGCCTGCAAAGCCAGCTTCTGGAATCGAGCCAGCAGTTGGCGGAACTGCGCGTCGTTCTGGATTCCGCCCGGCGGGAGGCGATGACCGACGGGTTGACCGGCATCGCCAACCGCCGCGGCTTCGATCTGGCGCTGGCCTCCGCCGCGGAGGTCGCGCAGCAGACCGGCCTGCCGATGACCCTGCTGATGGTGGACATCGACCATTTCAAGCGCTTCAACGACACCCACGGCCATCTGGTCGGCGACCATGTGCTGAAGCTGGTCGCCAAGGTGCTGACCGAAGGGGTGAAGGGCCGCGACACCGTCGCCCGCTACGGCGGGGAGGAGTTCAGCGTCGTCCTGCCCCACACCGGCCTCGCGAACGCGGTGACGCTGGCGGAGCAGCTCCGCGCCTCCGTGGGGTCGCGGCAGATCATCAACCGGACGCGCAACGCCAATTACGGCTCGGTCACCCTGTCGGCCGGGGTGGCGGAGTACCGGCCCGGCGAGGATCTGCTGGCCCTCATGCACCGTGCGGACGAGGCGCTCTACACCGCCAAGCGCGGCGGGCGGAACCGCGTCTGCACGGAGGAGACGGCGGCGGGTTGACCGCAACCGTCAGGCGCCGCCGCTGAGGCGCCGAACCGCGGCATCCGTTTCGTCCGCCAGCCGCCCCATCAGCGCCGCCGCGGTCTGCCGCCGCGCCAGCCGGACGCCCTGTCCGGCCCAGAGCGACAGGAACTCGGCCCGTCCCTGCTGGGCGGCGGCGGTGCGCATCGGGCGGGTCAGCGTGTTCTGAAGGGGGAAGGGCAGGGCGGCGCCGTCCGGGATGTCCTCGATGACCCGGTTGACGATGCCGCGCGCCGGACGGCCCGAGAAGGCGCGGGTCACGCGCGTCTGCGTCTCGCGGGCGTCGAGGATCGCCTGCTTGTGCACCTCGGGGATTCCGGCTTCCGCGCAGGTCAGGAAGGCGGTGCCCATCTGCACCCCGGCGGCGCCGAGCGCCAGGGCCGCCGCGATGCCGCGCCCGTCCATGATGCCGCCGGAGGCCAGCACCGGAAGGCCCACCGCGTCCACCACCTGCGGGACGAGCGCCATGGTGCCGACGAGACCGGCGGCGAAATCCACCTCTTCCTGACCAGCGGCGAAACTGCCGCGGTGGCCGCCGGCCTCGGCCCCCTGGGCGATCACGGCGTCCATGCCCGCCCGTTCCAGCGCCACCGCCTCGTCCACGCCGGTCGCCGTTCCCATCAGGAGCATCCCCCGCGCCCTGATGGCGGCCAGGGCGTTGGCGGGCGGGATGCCGAAGGTGAAGCTGAAGGCCGCCGCCCCGCTGTCCAGCGCCGCGGCCAGTTGGGCGGCGAAGCCGTCGCCCCCCAGGGCCGGCGTGCCGGGGGCGGGCAGGCCGAGGTCGGCGTGATAGCGCGCGATGCGGGCGACCGCCGCCGCCATGTCGCCGGCCTCCGGCGTGGCGGGTGCCGGCAGGGGAGCGAACAGATTGATCCCGAAGGGGCGGGCGGTCCGGGCGCGGATGGCCTTTGCCCGCTCCGCGATCTGGTCCGGGGTCAGATAGGCCGCCCCGATGAAGCCGATGCCGCCGGCCTCGCCCACCGCGGCCACGAGGTCCGCCGTGTCGGCGCCCCCGGCCATCGGGGCCTGGACGATGGGAAGGGACAGGCCCAGGCGTCGGGTCAGTGTGGTGTGGAGCGGCATCGCGCCGTCCTCCGCTGTTGGTGGGGCCGGAAGGGGAACGTAAACACGCGCGTGCAGACGGCGGCGTCCGCCGAAAACCGTCAGCCGTGCCTTGCCGCCTCGATCGCGGCGACATCGATCTTCGTCATGCCCATCATCGCCTCGAACGCCCGTTTCGCTTCGCCGCCGCCCGCGGCCAGCGCGTCGGTCAGCACGCGCGGCGTGATCTGCCAGGAGACGCCCCAGCGGTCCTTGCACCAGCCGCAGGCGCTCTCCTGGCCGCCGTTGCCGACGATGGCGTTCCAGTAGCGGTCGGTCTCCTCCTGATCGTCGGTGGCGATCTGGAACGAGAACGCCTCGTCGTGCTTGAAGGCGGGGCCGCCGTTGAGGCCGAGGCAGGCGACCCCGGCCACGGTGAACTCCACCGTCAGCACGTCGCCCGCCTTGCCGGACGGATAATCGCCGGGCGCGTGGTGGATGGCGGTCACCGCGCTGTCGGGAAAGGTCGCGGCGTAGAAGCGGGCGGCATCCTCCGCGTCCCGGTCGAACCAGAGGCAGATCGTGTTCTTTGCCATGGCCTGTCCTTTCGCATCGACGCCGTTCCCGAGCGCCTGCCGGTTCACAGCCTAGGGCAAGCAGGCCATCGTGAATAACGATTTGTTCTGATCTTTCCGATCACGTCCGGTGATGGCGCGGCATACCCCCCGAGGGGAAGGGGGGCGAAGGCGGCAGCACCCCTGCTCCTCGGGGGCATGGCCGGGTCTGCGCTTGGTCGCTTGCAATCCGCTGGCCGGATGCGCGACCACTAGGGACGCCATCTTCGCTTCAGCCGGAACCGGTGACCGTCCCCGCCATGCCCCACGCCGACTTCATCCACCTGCGCGTCCACTCCGCCTACTCCCTCTCCGAGGGCGCCATCAAGGTGAAGGAGCTGGTCAAGCTCTGCCAGAAGAAGGGCATGCCGGCGGTCGCCGTGACCGACACCGGCAACCTGTTCGGCGCGCTGGAGTTCGCGCTGGCCGCCGCCGATTCGGGCGTCCAGCCGATCATCGGCACGGTTCTGGGCATCACCCGAGTCGGCCCCGCCAACGCCAAGCCGGGCCTGCCGGGCAAGGCGGCGGCCGTCCCCGACCAGCTCGTCCTGCTCTGCCAGACCGACGAGGGCTACCGGAACCTGATGAAGCTGGTCTCCAGGGCCTTCCTGGACTCGGACCCCATGGCCGGGCCGCAGATCCCGCTGGACGCGCTGGAGGGCCATTCCGCCGGGCTGATCGCGCTGACCGGCGGCCCCGCCGGTTCGGTCGGGCGGCTGCTGGGCGAGGGGCAGAAGGATTTGGCGCTGGAGGTCCTGGAGCGGCTGAAGCGGCTGTTCCCCGGGCGGCTCTACATCGAGCTTCAACGCCATAGCGACCATTTCGCGGTGGCCGAGGACGCCGTCGAACCGGCGCTGATCGATCTCGCCTACGCCCACGACCTGCCGCTGGTCGCCACCAACGACTGCTATTTCGCGACCGAGGACATGTACGAGGCGCACGACGCGCTGCTCTGCATCGCCGAGGGCGCCTACATCGGCCAGACCGAGCGCCGCCGCCTGACCCCCGACCACCGCTTCAAGTCGGCGGAGGAGATGCGGGAGCTGTTCAAGGATCTGCCGGAGGCGGTGGACAACACGGTCGCCATCGCCCGGCGCTGCTCCTTCCTGCTGAAGCCGATCAAGCCCATCCTGCCGCCCTTCCCCTGCGAGGGCGACCGCGACGAGGGGGAGGAACTGCGCGCCCAGTCCCGCGAGGGTCTGGAAATGCGGCTGAACAGCGTCGTCTACACCCCGGACATGACGCCGGAGCAGCGCGCGGAGACCCGCAAGACCTATTTCGAGCGGCTGGAGTTCGAGCTGGACGTCATCGTCTCGATGAAGTTCCCCGGCTACTTCCTGATCGTGTCGGACTTCATCAAGTGGGCCAAGTCGCACGACATCCCGGTGGGGCCGGGCCGCGGTTCGGGTGCCGGCTCCGTCGTCGCCTGGGCGCTGACCATCACCGACCTGGACCCGCTGCGCTTCGGCCTGCTGTTCGAGCGCTTCCTGAATCCCGAACGCGTGTCCATGCCCGACTTCGACGTGGACTTCTGCCAGGACCGCCGCGAGGAGGTGATCCGCTACGTCCAGGACAAGTACGGCTACGACCGCGTCGCCCAGATCATCACCTTCGGTAAGCTCCAGGCGCGCGCCGTGCTGCGCGACGTCGGGCGCGTGCTCCAGATGCCCTACGGGCAGGTGGACAAGATCTGCAAGCTGGTGCCGAACAACCCGGCCAACCCGGTGACTCTCCAGCAGGCGCTGGACAGCGAGGAGATGCTGCGCCAGGCCCGCGACGGGGACGAGACGGTGGCGCGCCTCGTCAACATCGCGCTGAAGCTGGAGGGGCTGTACCGCCACGCCTCGACCCACGCGGCGGGCGTGGTGATCGGCGACCGCCCGCTGCACGATCTGGTGCCGCTGTACCGCGATCCGCGCTCCGACATGCCGGTCACCCAGTTCAACATGAAGTTCGTGGAGCAGGCCGGTCTGGTGAAGTTCGACTTCCTCGGCCTGAAGACGCTGACCGTGCTGAAGACGGCGGTGGACCTGATCGAGGACAAGCCGGACCTGACCACGGTCACGCTGGACGACCCCCGAAGCTACGAGATCCTGGGGCGCGCGGAATCGACCGGGGTGTTCCAGCTCGAAAGTTCGGGCATGCGCGACGTGCTGCGCCGCCTGAAGCCGAACCGGCTGGAGGACATCATCGCGCTGGTGTCGCTCTACCGCCCCGGCCCGATGGACAACATCCCCAAATACATCAAGGTCAAGAACGGGGAGGAGCTGCCCGACTACATGAACCCGGCCCTGGAGCCGATCCTGAAGGAGACCTTCGGGATCATGATCTACCAGGAGCAGGTCATGCAGATCGCCCAGGTGCTGTCCGGCTATTCGCTGGGCGGCGCCGATCTTCTGCGCCGCGCCATGGGCAAGAAGATCAAGGAGGAGATGGACAAGGAGCGCGACAAGTTCGTCGCCGGCGCCAAGGACAAGGGCGTGGACCCCGATCAGGCCAGCATGATCTTCGATCAGGTGGCCAAGTTCGCCGGCTACGGCTTCAACAAGAGCCACGCCGCCGCTTATGCGCTGGTCGCCTACCACACCGCCTATCTGAAGGCGAACCACCCGGTGGAGTTCATGGCGGCGTCGATGACGCTCGACCTCGGCAACACCGACAAGCTGAACGTCTTCCGGCAGGAGCTGGCGCGCCTGAAGATCAGGCTGCTGACCCCGGACATCAACAAATCCGACTCCATCTTCGGGGTGGAGGCGCTGCCCGATGGCGGCAAGGCGGTGCGCTACGCGCTGGCCGCCGTGAAGGGGGTGGGTCTGCCCGCCATGAAGGCGGTGGTGGAGGAGCGCCGGAAGAACGGGCCGTACAAGAGCCTGTTCGACTTCGCGCGCCGCCTCGACCTGAAGACCATCAACAAGCGCCAGCTCGAAAATCTGGCCTGCGCCGGGGCCTTCGACGGCATCAACCCGAACCGGGCCCAGGTGCACGCGGCGCTGGAGACGCTGATCCGCTACGCCCAGGCCGAGGCGGCGGAGCGCGACAGCGGCATCGGCAACCTGTTCGGCGGCGCGGGCGGCGGTCTGAAGGAGCCGGACCTGCCCAAGGTGAAGGAGTGGGAGCCGCTGGAGAAGCTGAAGCACGAGTTCGGCGCCATCGGCTTCTACCTGTCCGCCCACCCGCTGGACGCCTTCGCCGGCCCGCTGGGGCGCATGAGGGTGGTGCGGTCCGCCGATCTGGCCGCGGCGGTGACCGGCGGCGGCTCGACCCGGCGCAGCGTGGCCGGCATCGTGGTCAGCCGGAAGGAGAAGACCGCGAAGTCGGGCAACCGCTTCGCCTTCGTGGAACTGTCCGACAGCAGCGGCGGCTACGAGGTGACCGTCTTCTCCGAGGTGCTGGCGACCAACCGCGACCTTCTGGAGGCCGGGCGCCCCGTGCTGATGACGGTGGACGTCCAGATGAACGGCGAGGACATCCGCCTGACCTGCCAGGAGGTGAAGCCGCTGGAGGACGCCGTAGCGCAGGTCTCGGACGGGCTGAAGGTGGTGGTGCGCGACGACGCGCCGGTGGAGAGCATCCGCGGCATGCTGGAGCGGCTGGCGCGAGGGAAGGGCAAGATCCACCTGCTGGTCGAGATCGATCCGCTGAAGGAAGTGGAGATCCAGCTCCCCGGTTCCTTCAACATCACCAACCAAAGCCGCGCCGCGCTGAAGGCCGTGCCGGGCGTGGTGGAGGTGGTGGAGCTGTAGCCTGCCGGGACGGCGGGAAATGGTCGCCGGGGACTGTCATATCCGGTCCATGCCGAACCTCGCACGACAGACCGCCGACGAGACCGCCGAAGAGACCGCCGAAGCCGACGCCTCGCCGGCCCCCGTGACGGAGTCCCGCGCGGATCGTCATGGCGTGCCGCATGAGCGAATGCGGGTATGGCTGTTGCGGGTGGCCGATGGTCGTTTCGACGGGGAGCCGCCTGAGGCGTGCGATCCGTGACGGTCATCTGGCGGTTGACGGCGCGCGCGAACTGGTCGTTATCCGCCCTTGTGTCATCGTCTGTGAAATTGACGATGATGAAACCGTTCAATTCTTTGGATCTGGCACAGCGCTCAGGATCGCGGCTAATGCGAACGTCCGTTCGCTTTGGACTCATATCGCTTCATTCGCCAGCTCTCAGCGGATGCCGCGGGCATCCGCCTGCCGCCAGCGGGAACTGTGTTCCCGCGAAAGGCAGGCTTCGGTCGCATGGGCGACCGGTACCGCCATCGCGGTCCAAAGCGGATCCCAATCCGCTTTAGCCGTTGCGCGGGCGGTCGCCGGTTTCCGCCCGACCCAATCGCCAAAGCGGTGTTGCCAAAGCGGTTCCGGCGGGCTATGTAAGCGCCGTCGTCAAAACCTCACGCGGGCTGGCGGTCCCTCGGCTTTACCCCGATGGCCCGATCCGGTGTCCTGTCAAACGGACAGTGCCCGCGGCGGAGCAACCGGAAAAGGACTTTTCCAAATGGCTATTCCGACCTTCACCATGCGCCAGCTCCTCGAAGCCGGCGTCCACTTCGGCCACCACACCCGCCGCTGGAACCCGAAGATGGGTCCGTACATCTTCGGCGTGCGCAACGGCGTGCACATCATCGACCTGGAGCAGACCGTCCCGGCGCTGCACCGCGCCCTGCAGGCCGTCCGTGACGTCGTCGCCGGCGGCGGCCGCGTCCTGTTCGTCGGCACCAAGCGCCAGGCCCAGGAGAAGGTGGCCGAGGCCGCGTCGAAGTGCGGCCAGTACTACGTCAACCACCGCTGGCTCGGCGGCATGCTGACCAACTGGAAGACCATCTCCCAGTCGATCAAGCGCCTGCGCGAGATGGAAGAGCGTCTGTCGGGCGACACCTCGGGCCTGACCAAGCGCGAAATCCTGGAGCTGACCCGCGAGCGCGACAAGCTGGAGCGCGCGCTGGGCGGCATCAAGGAGATGGGCGGCCTGCCGGACGTCCTCTTCATCATCGACACCAACAAGGAGTCGATCGCCGTCAAGGAAGCCAACAAGCTGGGCATCCCGGTCATCGCGGTGATCGACAGCAACTCCGATCCGGACGGCGTGGCCTTCCCGATCCCGGGCAACGACGACGCGCTGCGCGCCATCGACCTGTACTGCGAGCTGGTGAACGGCGCCGTGCTCGACGGTCTGCAGGCTGAGATGAGCGCCGCCGGCATCGACGTCGGCTCCTCCGAGGAGGCTCCGGCCGAGCAGCTGCCGGAAGAGGAAGGGGCCGAGGCCGCACAGGCCCAGGCCTGATCCCGGTGATACGGGGCAGCCGGGCCTTATGACCTATGGCCCGGCTGCCTTTTTTATGAGTTGTTAGGATCAACCCGATCCGCTTGGATCCGTTCGGAAGGAAGAGGGCGATACCATGGCCGAGATTACCGCCGCGCTCGTCAAGGAACTGCGCGAGAAGACCGGCGCGGGCATGATGGACTGCAAGAAGGCGCTGGCCGAGACCCAGGGCGACCTCGAGGGCGCCGTCGACTGGCTGCGCAAGAAGGGCCTCGCCGCCGCCGCCAAGAAGTCGGGCCGCGTCGCCGCCGAGGGTCTGGTCGCCGTCGCCACCGCCGGCACGGCGGGTGCCGTCGTCGAGGTGAACGCCGAGACCGACTTCGTCGCGCGCAACGACAAGTTCCAGGCGTTCGCCCTGAAGGCCGCCGAACTGACCTTGACCGGCTCGGGGGACGTCGAGGGCCTGAAGGCCACCGCCTATCCGGACGCCGGCCGCACGGTCCAGGAAGAGCTGACCAACCTGATCGCCACCATCGGCGAGAACATGAACATCCGCCGCTCGGCCAAGCTGTCGGTTCCGGCGGGCGTCGTCGTGTCCTACGTCCATTCGGCCATCGCGCCGGGCCTGGGCAAGATCGGCGTTCTGGTCGCCCTGGAGTCGACCGGCGACACCGCCAAGCTGAACGAGCTGGGCAAGCAGGTCGCGATGCACATCGCCGCCGCCCGTCCGGACGCGCTGGACATCGCCGACGTCGACACCTCGGCGCTGGAGCGTGAGCGCAACGTGCTCGCCGAGCAGGCCCGCGCCTCCGGCAAGCCGGAGAACATCGTCGAGAAGATGCTCGAAGGCCGCATCCGCAAGTACTACGAGGAAGTGGTGCTGCTGGAGCAGACCTACGTGATCGACGGCGAGACCAAGGTCCGCAAGGTGGTGGAGAACGCCGCCAAGGACATCGGCGCCCCGGTCAAGGTCACCGGCTTCGTCCGCTTCGCGCTGGGCGAGGGCATCGAGAAGGCGGAGAACGATTTCGCCGCCGAAGTCGCCGCCGCCGCCGGCCAGAAGTAAGCGGCCGGCCATCCGCCGCACGCACTCGTCACACCAACCGGGAGAAAGCCCCCCATGGCCCAGACCACCGGGACCACCGAGCCGGCTGACGGCATCCGCTTCAAACGAGTCCTTCTGAAGGTATCGGGCGAGGCGTTGATGGGTCAGCGCGACTACGGCCTCGACCCGGAGGTGGTCAACCGCGTCGCCAACGAGGTGAAGGCGGTGATCGAGCTGGGCGTCCAGGTCAGCCTGGTCATCGGCGGGGGCAACATCTTCCGCGGTGTGAAGGGTGCGGCGAGCGGCATGGAGCGCGCCTCGGCCGACTACATCGGGATGCTCGCCACCGTGATGAACGCCCTGTCGATGCAGAGCGCTCTGGAGCGGATGGGCGTCGCCACCCGCGTGCAGTCGGCCATTCCCATGTCCTCGGTGTGCGAGCCCTACATCCGGCGCCGCGCCATCCGGCACATGGAGAAGGGCCGGGTGGTGATCTTCGCCGCCGGCACCGGCAACCCCTTCTTCACCACCGACACCGCCGCCGCCCTGCGCGCGTCGGAAATGGGCTGCGACGCCCTGCTGAAGGGCACGCAGGTGGACGGTGTCTATACCGCCGACCCGAAGAAGGTGAAGGACGCGGAGCGCTACGAGCGCCTCGGTTACCTGGAGGTTCTGTCCAAGGACCTTCAGGTGATGGACGCCTCCGCGATTTCCCTGGCGCGCGAGAGCCGCATTCCCATACTCGTGTTCTCGATCCACACGCCCGGCGCCTTCGCCGAGGTGATGCAGGGCCGGGGCAAGTTTACGATCATCAACGAAGAAACGGAGTGAGCCGTGGCTGCGCCCGACGCATCGGATCTCAAGCGCCGCATGGAAGGAGCGCTTGAGGCGTTTCGCAAGGAGTTGAGCGGTCTGCGCACCGGCCGCGCCTCCGCCAGCCTGCTTGAGCCCGTGACCGTCGAGGCTTACGGCGCCAGGATGCACCTCAAGGAGGTGGGCACCGTCAGCGTGCCGGAGCCGCGGCTGATCGTCGTCCAGGTCTGGGACCGCGGCATGGTCAAGGCCGTGGAGAAGGGCATCCGTGATTCGGGCCTGGGTCTGAATCCGCAGACGGAAGGCCAGTCGATCCGCGTGCCGCTGCCCGACCTGACGCAGGAACGCCGCAAGGAACTCGCCAAGGTCGCCCACAAATACGCCGAGCAGGCCCGCGTCGCCGTGCGCAACGTGCGCCGCGACGGCATGGACGGGCTGAAGAAGGCCGAGAAGGCCGGCGACATCTCCCAGGACGAACACAAGGGTCTTGGCGAGAAGGTCCAGGCGCTGACCGACCAGTACATCAAGCTGGTCGACGACGCGCTTGCGGCGAAAGAAAAGGACATCATGCAGGTCTGACGGCATGCGCGACGCGGAAGACAGCCGCCCCCTGCGCCCGCCCGCGCACGTGGCCGTGATCATGGACGGCAATGGGCGCTGGGCGAAGGCCAGAGGGCTGCCCCGCACCGCCGGCCATAAAAAGGGCGTGGACGCCGTCCGCCGGACGGTCGAGGCCGCGGGCGATCTGGGGATCGGCTATCTGACGATCTTCAGCTTTTCGTCCGAGAACTGGCGCCGGCCGGAGGAGGAGGTGTCCGACCTCATGCAGCTCCTGCGCTTCTATCTGCGCAGCGAGATCGCGGACCTCCACCGGAACGGCGTGCGCCTGCGCGTCATCGGAGACCGGTCGCGCCTGTCGAAGGACATCGTCGGGCTGATCGAGAACGCCGAGACCCTGACCCGCGACAACCGCAAGCTGACCCTGGTGGTGGCGCTGAGCTACGGCTCCCGCCAGGAGATCACGCTGGCGGCGCGGCGTCTGGCCGAGGAGGTGAAGGCGGGGACGCTCGATCCCGCGGACATCACCGAGGACCGGCTCTCCGAGAGTCTGTTCACCGCCGACATTCCGGACCCCGACCTGATCGTCCGCACCAGCGGCGAGAAGCGCATCAGCAACTTCCTGCTCTGGCAGGCGGCTTACGCCGAGCTGGTCTTCGTGGACACGCTCTGGCCCGACTTCACCAAGCGTGACCTGGAGGCGGCGATTGAAGAGTTCCACCGACGGGAACGTCGCTTCGGCGCAACCGCCGGCACCCGCTAAATCCGGCGACCTGAAGACGCGCGCCATTTCGGCGCTCGTCCTGGCGCCACTGGTGCTCGGCGCCGTCTGGGCCGGCGGCTGGGCGTTCCTCGGCCTGATCGCACTCGGCGCGGTGGCCTCCGCGGTGGAGTGGGGCAACCTCGTCCCCTGCCGGCGCCGCATTCCCGCCATCGCGTTATCGGTCGTCGGCGTTCTGGCGGCGCTGGCCGTGCAGATCGTTGCGGGTCCCTGGGCGGCTGTGATCGTCGCCATCGCAGCGACCGCCGCCGTCGCGCTGGTGTCCGGCGGACCGGACCGCGGGCTGGCCGGGGGCGGCGTCCTTTACATCGTGGCCGGTCTGGCCGGGCTGATGTGGCTGCGCGCCGACCCGGCCTCCGGCCTGTCGCTGTTCCTCTTCACCATGCTGGGGGTGTGGGCGACCGACATCGGCGCCTACGCCGCGGGGCGGACCATCGGCGGGCCGAAGCTGGCGCCGCGCATCAGCCCGAAGAAGACCTGGGCCGGCCTGATCGGCGGCATGGTCTCCTCCGCCCTGGTGGGGTGGGGGGTGGCTCTGGCCGCGGGTGCGCAAAGGCCGCTGCTGGCTCTTGCGGTGGGCGCCGTCCTGGCCGTGGTGGCGCAGGCGGGCGACCTCTTCGAATCCGCGGTCAAGCGCCGTTACAACGTGAAGGACAGCGGCCATCTCATTCCTGGTCACGGGGGAATCCTGGACCGCATCGACGGGCTGCTGGCCGCCGCCCCGGTGCTGGCCCTGTTCCACGCGACCATCGGCACGGCAATCGCATGGTGGTGACGGGGTATGGTTGTGAAGGCTGATGGGGCGGCACAAGCACCCCGCCGCGTGACGATTCTGGGGTCGACCGGATCGGTCGGCACGCAGACGGTGGATCTCGTCGCCCGCGACCCGGAGCGTTTCCCCGTGGAAGCGCTGACCGCGAACCGCAACGTGGCCCTTCTTGCCGAGCAGGCGCGGCAACTCCGTCCGAAGCTGGCGGTGGTCGCCGATCCCGCCGCCTACGCCGACCTGAAGGAGGCGCTCGCCGGCACCGGCGTCGAGGCCGCCGCCGGGCCGCAGGCCGTGGCCGACGCGGCGGAGCGTCCCGCCGACTGGGTGATGGCCGCCATCGTCGGCGCCGCCGGGCTGGAACCCACGCTGGCCGCCGTCCGCCGCGGCGCCTGCGTCGCCTTCGCCAACAAGGAGGTTCTGGTCTGCGCCGGTGCCCTGATGATGGAGGAGGTGCACCGCCACGGCGCCACGCTCCTGCCGGTGGACAGCGAGCATTCGGCCATCTACCAGGTCTTCGATTTTGACCGGCTGGACAGCGTCCAGCGCCTGATCCTGACCGCCTCCGGCGGCCCCTTCCGGACGAAGGACCGCGCCTTCATGGCGGCGGCGACGCGGGAGCAGGCGGTGGCCCACCCGACCTGGGACATGGGCGCCAAGATCTCCATCGACAGCGCCACCATGATGAACAAGGGGCTGGAGGTCATCGAGGCGCATTTCCTCTTCGGCGTCCCCGAGCCGAAGATCGACGTTCTGGTCCATCCGCAGTCGGTGATCCATTCGCTGGTCGAGTATGTGGACGGCTCCGTCCTGGCCCAGCTCGGCACGCCGGACATGCGCACGCCCATCGCCTACGCGCTCGGCTGGCCGGCGCGCATTTCGACGCCCGCGGAGCGGCTGGACCTCGTGAAGGCCGCAACCCTGACCTTCGAGGCGCCGGACCCCGAACGCTTCCCGGCCTTGCGGCTCGCCCGGGCCGCCTTGCAAAGCGGTGGGGGCGCTCCTACTATTCTCAGTGCCGCCAACGAGGTGGCCGTGCAGGCGTTTCTCGACCGCCGGATCGGCTTTCTCGACATCGAACGGATCGTCGAGGAGGTGTTGGGAGCGCTGCCGCACCGGCCGCTCCGCGACCTGGGTGCGGTGCGCGACACCGACTCCGAGGCGCGCCGGGCCGCGGCGGACCGGGTTTCGGCGCTGGGACGCTGAGTCTTTTTCCGGACGGGGGCCGCGCAAGGGCCACGCCGGGACGCAAAGGATGTGATGGACGTCATGGGCGGCTTCGGGACCACGCTTCTGTCTTTTCTGCTGGTCCTCACCGTGCTCGTGTTTGTGCACGAACTCGGTCACTACCTCGTGGCGCGCCGCAACGGCGTGCGGATCGAGGTCTTCTCCATCGGCTTCGGGCCGGAGCTGTTCGGCTGGACCGACCGGTCCGGCACGCGCTGGAAATTCAGCGCCATCCCGCTCGGCGGCTATGTGAAGATGTTCGGCGACGCCGACCCGGCCAGCACGCCCGGCGCCCACACGCAGAGCATGACCGCCGAGGAGCAGGCGGTGTCCTTCCACCACAAGCGGCTCGGCCAGCGGGCGGCCATCGTGGCGGCGGGACCCATCGCGAATTTCCTGTTCGCCATCGTCGCCCTGACCATCCTGTTCGCCACCGCCGGCCAGTCCTTCACCCCGCCGGACGTCGGCGGCGTGCAGCCGGGCAGCGCCGCGGAGCGCGCCGGGCTTCAGCCGGGCGACCTGATCGTGTCGATCAACGGCAGCGGCATCCAGCGATTCGAGGAAATCCGGCAGATCGTGTCCATGCAGCCGGGCGCGCCGCTGGAGATGGTGGTGCAGCGCGACGGGCGCACGGTCGAACTGACGGCGACTCCGGACGTGCGGGAGGTCACCGACCGACTCGGCAACACCCACCGCATCGGCCAGCTCGGCATCATGCGCGGCGGGGCGGAGACCAAGCGCCACGACCCGCTGACCGCCTTCTGGCAGGCGGGCCGGGAGGTGGTCGGCATGGTGTCCGGCACCTTCGTGGCGCTCGGCCAGATGATCGAGGGCTCCCGCGGGACCGAGGAACTGGGCGGGCCGCTGCGCATCGCCCAGATGTCCGGAGAGGTCGCGCAGTCCGGCTGGTACCCGCTGATCTGGTTCATGACCTTCCTGTCGGTGAACCTTGGCATGATCAATCTGTTCCCGGTCCCGCTGTTGGACGGGGGGCATCTGATGTTTTACGCGCTGGAAGGGATGCGGGGGCGTCCTCTCGGACCTAAAGCGCAAGAATACGGTTTCCGCATCGGCCTTGCTTTGGTATTAACGCTCATGGTTTTCGCCACGTGGAACGACCTCGTTCAGCTTCGCGTGGTCGATTTCTTTCGGGGGCTGATATCCTGACGGATGCCCCCAAAGCCAGGGAGCGAGCTTTGCGGGTGTCGAGCAGGGTTCTGGCGTTCGGCCTGATGGCTGGTTGCGCCATGACAACGGTTTCTCTTGCCCTTTCCCACGCAGCATGGGCCCAGGCCGGCGCGCCGAATCCGGGTGCGGCGAAATCGGCCGCGTTCGGCGATGGAACACTGGTCGCGCAGATGTTCTCGGGCGGCACGATCAGGGACATCCGGGTGGTGGGCGTTCAGCGCATCGAGCCGACGACCGTCCGCTCCTACCTCGCGGTGGCGCCCGGCGACCCCTTCGATCCCGACCGCATCGACCAGTCGCTGAAGGCCCTGTTCAACACGGGCCTGTTCGCCGACGTGGTGCTGAAGCGCGAGGGCGACGTGCTGGTGGTGCAGGTGGCGGAAAACCCGATCATCAATCGCATCGCTTTCGAAGGGAACCGGCGCATCGAGAAGGAGAATCTGGAGAAGGAAATCCAGCTTCGTCCCCGCGTCGTCTACACCCGCACCCGCGTGCAGAGCGACGTTCAGCGCATCCTGGACATCTACCGCCGCCAGGGCCGTTTCGCCGCGACCGTCGAGCCGAAGATCATCCAGCTCGACCAGAACCGCGTCGATCTGGTGTTCGAGATCAACGAGGGCGTGCGCACCGGCGTTCGCGGCATCACCTTCATCGGGAACGAGAAGTTCTCCGACGGGACGCTGCGCGAAGCGATCCAGACGCGGGAAACCGCCTGGTGGCGCTTCATGACGTCGGACGACAATTACGATCCGGACCGTCTGAACTACGACCGCGACCTGCTGCGCCGCTATTACCTGAAGGAAGGCTACGCGGACTTCCGCGTCGTCTCCGCCGTGGCGGAGCTGACGCCGGACCGCGAAGACTTCGTCATCACCTTCACGGTGGACGAGGGCGAGCGCTACAAGTTCGGCAAGATGGACATCAGCACCTCGCTGAAGGCGCTTGACCCCGAACAGCTCCGCCGCGTGCTGACCACGCGCGAGGGCGACTGGTACAACGCGCAGGAGGTGGAGAACACCATCAACAAGCTGACCAACGCGGTCGGCGACCTGCAATACGCCTTCGTGGACGTCCGCCCGCGCATCTCGCGCAACCGCGAAGACCAGACCATCGACATCACCTACGACATCGTCGAGGGGCCGCGCGTCTTCGTCGAGCGCATCGACGTGACCGGCAACATCCGCACGCTTGACAAGGTGGTCCGGCGCGAGATGTTGCTGTCCGAGGGCGACCCGTTCAGCTCGACCAAGCTGCGCCGCTCCGAGCAGCGCATCAAGGATCTGGGCTATTTCGAGCGCGTCAACATCACCACCGCGGAGGGCTCGGCGCCCGACCGCACCGTGATGAACGTCGAAGTGACGGAGCAGTCCACCGGCGAAATCTCCATCGGCGCTGGCTACTCGACCTCCGACGGCCCGCTGGCGGACTTCTCGATCCGCGAGCGCAACCTGCTGGGCCGCGGCCAGGATCTGCGCTTCGGCGCCACCGTGTCGGGCAGCCGCCAGGAATACGACGTCTCCTTCACGGAGCCCTATTTCCTGGACCGCGACCTGTCCGCCGGTTTCGACCTGTTCCGCATCACCCGCGACTATCAGGACGAAAGCTCCTTCGACGAGAAGAGCACCGGCCTGGCGCTGCGCATGGGCTATCCGCTGACGGAAAACCTGCGCCAGCGTGTGTACTACCAGCTCCAGAACACCGACATCACCAGCGTGCCCAGCACGGCGTCCCGCTACATCCAGGACCAGAAGGGCGCGCGCCTGACCTCGCTGATCGGGCAGGAGCTGACCTACGACCGCCGCAACAGCCGCCTGAATCCGACGGAAGGCTATTACATCCGCCTGACGAACGACCTCGCGGGTCTGGGCGGCGACGCGCGCTTCCTGCGCAACCGTCTCGGCGCCGGCTATTACCTGCCGCTGTTCGACGAGAGCTGGGTGCTCAGCACCACGGGCGAGATCGGCTACATCGTCGGCATCGGTGACGACGGCATCGCCCTGTCCGACCGCTTCTTCCTGGGCGGGGACACGCTGCGCGGCTTCAACACCGCCGGCATCGGTCCGCGCGACCTGCGCACCGGCGACGCTCTGGGCGGCACGCGCTATTACCGCGCGTCGGTCGAGATGAGCTTCCCGGTCGGCCTGCCGGAGGAATTCGGGCTGAAGGGTCACGCCTTCTCCGACGTCGGCACGCTTGGCAAGGTCGACATCAACGATCCGCTCGTCCCCGACGACGAATCGGTCCGCCTGTCGGTCGGCACCGGCTTGTCCTGGCGGTCGCCCTTCGGGCCGATCCGCCTTGACTTTGCGGTCCCGATTCTCAAGGAAGATTACGACAAGAAAGAGATCTTCCGTTTCAGCTTTGGAACCAGGTTCTAACATGCAGTTCAGCAAGCTCAGGGCGCTGGTCGCCGCCGGTGCGGTGTTGGCGGGCGTCGCAATGGCGGCGCCGTCCTTCGCCCAGGACAAGCCGACCGACACTCTCAAGGCGCCGGTCATCGCTGTGGTCGACGTCCAGAAGATCATGCAGGAGTCGAACGCCTCCAAGGGCGTGTCGAAGTCCTTCGAATCGCTGCGCGAGACCTACCAGAAGGAAATCGCCTCGCTGGAGGACAAGCTGCGCAAGTCCGAGGAGGAACTGCGCAAGCAGCAGACCGTGCTGGCTCCCGACGCCCTGGCCAACAAGCGCCGCGACTTCGAGAAGCAGGTCGGCGAGGTCCAGAAGACGGTGCAGAGCCGCAAGCGCGCCCTGGAGAACGCGCTGAACGAGGCGATGGCCGTCGTCCACAAGAACATGGTGGAGATCGTGGCCGACGTGGCGCGCGAGCGCGGCGCCAACCTGGTCCTCGCCCGCCAGCAGTTCGTCCTGGTCGACACCCAGATCGACGTCACCGACGTGGTTCTGGAGCGGGTGAACAAGAAGCTGCCCCAGGTCGCGCTGACCGTTCCCAAGCCGTAAGGCACGGGGGGACGCACCGCCACGCCGCCATCGGACGGCGTGGCGGCCTTCCGCGCGCAGCGGAATCCGGCGGCGCCGGGCCGGCGGCGTCGGGATTGCCAAATCCCCGGAAATGGGGCACAAGGGGCTTCGCCCTGCGCCGCGTGCGGCGCGGTGGGGGGCGTTTTTCCTGGACTTTGATAAGGCGGGCGGCCGGACCATGGATGTGACGGCGGACAACAAGAAGATAGCCGACCTCGACATCACGCGGATCATGGAAATGATCCCGCATCGCTATCCGATTCTGATGATCGATCGGGTGATCGACATCACGCTGGGCGAAAGCGCCACCGGCGTGAAGAACGTCACCATCAACGAGCCGTATTTCCAGGGGCATTTCCCGTCCCGCCCCGTCATGCCCGGCGTCCTCATCATCGAGGCGATGGCCCAGACCTCCGCCGTGCTGGTGGTCGCCACGCTGGGCAAGGAGTCCGAAGGCAAGCTGGTCTATTTCATGACCGTGGACGAGGCGCGGTTCCGCCGCCCGGTCACCCCCGGCGACACCATCCACATCCACGTCAGCAAGCAGCGCCAGCGCGCCAACGTGTGGAAGTTCAAAGGCGAGGCCAAGGTCAACGGTGTCCTGGTCGCCGAAGCCGTCTATTCCGCCATGATCCTGGACGAGAAATGAGCGTTTCCATTCACCCGACGGCGGTCGTCGATCCGGCCGCCAAGCTGGGCGAAGACGTTTTCATCGGTCCCTTCTGCGTGGTTGGGCCGGACGTCCAACTGGGTGACCGGGTGCGGTTGACCTCGCATGTGGTGGTCGAGGGCCGCACCCGCATCGGGGACGAGTCAGTCATCTATCCCTTCGCGTCCATCGGACACCGCCCGCAGGATCTGAAGTTCAAGGGCGAGCCGTCCGAACTGGTCATCGGGCGCAACAACCAGATCCGCGAGCATGTCACCATGAGCCCCGGCACCGAGGGCGGCGGCATGATCACGCGGGTCGGCGACAACGGCCTGTTCATGGTCGGCGTGCACATCGCCCACGACTGCGTGGTCGGCAACCATGCGGTCCTGGCGAACAACGCCACGCTGGCCGGCCATGTGGAGCTGGGCGATTTCGTGACCATCGGCGGCCTGTCGGCGGTCCGGCAGTTCGTCCGCATCGGTTCGCACGCCATGATCGGCGGCATGTCCGGCGTCGAGAAGGACGTGATTCCCTACGGCCTCGTCATGGGCGACCGGGCGCGGCTGGCCGGCCTGAACCTCGTCGGGCTGGAGCGCCGCGGTTTCCAGAAGGACGAGATCCACGGCCTGCGCGCCGCCTACCGTCTGCTGTTCGGCAACGAGGGCACCTTCGCCGAACGCATGGAGGAGGTGGGCCGCGACATGGGGCAGCAGGCGCTGGTCGCCGACGTGCTTTCGTTCGCGCGGGCCTCCCGTTCGCTCTGCCAGCCACGCGAGGGCTGATTCCGTTTTCTCTGGGAGAGTCCCGGCCATGTCGCAGCCTCTTCCCAAGCTCGGCATCCTGGCAGGCGGCGGCACCCTGCCGGCCCGCATCGCCGCCGCGGTGCGTGGCCAGGGGCGCGAGGTCTTCGTCGTCGCCTTCGACGGCCAGACCGACCCCGCCACCGTCGAAGGGCTTCCCCATCTGTGGAGCCGTTTCGGCGCCGCTGGCAGCATCGTCGCCCGTCTGAAGCAGGAAGGGGTGGGCGAACTCGTCTTCGCCGGTCCGGTGCGCCGGCCCTCCTTCACCGAGCTTCTTCCCGACTGGTACACCACCAAGTTCCTCGCCAAGGTCGGCGCCCGCGCGCTGGGCGACGACGGGCTGCTGCGCTCGGTCGCGCGCGAAATGGAAGGGGAGGGGTTCCGCGTGGTCGGCTTGCATGAACTTCTCGGTGAGCTTCTGACTCCGGCCGGGCCGGTGGGCCGGCTGCGTCCGGACGCCGAGGCGGAGCGCGACATCGCCCGCGCCGTCGAGGTGGCCCGCGCGCTCGGTGCCCTGGATGTCGGGCAGGGTGCGGTGGTGCAGCAGGGGATCGTGCTCGCCGTGGAGGCCATCGAGGGCACCGACGCGATGCTGTCCCGTTGCGCCGCCGTGGCGCGCCCCGGACCGGGCGGGGTGCTGGTCAAGGTGAAGAAGCCGCAGCAGGACCGCCGGCTGGACCTGCCCACCATGGGGGTGACGACCGTGGAGAACGCCGCCCGCGCCGGTCTGCGCGGCATCGCCGTGGAGGCCGGCGGCAGCCTGCTGGTGGATCGCGCCGCGGTGGCGGAAACCGCCGACCGGCTGGGCCTGTTCGTGGTCGGAATCGCCGTGGCTCAGGAGAACCGGGCGGAGAACCGGACGTGAGCGATCCTCTGATTTTCCTGATTGCCGGAGAACCGTCCGGCGACGCTCTGGGTGCCCGGCTGATGGCCGCCTGCAAGCGGCTGACCGGCGGGCGGGTGCGCTTCGCCGGCATCGGCGGCGAGAAGATGATCGCCGAAGGGTTGGACAGCCTGTTCCCCATGGGCGAGTTGACGCTGTTCGGCGTGTTCGAACTGCTGCCCCACCTGCCGAACCTGCTGCGCCGCATCGACCAGACGGTGGCGGAGATTCTGCGGCTGCGGCCGGACGCGGTGGTGGGGATCGATTCGCCGGGCTTCACCGTCCGCGTCTCCAGGCGGGTCAAGGCGCAGGCGGCGGACATCCCGCTGATCCATTACGTGGCGCCCACCGTCTGGGCGTGGAAGCCGAAGCGGGCCGCCAAATACGCGGCGATCTACGATCATCTTCTGGCGATCCTGCCCTTCGAGCCGCCTTACTTCGAGCGGGAGGGGCTGGCCTGCACCTTCGTCGGCCATTCGGTGGTGGAGAGCGGGGCGGGGCGGGGCGATGCGGCGCGCTTCCGGACGGCCCACGGGCTGGTGCCGGACGCGCGGATCGTCGCCGTACTGCCGGGCAGCCGGAAGGGTGAGGTATCCCGCCTTCTGCCCGATTTCTGCGCCACGCTGGAACGGCTGCTGCCGGACCATCCGGGGCTGGTCGCCGTGGTGCCGACCGTCGCGACCGTGCGCGACCGCGTGGCGGCGGAGGTGGCGGGCTGGCCGCTGCGCACCATCCTCGTCGAGGGCGACGCGCCGAAGTACGACGCCTTCGCGGCGGCGGAGGCCGCGCTGGCGGCGTCCGGAACGGTGGCGCTGGAGCTGGCTCTGGCGCGCCTGCCGACGGTGATCGCCTACCGCCTCAACCCGGTCACGGTGGCCTTGTACCGGCGGCTGATCCGGGTCAAATACGTCAATCTGGTCAATCTGATGCTCGACCGCATGCTGGTGCCGGAACTGCTTCAGGAGGACTGCCGGCCCGAACGGCTGGCGTCGGAACTGGGCCGCCTGCTCGACGATCCCGCCGCCCGCAAGGCGCAGGTCGAAGGGGTGGCCGAGGTCGCGCGCTGGCTCGGGCAGGGCGGAACGCCGCCCAGCGAGCGCGCCGCCCGCGTGGTCCTGGACGTGGCCGCCAGAACGCAAGAATCCGCTTGGGAGAAGAGACCATGAGCCAATTCCGCCTGCTGCACACGATGCTCCGGGTCTATGATCTGGAGAAGTCGCTGGACTTCTACACCCGTCTGCTCGGCATGAAGCTGCTGCGCCGCAACGATTACGAGGGCGGGCGCTTCACGCTGGCCTTCGTCGGCTATGGCGACGAGAAGGACACCGCCGTTCTCGAACTGACCCACAACTGGGATCAGGCGGAGCCCTACAGCATCGGCACCGCCTATGGCCACATCGCGCTGGGTGTCCCGGACATCCATGCGACCTGCGAGCAACTCGCCAAGGAAGGCGTGAAAATTCCGCGCCCGCCCGGCCCGATGAAGCATGGCAGCACCGTGATCGCCTTCATCGAGGACCCGGACGGCTACAAGGTCGAACTGATCGAGACGAAATAGGCACGGTCACAGCGTCTTGTAGAAGAGGACGGTGTCGTGGAAGGCGCCGTCCGCTTCCACCGTGTAGCCGGGGATCCGCCCGGCCCAGTGCCAGCCTGTCGCCTCGTAGAAGGGCTCCCCGCTGTCGTCCTTCAGCGTGTCGAGCACCAGCAGTGACCGGCCCAGCCCGCGGGCCGTTTCCTCCAGGGCTTCCATCAGCCGCCGCGCGACACCGCTCCGGCGGCAGCGGGTGAAGACCAGCAGCTTCTGCACCTCGGCGCGGTGCGCGCCGTTCGGCTTGGTGCAGAGCGAAAGCTGCACGCTCCCCAGCAATTCCCCCTCCGGTCCCCGCGCAACCAGCAGCCGATGGGCGCCGCCGGTCAGAAGGCCGGCCACGCCGTCCCAGAAGGCCCGTTTCCAGTGCGGCGCCAGGGGAGCGTGATAGCCGACCGACGCGCCGCTGTTCACCGCGTCCTCCAAAAGGGCTTCCAAATCCGCGCGCAGGCTCCGGTCGTCAAGGGCGGGAATGTCGGTGATCGAAAAGGTCGTCGTCATGGGGGCCGCCGGGATGAAGCTGTCTCTGGCGCCCAGCCTGCGCGCGGTCTGGACGGCCCGCAATTGACTTCGCAGGGGATCGGTGTGAGGAATCCTCACAACCGACGGAAGCACCGCCCATGCCGCGCCTTCCCTTCACCGCCCTGGCCGCCTTCGAGGCGGCGTCCCGCCACGGCAGCATGACGCGCGCCGCCGACGAGCTTGGCCTGACCCACGGCGCGGTCAGCCGGCAGGTCGGGGACCTGGAAAAGCGGCTGGGGGTCCGGCTGTTCGAGCGGACGCCGCAGGGCCTGCTCCTGACCGATGGGGGACGCGATCTCGCGCTGGCCTGCACCGCCGGGCTGGGCCGTCTTCAGGAAAGCTGGGACCGCATCGCCGGCAGCGGGCCGGAGCGGCTGCGCGTGGCCGCTCCGCGGACCTGGGCGGCCCTGTGGCTCGTGCCGCGGTTGGGCCGTTTCCTCGCCGGTTGGCCGGATGTGTGCCTGGACATCGAGGGCGGCAACACCGACCGCGTGTCGGAGGCCGAGGCGGGCTGGGCGGTCATCCGCTACGTGCGCGGCGGCGACCCCGGCCCCGATGGAGCGCTCTTGTCGGAAGAACCGCTGCTCCCGGTCTGCGCGCCGTCGCTGGCGGAGCGGTTGAGGGGCCGGGAGGAACTGCGTCGCCACACGTTGCTGCATTATCAGGCGTCACCCGACTGGAGCCTCTGGCGTGCCGCCGCCGGGGTGGATTTGGACGGTGCACGCAGCCTGAGCTTTTCGGAATCGGTGATGGTCGTCCAGGCGGCCATGGCCGGGCAGGGCATCGCGCTGGGGCGCCCGTCGCTGGTGCTGGAGGCGCTGGAGACCGGGCGGCTCGTCTGTCCCTTCGGACCGGCGGTGCCCTGCGGCGACCGCTATGTGCTGACGGCGCCGGCGCAGGGCCGTGGGCGCCGCGTGCTCCGCGCCTTCCGGACCTGGCTGCTGGAGGAGGCCGCCGCGGACGGCGCGCGGCTGGAGCGGTTGGGGGTGCCCGTTGCGGGTGGCGGCGCTGGCGCCTGACCCGGTTTCGTGGTTACATCCGCCATCGGATGGATTCGAAGCGGAGACACGCTGCCATGCTGCGCCTTTACGACAATCTCTCTTCCGGAAACGGCTACAAGTGCCGGCTGCTGCTGCACAAGCTCGGTATCCCCCATGAGCGGATCGAACTGGACATCGACCGGGCGGAAACCCGAACCCCGGAATTCCTCGCCAAGAATCCGAACGGGCGCATTCCCACGCTGCAATTGGAGGATGGCGGCCACCTGCCCGAATCCAACGCGATTCTCTGGTATCTGGCGGAGGGTACGCCCTATCTGCCCGAAGACCGGGAAGGCCGCGCGCGGGTCCTGCAATGGATGTTCTTCGAGCAGTACAGCCACGAACCGAACATCGCGACCGTGCGTTTCTGGATCACGCACCATGTGGAGATGACGGAGGAGCGCAAGCTGGGGCTGGTGACCAAGCGCCGGCTCGGCTATGACGCGCTGGGCGTCATGGAGGGGCATCTGGCGGAGCGCCGCTTCTTCGTGGGCGACCGCTTCAGCATCGCCGACATCGCGCTCTACGCCTACACCCATGTGGCGGAGGAGGGCGGGTTCGACCTGTCGGGCTATCCGGCCGTGCGGGCATGGATGGAGCGTGTGGCGGCGGAGGGGCCGCACATCCCGATCACCCAGGGCTGAAACGTCAGACCAGCACCACCGCGGCGATCATCGCCAGAATCACCGCATAGAGGACGATGCGGCGCAGCCGCCGCGACAGCGGCGGCTTGTTGTCGTTCGCGGCCGGCAGGCCCAGACGGGCCCGCCGCGCCGGAACGATGAACGCGGCCGGGCTGCGGGCGGCTCCGTCGGAGCCGCCCGTCCCGATGTGCGCTGTTGGCCGGTTAGCCACGCTCGGCCAGCGGGATGAAGTCCCGCTTGGTCGCGCCGGTGTAGAGCTGACGCGGACGGCCGATCTTCTGGACCGGGTCCTCGATCATCTCCTTCCACTGCGAGATCCAGCCCACGGTGCGGGCCACGGCGAACAGCACGGTGAACATGCTGGTCGGGAAGCCCATCGCCTTCAGGATGATGCCCGAGTAGAAGTCGACGTTCGGGTACAGTTTCTTCTCGACGAAATAGGGGTCCTCAAGGGCGATCTTCTCCAGCTCCATCGCGATGTCGAGGAGCGGCTCGTCCTTGATGCCCAGCTCGGCGAGCACCTCGTGGCAGGTCTTGCGCATGACCTGGGCGCGCGGGTCGTAGTTCTTGTAGACCCGGTGACCGAAGCCCATCAGGCGGAAGTTGTCGTTCTTGTCCTTGGCGCGGCGGACGATCTCCGGAATGCGATCGACCGAGCCGATCTCCTCCAGCATCTTCAGCACGGCCTCGTTGGCGCCGCCGTGGGCCGGACCCCACAGCGAGGCGATGCCGGCGGCGATGCAGGCGAACGGGTTGGCACCCGACGAACCGGCCAGACGGACGGTCGAGGTCGAGGCGTTCTGCTCGTGGTCGGCGTGCAGGATGAAGATCTTGTCCATCGCCTTGGACAGGACCGGGTTGACCTTGTACGGCTCGCAGGGCGTGCCGAAGGTCATGTAGAGGAAGTTCTCGGCGTACGACAGGTCGTTGCGCGGGTACATGAACGGCTGGCCGACCGAGTACTTGTAGGCCATCGCGGCGATCGCCGGGATCTTGGCGATCAGGCGGTGCGCGGCGATCTTGCGCTGCACCGGGTCCTCGATGTCGGTCGAGTCGTGGTAGAAGGCCGACAGGGCGCCGGTCACGCCGCAGAGAACCGCCATCGGGTGGGCGTCGCGGCGGAAGCCGCTGTAGAAGCGGGTCAGCTGCTCATGCACCATCGAGTGGCTGCGCAGGATGCCCTCGAACTCTTCCTTCTCGGCGGCGTTCGGCAGGTGGTTGTTGAGGAGGAGGAAGCAGACCTCCGGGAAGGTCGCGTGCTCGGCCAGGTCGTCGATGGCATAACCGCGGTGCAGCAGGACACCCTCGTCACCGTCGATGTAGGTGATCTTGGACTCGCAGCTGCCCGTCGAGGTGAAACCCGGATCGTAGGTGAAACAACCGGTCTCGGCGTAGAGCTTGCGGATGTCGATCACGTCCGGACCGGTGCTGCCGTGCATCACGGGCAGGGTGACCTGCTTTCCGGTCCGGTTGTCGATCAGGGTGAAGGTGTCGGCCTTGTCCGCGGTTTGGGTCATCTCGGCACGTCCTTATCTTTAGGGTTGGGGCTTAACGCCCTTTTCGAATCGGCGCAGCATAGTTCTATGCCGGGCGGATATCAACGCACGGAAGTTATCCCCGTGCTGCAGTTGCGGCATCCTTCATGCGGGCCAGCGTTTCCGCGCGGCCCAGAAGTTCGGCCACCTCGAAGATCGGCGGCGACACCGTGGAGCCGGTGAGCGCCGCGCGCAGCGGTTGGGCGATCTTGCCCAGTTTCTCCCCCCGTTCCTCGGCGAAGGCGCGCACCAGCGCCTCCAGGGCGGCGGCGGTGAAATCGGCCTCCGCCTCGAACCGGGCGGCGAGGTCGGTCAGGACGCCGCGGCCCTTCCCGTCCAGCAGGGCCGCGGCCTTCTCATCCATCGGCAGCGGGCGGGCGGCGACGTAGAAACGGGCGCTCTGCGCCAGATCGACGACGGTGCGGGCGCGCTGCTTCAGCCCGTTCATGGCGCGCGTCAGCAGCTCGCGCTCCGACTCGGTGAGGGCGCGGCCAAGCTCGGCCTCCAGCCGCGGGGCGGCCAGACCGACCAGACGGGTGTCGTCGGCCTGCCGCATGTAGTGGGCGTTCAGGTTCTCCAGCTTGGCGAAATCGAAGCGCGAGGGGGAGCGCCCGATTCCCTCCAGGTTGAACCAGTCCACGGCCTGCTCGGTGGAGATGATCTCGTCGTCGCCGTGCGCCCAGCCGAGCCGCAGCAGATAGTTGCGGATCGCCTCCGGCAGGTAGCCCATGTCGCGGTAGGCGTCCACGCCGAGCGCGCCGTGGCGCTTCGACAGCTTGGCGCCGTCCGGCCCGTGGATCAGCGGGATGTGGCCGAATTCCGGCAGGTCCCAGCCCATGGCGTTGTAGATCTGGATCTGGCGGAAGGTGTTGGTCAGGTGGTCGTCGCCGCGGATGACGTGGGTCACGCCCATGTCATGGTCGTCCACCACCACGGCCAGCAGATAGGTCGGCGTGCCGTCGGCGCGCAGCAGGATCAGGTCGTCGAGCTGGGCGTTCTGCACCCGCACCTCGCCCTGGACATGGTCCTTCAGAACCGTCTCGCCCTCCTGCGGGGCCTTCAGGCGGATCACCGGCTTCACGCCCTCCGGCGCTTCCGACGGGTCGCGGTCGCGCCAGCGCCCGTCGTAGCGGACCGGCTGGCCCGCCGCCTTCTGCGCGGCGCGCATCTCCTCCAGCTCCTCGGGGCTGGCGTAGCAGTGATAGGCCCGGCCCGCCGCCAGCATCTGCTGCGCCACTTCGGCGTGGCGGTCCTTGCGGCCGAACTGGCTCACCGCGTCGCCGTCCCAGTCGAGGCCGAGCCAGGACAGCCCGTCGAGGATGGCGTCCACCGCGGCGTCCGTCGAGCGCTGGCGGTCGGTGTCCTCGATGCGCAACAGATACGTCCCGCCGGTGTGGCGGGCATACAGCCAGTTGAACAGCGCGGTGCGGGCGCCGCCGATGTGGAGAAAGCCGGTGGGCGACGGGGCGAAACGGGTGACGACGGTCATGGGTGGCTCAATTCCGGGTTCGGCACTGCTACAGTGGTGCGGTGGTGTAACACATTAACGGCGCCGGGGGCATTTGCCTTGCGCGCATAGGCGACAGTATGGCCCACGGGGTCGAAGAGGGCATAGCCGGCGGCGCGGCGGCGGCGGCGGCGGCAGCGGAGGGGGAGGGCGGCGCGGACCGGCTCCGCCGCGGCGTCGCCGCACGCCTTTCCGCCGCCCTGGGCAACATTCTGGCCGCGGAGCGGGAGCGCTGGGCGCTGTGGTTCCCGGTGGGCGCCGGGGCGGGGGTGGCGCTCTATTTCGGCCTGCCGACGGAGCCGCCGGTCTGGCTGGGGCCGGGAATCGCCGCGGGCTGCCTTCCGCCCTTGTGGCTGGCGCGGCGGCATCTCGCGCCGGTCGTCCTTCTGCTGGGGCTGCTGAGCGTCGCGCTGGGCTTCGCCGCGGCGCAGCTTCACACCCTCGGCGCGGCGGCGCCCATGCTGACGCGGGAGCTTGGCCCGGTGCAACTGACCGGGCGGGTGCTGGCGGTCGAGCGGCAGCCCACCGGCGCGCGGCTGATGATCGGCGAACTGACGGTGGACCGGCTGGCGCCGGAGGCGACTCCGGCGCGGGTGCGGCTGCATCTGCCGGCCAAGGTGGCGCCGCCGGAGGCCGGGACGGTGGTCCGGCTGCGCGCCATGCTCCACCCGCCGGCCTCCCCGGCGGAGCCGGGCGCCTTCGACCTGCAGCGGCGCGCCTATTTCGAGGGATTCGGCGCGGTCGGCTTCGTCATGGGCGCTCCCGTCGCGCAGGAGGCGCCCCCGCCCGGCGGCTGGCGCCGGGTGACGGTGGCCTTCGAGCAGGCCCGGGCCGCCATTGCGGAACGGGTGCGCGCCGCCGTCGCCGATCCGGCGGAGTCCAGCGTCACCGCCGCCCTGCTGAACGGCGAGGCGGCCGCCATCCCGGAGTCGATGATGGACGCCTTCCGCGACAGCGGTCTGGCGCATCTCCTGTCGATTTCCGGCCTGCATGTGGGCATCGCGGCGGGGATCGTCTTCTGGGTGGTGCGGGCGCTTCTGGCGCTCAGCCCCTGGATGGCGCTGCGCTGGCCGATCAAGAAGATCGCGGCGCTGTGCGGCATTTTGTCCGCCGTCCTCTACACGCTGCTGGTGGGCGCGCCGCTGCCGACGCTGCGGTCGGTGCTGATGACCGGGCTGATCATGGGCGCGGTGATCGCCGATCGGTCGCCGATCAGCATGCGGCTGGTCGCCTTCGCCGGGATCGTCACCATCCTCTACGACCCGGAAGGGATGCTGGGGCCAAGTTTCCAGATGTCCTTCGCGGCGGTGGTCGCGCTGATCGCCGCCTTCGAACTGGCGACCCCCTGGGCCGTGCGCCAGCGGCGTGAGCGGGGGTGGATCGGGAGGGCCGCCCTGTCCCTGGGCGGCATTGCCTTTTCCAGCGTCGTGGCGACGGCCGCGACCACGCCCTACGGGCTCTATCATTTCCAGCAGGTGGCCTTTTACGGGGTGCTGTCCAACATGGTGGCGATCCCCGTGACCACGGTCTGGATCATGCCCTTCAGCCTGCTGTCCTACCTGCTTCTGCCCTTCGGGCTGGAGGGGCCGGCGGTGGTGGCGATGAGCTGGGGCGTCCGGCTGGTCATCGCGACGGCGGAGCAGACGGCGGCGCTTCCCGGAGCCACCGCGATCTTTCCGGCGATGCCGGACGCGGCCATTGCGGCGGTCACGCTGGGCGGGTTGTGGCTGGCGATCTGGACCGGGCGCTGGCGCTGGCTGGGGCTGGCCGCGGTGGCGGGGGGACTGCTGGGGCCGGTCTCCGCGCCGCGGCCCGATGTCCTGGTGTCGGAGGATGGCCGGCTGATGGCCGTGCGCAGCGCCGAGGGGAACCTCAGCCTGTCCGCCGCCAGCGACGGGCGGGTGGCCGACACCTGGAGGCGGCGCGACGGGATGGAGCGTCCGGAGGACGGGGCGGGGCAGGACGTCTGGCCGCTCGCCGGGGTGAGCCTGGACGGGCGGCTGCGCTGCGACGCGCTGGGATGCCTCTACCGGGCGCAGGGAAAGACGGTAGCCCTGCTACGCCGGCCCGACGCCATGCCGGAGGATTGCGCGGTGGCCGATGCGGTGGTGACCGCCGACCCGTCGCGCGGTTGCCGGGCGCCGCTGGTCATCGACCGCTGGCGCCTGCGGCGGGAGGGCGCGCAGGCGCTCTACCTGTCGGACACGGGCATCCGGGTGGAGAGCGTCCGCGGCCAGCGCGGCGACCGCCCCTGGACCACGGGCGGAAGGATTGGGGGCGGAAGGATTGGGGGCGGAAAGGTTACGGGCGCAGAGGCCGGGGCGCGCTGAACCGTGCCCCGGCGCAGGCCCGGTCAGTACTTGCGCACCAGCCCGACCAGACGGCCCTGCACCCGCACGCGGTCGGCGCCGAAGATGCGGGTCTCATAGGCGGCGTTGGCGGGTTCCAGAGCCACCGTGTTGCCCTTGCGGCGCAGGCGCTTCAGCGTGACTTCGGCGTCGTCCACCAGGGCGACGACGATGGAACCGTTCTCCGCGCCGTCGCAGCGCTGGATGATGACCGTGTCATGGTCGAGAATGCCGGCCTCCACCATGGAATCGCCGGCCACCTCCAGCGCGTAATGGTCGCCCGTGCCGAGCATGGTCGCCGGGATGTCCACATAGGCGGAGTTGTCGCGCAGCGCCTCGATGGGCGTGCCGGCGGCGATGCGGCCATAGAGCGGGAGCTGCACCGTCTCCGACGCCGGGCTCGCCTCCCGCCCCGCGAAGTTGAAATCGCCCTTGATGACGTTCGGCTGGAACTTGGCGCGCGGCGGACGGGCGCGGGCGGTCTCCAGCCCCTCAGGCAGGCGCAGCACCTCCAGCGCGCGGGCGCGGTGGGGCAGGCGACGGATGAAGCCGCGCTCCTCCAGCCCCGTGATGAGGCGGTGGATGCCCGACTTGGACTTCAGGTTGAGAGCGTCCTTCATCTCGTCGAAGGAAGGGGACACACCGCCCTGTCCGAGCCGCTCGTGGATGAAAAGCAGCAGTTCGTGCTGCTTGCGCGTGAGCATTTGTGCCTCCCGGCCGGTTCCGCACTACATATGGAACAAAAGCAAAACGTTCCTTTATGTTCTAGTTTGGTTCCGATTCCCAGTCAAGCCCCGCCGGCGAAATCATTCGCACATCTGCGAATAGGACTCCCAAAAGGGATCACAGAGTTGCCGGGAACTACAAAGAGAGTACACCGCCGCTCAGCGGGATCACCGTCACGCGGTCTCCGGCGGCGGCGGCGGCGGCCTGCGGTTCGCGGACGATCAGTCCATCGGCGCGGGCCAGCCGGGACATCATCGCGCTGTCCTGGCGCGGGAAGGGGGTGGCGACCGGCAGGCCGTCCGCACCGGGGGCCAGCGTGGCGCGCAGGAAGTCGGCCCGTCCATCGTTGGCCTTCAGCGGCGCGCCGAGCCTCGCCGTCACCGTCGCGCCCTCGGCGGGCAGGCCCTGGAGATGGCGCAGCAGCGGCACCAGGAACAGGACGGCGGCCACTCCGGTGGACACCGGGTTGCCGGGCAGGCCGAGCAGCGGCACACCGTTCGCCGTGCCGAAGATCAACGGCTTACCGGGCTTCATGGCGACCCGGTAGAAGTTCAGCGACAGCCCGCTCAGCACGTCGCGCACATGGTCGTGCTCGCCCTGCGAGGCCCCGCCCGTGGTCACCAGCAGGTCGCAGCCCGCCGCCCCGGCGGCCATGGCGGCGAGCTCCTCCGGATCGTCCTTCGCCACGCCCAGATTGTGGGCGATGCCGCCCTGGCTGGTCACCAAGGCGCAAAGGCCGAGCGCGTTGGAGCTGACGATCTGGTTCGGCCCCAGCGGGTCGCCGGGCAGGGCGATCTCGTCCCCAGTGGCGAGCACGGCCACCCGCGGGCGGCGACGGACGCGCAGCCAGGGCAGGTTGGCGCCAGCGGCCAGAGCCACGTCGCGGGCGGTCAGCCGGCGCCCTTCGGGCAGAACCTCTTCCCCGGCGGAGAAATCCAGCCCGGCGGGGCGCACGAAACGGCCCGCGGGCACGGCGTGGCCGACCCGGACATGGTCCCCGGCGTCCTCGCAATCCTCCTGCATCACCACGGCGTCGGCCCCGGCGGGCAGGGGGGCGCCGGTGAAGATGCGCACGGCCTCGCCCGCGCCGACCGTGCCGGCGAAGGCGTGGCCGGCGGCGGCCTCGCCAAGGCGGCGCAGGGTGACGGGCGTGTCCGTGGAAGCCCCGGCGATGTCGGCGGCGCGGACGGCCCAACCGTCCATGGCGGCGGCGGCGAAGGGCGGCTGGCTCAGGCGGGCGACGGCGGGCTCCGCCAGGACGCGCCCCAGCGCGTCGGGCAGCGGCACCGTCTCCGCCGGCAGGGCGGTGAAGGCGGCGAGGATGCGGGCGCGGGCTTCACCGACCGGGATCATCGGGGGGCGCTTCCCCATTCGCCGCTCTTGCCGCCGGCCTTGTGCACCAGTTGGACGTCGGTGATGGTCATGCCGCGGTCCACCGCCTTGCACATGTCGTAGACGGTGAGCGCCGCGACCGACACGGCGGTCAGCGCTTCCATCTCCACCCCGGTCTGGCCCTTCAGTTTGCAGGTGGCGGTGATGTCCACGGCGTTGCGGCCGGGGTCGCAGGTCAGGTCCACCTTGACCGCGGTCAGCATCAGCGGGTGGCACAGCGGGATCAGGTCCGGCGTGCGCTTGGCCCCCATGATGCCGGCCAGCCGGGCCACCGACAGGACGTCGCCCTTCTTCACGCCGCCCTGCATGATCAGCGCCAGCGTCTCCGGCTGCATGAGGACGGAGCCACGGGCGGTCGCCGTGCGTTCGGTGTCCGCCTTGTCGGACACGTCCACCATCACGGCGCGGCCTTCCGCGTCGAAATGGGTGAAGCCGCTTCCGGGCCGGTCGGTCATAGGGCTTTCTCCATGAAGAGGCTCAGCGGGTCGGGGCCGTAGGGGCCGAACGGGCCGCGGTCGGTGAAGCCCTGCTTGCGGTAGAGCGCGATGGCTTCCTCCTGATAGACGCCGGTCTCCAGCCGCAGCAGGGACAGGCCGGCGGCGCGGGCCTCCTCCTCGATGCGTTCCAGCAGGCGGCGCCCGATCTGGCCGCCGCGGGCGGTCGGCTGGACGAACATCCGCTTGACCTCGCCATAGCCGCCTTCGGCGTCGATGCGCATGGCCCCGCAGCCGACCACGGTGCCCGACCGCCGCGCGACCAGGAACCGGATGTCCGGACGAGCCAGCGATTGCAGATCCAGCAGGTGGTTGCTCTCCGCCGGGTACAGGTCGCCCAGATAGCGGTCCAACTCCTCGATCAGGCGGATCACCTCGTCCTGGAGCGGGCTTTCAGGGGCAATGGTCACGTTCGGCACGGCGTCGCTCCTCCCCAGTGTTTTTTTGCTTGGATGTCAGGCGAGCAGGGCGCGGGTGGCAGCGGTCACGTCCTCCTGCCGCATCAGCGATTCACCGACCAGGAAGCAGCGCGCCCCGACCGCCGCCATGCGCGACAGGTCCGCCGGGCTGTAGAGTCCGCTTTCGGCGACCAGCATGCGGTCGGCGGGGACGTGGGCGGCCAGCTCCTCCGTGGTGGCGATGTCCACCGCCAGAGTCTTCAGGTTCCGGTTGTTCACGCCCAGAAGCGGGGTCTTCAGCGCCAGTGCGCGGTCCAGCTCCTCCCGGTTGTGCACCTCGACCAGCACGTCCAGGCGCCAGGCGATGGCGGCGTCCTCGATCTCCGCGGCCTGCGCGTCGCTCAGCGCCGCCATGATGATGAGGATGCAGTCGGCGCCCAGCGCGCGGGATTCGGCGATCTGGTAGGGATCGACCATGAAGTCCTTGCGCAGCACCGGCAGATCCACCGCGGCGCGGGCGGCCAGCAGATAGTCGTCGCAGCCCTGGAAATAGGGCTCGTCCGTCAGCACCGACAGGCAGGTGGCGCCACCCTCGCGGTAGGCGCGGGCAAGCGCGGGCGGGTCGAAGTCGGGACGGATCAGCCCCTTGGACGGGCTGGCCTTCTTGATCTCGGCGATCAGGCCGTAACGGCCCTGGTCCACCGTGCCGCGCAGGGCGCGGATGAAGCCGCGGGCCGGGTCGGCGCTGCGGGCGGCATCCTCCACCGCGGACAGGGGACGGGCGGACTTGCGGGCTTGGACCAGCGCGCGCTTGTCGTCGCAGATGCGGGTCAGGACGTCGCTCATGGCGCGGCAACCGGTTCGGTGGTGGCGGACGAATTGGTGATGGACACGAGATGCTGGAGCACGGTGCGCGCGGCCCCGCTGTCGATGGCGTGGCGGGCCTGCTCCACGCCCTCCTTCAGGTCGCCGGCCTTGCCCGCGACGTGCAGGGCGGCGGCGGCGTTCAGCAGCACGATGTCGCGATAGGCGCCCTGGGCGCCGTCGAACAGCGCGCGGATGGCCTCCGCGTTCACATGGGCGTCGCCGCCCTTCAGATGCTCGGGCCGGGCGCGGAAGATGCCGGCCTGCTCCGGCTCGATCTCGAACACGGTGACCTCGCCGTCCTTCAACTGGGCGACGGTGGTCGGGCCGGTCGTGGTGATCTCGTCCAGCCCGTCGGAGCCGTGGACGATCCAGGCGGCTTCCGAGCCCAGCCGCTTCAGCACATGGGCCAGCGGCTCCACCCATTGCTTCGCGTAGACGCCGAGAAGCTGGCGTTTGGCGCTGGCCGGGTTGGACAGGGGGCCCAGCAGGTTGAAGACGGTGCGGGTGCCCAGCTCCACGCGGGTCGGGCCGACGTTGCGCATGGCGAGGTGGTGGCGCGGCGCCATCAGGAAGCCGATGCGCGCGTCCCACAGGGCCTTGCGCACCAGACCCAGGTCGCAATCCAGGTTGACGCCCAGCGCCCCCAGCACGTCGGCGGCGCCCGACTTGGACGACATGGCGCGGTTGCCGTGCTTGGCGACCGGCACGCCGCAGGCGGCGATGACGATGGCCGCCGCGGTGGAGATGTTGTAGGTGCCCGACCCGTCGCCGCCGGTGCCGCAGGTGTCGATGGTGCCGTCCGGCGCCTCCACCGGGATGGCCTTGGCGCGCATGACGCGGGCGGCCCCGGTGATCTCGTCCACCGTCTCGCCGCGGACGCGCAGCGCCATCAGGAACCCGCCCATCTGCGACGGTGTGGCGTTGCCCGACATGATGATGTCGAAGGCCAGCGAGGCTTCCGCCTCGGTCAGGGCGTTGCCGGCGGCGACCCTGGCGAGGATGGCCTTCATGTCGGTCAGGTCGCCGTGCGGCGCGGACGGCGTGCTCATGCGGCGGTCTCCAGCCGGCGGGTGGTGTTCAGGAAATTCTCCAGGATCCTGTGGCCGTGCTCGCTCTCGATGCTTTCCGGGTGGAACTGCACGCCGTGGATCGGCAGCTCGCGGTGGGACAGCGCCATGATCAGGCCGTCCTCCGTCTCCCCCGTCACCTCCAGGCAGGCGGGCAGGCTGGCGCGCTCGACGATCAGCGAATGGTAGCGGGTGGCCCGGAAGGGGGAGGGCAGGCCCTTCAGCACGCCGCGCCCCTCGTGGAACATGCGGTCCACCTTGCCGTGCATCGGCACCGGCGCGCGCAGCACCGTGCCGCCGAACGCCTGCCCGATGGCCTGATGGCCCAGGCACACGCCCATCAGCGGCACGCCGGCCTTCGCGGCGGCGTCGATCAGGGGCAGGCAGATGCCCGCCTTGTCCGGATCGCAGGGGCCGGGCGACAGAACGATGCCCTCGGGGCGGAGCGCCATGGCCTCCTCCACCGTCAGGCTGTCGTTGCGGCGGACGTCCGGTTCGGCGCCCAGTTCGCCCAGGTAATGGACGAGGTTGTAGGTGAAGCTGTCGTAGTTATCGATGAGCAGCAGCATGGGGCGCCCCAGCATCCTTCCGGCCTGTCGTTTCCGGCCTGTCGTCTCCCGGAATACCGTTCCGGCCTTGTTCCAAGGCGGGTACCCTAGCCGCTGGAGCGGTGGATTTCCAGCCCGTCAGAGCCCCGAATCGGCGGACCGTCACCGGCAGAGGAACTGCGGCGCCGCCGCGGGCTTCTCCGGAACCACGCCCCGCGCGTCGGTCTCCTCGGTGATCTGGCAGCGCCGCACCGTGCGCGGCAGGTCGATCGCCAGCGTGGCCTGGGTCCCGGCGTAGCGGCAGATCAGGAAGACGGTGTTCCGCCGCGCGGCGGGGAAGTCCCATTGCCGGGTTTCCGAGCGCCCGCGGCGAAGGCTGCGGTCCGGCTCCAGCGCCGCCGGGGCGGGGGAGATCATTTGCTCGGTGCGCTCGCCCTCCACCAGGGAGACGCCCGCGAAGGCGTGCTGGTCCTTCGCCGGGTAGGGCGACCAGCCGCCGGGCGCCTCGGGCTGGGCCTGCACGGTCAGGCTGGGCGGGCAGCGGACCTCGGCGGCGAGGGCCGGCGCGGCGAGGGCCTGAGCGGCGGCGAAGACAAGAAGGATGGCGATGGTGCGGAGCATGGCGGGTCACAGCATAGTCGCAGCCGGCGGGTGGCTCCACCCCGCTCCGCTGTTGCAGGGACGGGGCGGGGGTGCCACCCTGCGCGCAAACCGGAACACAGGGTTCGAGATTCCATTCCATGGCCAGAAAACCGCCGCGCAAGCCCCAGAAGGCAGCGGCACGCAAGCCATCGCAGAAGATGCCCGCGGCGCAGAAGACGCCCGCGGCAAAGCCCGCCGCACCCGGCCGGGCCAAGCCGGGGCGCGCCGTCAATCCCATCCTGCTGGCGCTGGCCGGCGTCATCGCGGTCTTCGCCGTGGCGCTCGGCGCGCGCTTCATCATCGGGCGCGACGCGCCGGAGGACGAGGTCGCCGTCGTGGAGCGGGAGGCGCCGGTCATCGCCCCCGCCGTCGCACCGGTCAAGCCGCCGCCCAGCTTGCGGCGCAGGCGGCCCACGAAGACCTCGATGGTGTTGGAATCGCGGTCGAAATCCTGCGCGTAGATGTGCTCCGTCAACTCCGTGCGGGAGACGAGCTGGCCCTTGCGGTGCATCAGGTAATCGAGCACGCGGAACTCGTGCCCGGTCAGGTCCACCGGGCGCCCGTCCAGCGTGACCCGGCCCGAGCGGGTGTCCAGCACCACCCCGCCGCAGGCGATCTCCGCCGAGGCGTGGCCCTTGGAGCGGCGGATCAGCGCGCGGATGCGGGCGAGAAGCTCCTCCATGCTGAAGGGCTTCGCCAGATAATCGTCGGCCCCGGCGTCGATGCCCTGGACCTTTTCCGTCCAGGCCCCGCGGGCGGTCAGGATGATGACCGGCGCGGCGATCCCCTGCGCGCGCCAGGACCGCAGCACCGTCAGCCCGTCCACCCGCGGCAGCCCCAGGTCCAGAACGATGGCGTCGTAGGGTTCGGTCTCGCCCAGGAATTGCCCCTCCTCGCCATCGGCGGCGCGGTCCACGGCGTAGCCCTCGCCCTCCAGACGCTCGGCAAGCTGGCGGGCGAGGGACGGGTCATCCTCGACGACGAGCAGGCGCATGGCGCTCACCTCTTCCCATGATGGCCGCCCTCGGCTTTTCCGTTGCGCCCGCGCACCCGCAGCAGGTCGCCGGTGGCGGCGTCGTATTTCAGCTTCAGGAGGCGGCCATCGGCGGTGATGGTCTTGACCTCGTAGACGATCTGGCCGTCATCGTCCTCGAATTCCACGTCCAGGATGTCGCCGGGGAAGTCGGCCTGCGCGCGGGCCAGGATGGCCTCCAGCGGCAGCGCCCGGCCCGAGCGCAACGCCTCCCGCGCCCGCTCGTGGTCACGGTCGTCGTCCGCACCCGCCGGCAGGGCGGCGGTGAGGAGGAGCAAGGACAGCAGGATGGTGCGGGCGGCGTTCATGGTCGGAACCGGCGGACGGGCGGACGGGTCCAGTTAGCACAAAGCCGCCTGAACGGCACCTGAATGGACCGCTCAGGCTCCGTTCAGCGTGGGCGGCGCAGTCTCCGCGGCAACACGATCGCCGCCAAGGAGACCGCCGATGATCCGCAGGATGCTGACCCATACCGCCGCCGCGACGCTCGTGATCGCCGTGGCGGCCTTCACCTTCCAGGCCCTTGCCGGCGGGGACGGCATCGCCCGCACGGCCTGGACGCTGACCGCCGCCGTCGCGGGAGGCGATCATGGGATCGACTGACACCCGTCCCCCCGTGGCGCGCCGCACGCCGGGGCGGCTGCTGTTCCTGTTCGCCTTCCACGCCGCGCTGTCGGGCGCCTTCATCGTCGCCTACCTGACGGGGGACGAGGACACCTACGCCATGCACCAGTTCGCCGGCTACACGGCGCTGGCCGCGCTGGCGGTGCGGCTTCTGGCCGGGGTCCTGATGCCGGTGGGACCGCTGCGCCTGCCCCGCCCCGCCATGGCCGCCACGCGGGACTGGCTGCGCCGCGCCGCCATGGGCGACGCCCGGGCCTGGGGGCAGCGCAGCCCGCTGCTCGCCTGGATGGCGCTGGCGCTGCTGGCCGTGGTGGGCGCCGCCGCGCTCAGCGGAGCGGTCGCCGATTTCGTCGTTCCCATGGAAAAGCTGCACGAGGCGTTGGGCGAGGTCTCCCTGCCCGTCGTGCTGGCCCATGTCGCCCTGGTCGCAGCGCTGCTCGGCCTGAAGAAGGCCGCCGGTTGGCGCGCCCGTCCCACCCCCCGCCAGGAGGTCATCGCCCCATGACGCCCCACACGATCCGTTTCATCCTGCCGACGCTGGCCGTCTTCGCCGCGGGGGCCGCCATCGCCGCCGCCCCGAACCCGGCGCGCACCGCCCTGCTCGACGGCTACGCCGCCCAGGCGAAGGCGCAATCGCCCGCCTTCGCCGGCTTCTCCGCCGAGCGCGGGCGCGCCCTCTATCTCGGCCCGCACGGCGGGGGCAAGCCGGAGACCAATGCCTGCGCCGCCTGCCACACCCCCGACCCCACCGCCCAGGGCCGCCACCAGCGGACCGGGCGCGGGATCGAGCCGATGGCCGTCTCCGCCAACCCCAAGCGCTTCACCGACCCCGTGGAGGTGGAAAAGCGCTTCGACCGCGATTGCCCCGCCGTCCTGGGCCGCGCCTGCACGGCGCAGGAGAAGGGCGACTTCATCACCTACCTCTCCGGCCAGTGAGGAGCCCCGCCATGCCCCGCCGTCTTGCCGCCGCGGCCGCCCTTCTGCTGCTGTCCGGCGTCGCCGCTTCCGCCAACGAGTTCGAGCGCGTCCGGCCCGTGACCAACGACGCCACCCGCAAGGAATGCGGCGAATGCCACATGGCCTTCCAGCCCGGCCTGCTGCCGGCGGGAAGCTGGACCCGGATCATGGACGGGCTGGACGACCATTTCGGCGAGAAGGCCAGCCTGCCGCCCGGCCCGGCGGCGGAGATCCGCGCCTATCTGACCGGCAACGCCGCCGGACGCGGCGACCCCACGCTTCTGCGCATCACCGAGCAGCGCTGGTGGCTGCGCGAGCACCGCTTCCGCCCGGAGGTCTGGCTGCGCAAGGACGTGATGTCCAAGGCCAACTGCGAAGCCTGCCACCGCGACGCCGCCCGCGGACTGTACGAGGACGACTGACGGGACGGGACAAAGCGCTGCCGCAACGGTTCTCCTCGGGAGCGATCAGAGAGGGAGGAGCATCATGGACCACGACACCTTCAACATGGGCATCCGCAAATACCTGAAGGTCGTCGGCGTCACCTCGCAGCGCGAGATCGAGCACGCCGTGACCGAAGCGCTGGAGGCCGGAACGCTGAAGGGCAACGAGAGGCTCCAGGCCCGCATGGTGCTGACCATCGAAGGCATCGGGCTGGAGCATGAGATCAAGGGGGAGATCGCGTTGGAGTAGGGGGGCGCCAACACAGGTTCCCCCACCCGACCCTCCCCGCTGGGCGGGGGAGGGTCGGGTGGGGGCGACGGCGCCCGCACTCACCCCATCACCAGCCCCCCGTCCACATACAGCACCTGCCCGGTCATGAACCGGCTCCAGCCCGACGCCAGGAACAGCACCGGGCCGGTCACGTCCTCCGGCGTGGCGATGCGGCGCAGCGGGGTCTGGGCGACGATGGCGTCCTTCACGTCCTCCTTCGTCGCCCGGCTGGCGTCGGTGGGGCAGACCAGCCCCGGCGCCACGCAATTGACGCGGATGCCCAGCGGCCCCAACTCCGCCGCCAGATTGCGGCTGAAGCCGACCAGCGCGGCCTTGGCCGTGGTGTAGTCGTGATAGGGCACGGTGGGCCGGGCCACGAGGTCGGTCGCCATGTTCACGATGCTGCCGCCGGGCCGCCGCCGCATCACCGGCAGCACCGCCCGGCAGACATTGTAGGTGCCGAGCAGCGCCCCATCCACCTGCCCCCGGTAGTCCGCCCAGTCGGTGTCCCAGAACAGCTTGCGCTTCTCCGGATCGAAGGCGTAGGGGCGGAAGGCGTTGTTCACCACCACGTCGATCTTGCCGAACTCCTCCGCGGTCCGCTCCACCATGCGGTTCACGGCGCCGGCGTCGGTCACGTCGGCCTGCACCGCCCAGGCGTCGCCTCCGGCTTCCCGGCCCAGATCCCGGCAGGCCGCCGCCACCGCCTCCGCGGCCTCCGCGTTTTGCAGGTAATTGACGGCGACCGCCGCCCCCTCCGCCGCGAAGGCTTTGGCGATGGCGGCGCCGATGCCGCGGCTGGCGCCGGTGACGAGGACGGTCCTGTCGCGGAAATCCATGGCTTGGTTCGCCTTATTCGGGGATCAGGTCGGACCGGACCAGCGTGCCCATGTCGAGGTCCTTTGCGATCAGGCCGAGCTGTTTGAAGGTGTCCGCCCCCTTCTGCATCAGCTCCGGATCGAAGTGGCCGAGGCCCTTGGCCCTGGTCGTCTCCGACACGCTGGAGGCGTTGCGCAGCTTGATGATGGCGAGGTTGGTCGCCTCGTCGCGCCCGTTGATGGCGCGGGTCACGGCGAGACGGGCGGCCTCCTCCGGCTCGGCGATCATCCAGGCGGCGCTGTCGCGGTAGGCGGTGAGGAAGCGCTTCAGAACGTCCTTCTTCGTGCGGTAGGTCTCCTCCGTCACCACGAAGATGTCCGAGGGCAAATTCAGCGTGTCCTTGACCTCGATGACGTTGACGTCCTTCAGCCCCTTCTGGAGCCCGACATGCAGGCCGGTGTCGGTCGCCGCGGTGGCGTCCACCTGGCCCTGGATGACGGGGGCGAAGTTCAGCAGGCCGGTCACCTCGATGGTCACGTCCTTCTCGCTCAGCCCCACCTGATGCAGAAGCACCTGGAGGTTCTGGCGGGTGCCGCTGGACAGGCTGTAGACGCCGATGCGCTTGCCCTTCAGATCCTCCGGCTTCGTGATGTTGCGCTCCTTCGGCGACACCACGTTGAAGACGTTCTGCGGATAGATGTTGTAGATGGCGATCAGCTTCTCGCCCTTGTCGAGAGCCAGGTAGAAGGAGGCCGGATCGGTGAAGGCCACGTCGGCCTGACCGGTCAGCATGTTCTGGATGGCCGAGCCGCCGCCGGTCCCCGGCACATAGCCGAGATCGATCCCCCTGGCCTTGAAGAAGCCCTTGTCCGGCTCCGCCAGCAGGTTGGTGATTTCGCTGATCGGCTGGCTCCAGCCGGCGACGGTCACCTTGTCGAGCGCCAGCGCGGGGGAGGACAGCAGGAGGGCGGAAACGGCGACGGCACCCAAAGTGCGCAGAAACCCGAACATCGTGTGATTATCCTTTCCACGGACGGCGCAGCAGCCAGCGTTCCAGCCCGGCGGCGGCCTGATAGACGATCATGCCCAGCAGCGTTATGACGATGAACAGGGCGAACATCATGGTCGAATCCATCATCCCCTGCGCCGCGATGATCGAGGCGCCCAGCCCCTGCCGGCCCCCGATGAACTCGCCGACGACGGCGCCGACCAGCGCCAGCACCACGGCGACGCGCAGCCCCGCCAGGATCACCGGCAGGCCGGAGGGGATCTTCAGCCGCAGCAGGGTTTGCAGGCGCGTCGCCCGCAGCATCCGGAACAGCTCCCGCTTGTTGGGATCGACCTGCTGAAGGCCGGTCATGGTGTTTTCCAGCAGCGGGAAGAAGCAGATCAGCGCCGTGATGACGACGGTGGAGGTCATGCCGAAGCCGAACCAGACGATGAACAGCGGCCCCAGCGCCAGCTTCGGCACCACCTGGCTGGCGACGATGTAGGGGTAGAACAGGCGGCGCAGCACCGGCACCTCGGCCAGCAGGACCCCGGCGAGGAAGCCGACCGTGCAGCCGGCGGCGAGGCCCATCGCCATCTCCACCGTGGTGACCCAGAGATGCGGCAGCAGGTAGCCCCCGGCCAGCCCGTCCCACAGCGTGCGCAGCACCGCGGACGGCAGCGGCACGACCAGCGCCGACACCCCCGCCGCGCGGCAATAGACCTCCCACCCCGCCAGCAGCAGGACGAACAGAAGGGCGGAGGCGAGGCGGATTATCACGACGCGCGCTCCAGCGCCACGCTCTCCGCCTTGCCGTCCATGGCGCGGCGAAGCTCCAGGCACAGGGCGTTGAAACGGGGGCTGTAGCGGACGTCGCGCCCGCGCGGGCGGGCCAGCGGCACCGGCAGGGCGTGGCTCAGCCGACCGCCCTCCATCACCGCCACCCGGTCGGCCAGATAGACCGCCTCCGCGATGTCGTGGGTGACGAACAGCACGGTGGTGCGGTGCCGGGCGCAGAGCCGCAGCAGGTCGTCCTGCAACTCCTCCCGCGTGATGGCGTCGAGCGCGGCGAAGGGTTCGTCGAGCAGGAGCAGCGGCGGCTCGGTGACCAGCGCGCGGGCCAGCGCGACGCGGCTCTGCTGCCCGCCGGACAATTCGCCGGGATAGCGCCCGGCAAGACCCGACAACCCCACGAGGTCCAGAAGCTCCTCCGCCTTGCGGCGGTCCGCCGGCTGCGGGCGGCGTTTCAGCGACACCGGAAGCAGCAGGTTGTCGAGCACCGTCCGCCATTCCAGCAGCGTCGGCGCCTGGAAGACGAAGCCGACCTGGGCGCCCGGCCCGCGCACCGGCTCCCCCTGGATGCGGACGATTCCGGTGGCCGGGGGCAGCAGCCCGGCGACCAGCTTCAGCAGGGTCGTCTTGCCGCAGCCGCTGCGCCCGACCAGCGCGTGGAACTCCCCTTCGCCGATGCTCCAGTCGATGCGGTCCAGGATGGTGCCGCCGCGCGGGACGCCGTAGCCGGCCTGTTCGATGGTGACGAAGCTCATGGCCGGCGCCTCAATCCGTGTAGGGGGCGAAGGCATCCGCCGCCCGCTCCGCCGAGCCTTCGATCTCGGTCATCGTCACGAGGTCCAGCAGGTTGAACCGCCCGTCATGGTGCCAGCCCGCCTCCGGCGCGGTCATCCGGCCCAGCGCGCAGAGGCGCGTCACCCCCACGGCCCCCAGCGCCCCGGCGAGCGCGAACAGCTCCTCCGGCGCCGCGGCGATGCCCACGGTCTGGAGGAAGGCGCGGTACGGCGCCAATCCCGGCACCGCGTCGGCCAGCCGGTCCACCGCCACCACCGTCACCGTACGGTTCAGCCCGCAGGGCAAGAGGCCGTCCGCCGCATCCGTATAGGCGACCGCCCAGCTTCCGGCGGGATCGCCCAGCAGGGCGCGGCTGGGGTCGGCAAAGCCCTTCGTCTCCTCCGCGTTGCGCCAGGACGCGACACTGCCCGCCTCGGCCATGGACAGGGAGCGGCGGGGAAACTTGCTGCCGATGGCGTCCAGTTCGTGCGCCAGATAGCCCGCGAACTCCCGCGGCGACACCCGCCCGCCGCGCTCCACGAAGACGGTCTGTGGGGAATAGCAGCCCTGCTGGTCGTAGCGCGCCACGTCGTAGGCCGCCTGCCGCGCCACCGCCCCGGCCTTCGCGGCGTCGAGCGCGGAGCGGGCGACCATGGCGAAGCTGATCTTGTGCCCATAGGGCAGGAAGCGCGCGGTGACCGGCACCCGCGCCCGGATGGCCTCCAGCGCGTCGTTGCCGCCATAGGCGACCACCGTGTCGGCGCGGGCCAGCCACGCCCGCTCCGTGGTCTCGTCGCCACCCCTCCACCAGACGATGGCGATGCAGCCGGCCAGTTCCGGGTCGATCTCCGCCAGGATTTGCGCGAACCAGCCGGCGAACAGCGGCTCGGCGCTCGGCAGCTTGCCGACCGTGCCGGCCTTCACCAGCAGACCGGAAATCAGGCTCCACAGCGGCAGGCCCGGCACGTTGCCCGCCCAGACATGCAGCAGCAGTTCCGGCCCGAAGGCGCGGGCGAAGCCACCCTTGGGCATCGGCTGGAAATCGTCCAGCACCGCCGGGTTGGCGAAATCCTCCGCGAGGAATTTCCGCAACTCCGGCCCGCGGAAGGTCTTCAGATAGCCGGTCAGCCCCAGCCGGACCATCTCCGCGTCGTAGCCGGTGACCAGCGGCAGCAGCCGTTCCGCCTTTTGCCGCCACGGGCCGTTGCGGTCGAGCAGCCGGGCGACGGCGCGGTCGATGACGGCGGCGATCTCCGCGACGGTCCGGTTTTTCAGACAGGCCCGCGCGTTGGTCCGCACGCGCGTTGCGACTTCAGCGATCTGTGCCTCGGTCAGCACCGGGACCGCCACGTCGAGCGTCTCGGCGCCGCGCCGGAAGGTCAGCGTCCGCCAGTCCACCGCGTCGGCGGACAGCCCCGGCAAATGCCCGGCCCGCTCCATCAAGCCCATCGTCACGGGGCCCGCGCCGCTTTGAGGAAGTCCTCGACCGCCATGGAGCAGCCCTTGGCGTCCGCCCCGTCCGCCCGGCCCAGAAGCTGGAAGCCGCCCTCCACCTCCACCCCCGCGTCCTCGGTCAGGATGGCGGAGGCGCAGTTGAAATGGGCCAGATCGTGATGGACCAGCACGCCGGTGCTGCCGCGCGGCACCTCCTGCCCGGTCAGCGGGTTGATGACCCGGCTGCGGATCCAGTGCGGGCCGGACTTCACGGACGGGCAGGCCTCGTTGCCGTCGTCGTAGAACTGGGTGCTCAGCTCCGTCATGCCGTACATGTTGATGCACAGGCGGCGCGGCACGCCGAAGGCCGCGGACAGGCGTCCGTAGAACTCCTCCGCCGCCATCTCCCGCGACTGGCCCTTGAAACCGCCGGTGTCGAGGATGCGGCTGCCCGCCGGCAGGGCGAAGCGCCGCCCCCGCTCCGCCAGCGCGTCCATCAGATGCACGACGCTGAAGCTCGCCCCCAGCAGGGCATAGGGTTCACCGGTCGCCTCGGCGCGGGACAGCTCCTCGACGGCCCCGTCCACGTCCAGTCCGGCGTCGGAGACGAAATACCGGCTGTCCGCCGTCCCGAACTCGCTCCGCGCCAGCGCCAGATAATGGGCGAGGGACGAGTTGGGCATCGCCTGCTCGGTCGGAAACAGGATGCCCATGCGCAGCCGTTCGAAGTCTCCCATGAAGCGGCGGCGGAAATTGACGGTCATGGAGCGGTCGTAGACCGCCAGCGTGGGGTGGTGGCTCTTGCCCCGCACGCCTTTGGTGGTGCCGCTGGTCATGAAGACGTGCGGGCACTCCTCCGGCGGGCGTCCGCTCAGCGTCAGGTCCTTGAAGGCGCTGATCGGCACGGCGGGCACGTCGCGCCAGCTCTTCACCGTGCGCAGGGTGCGCGCCCGCTGGGTGGCGAAACGGCGGTAGGGGGCGTTGGTCTCGAACTGGTGGGCGAAGACCGCCAGCGCCATGCGGTTGAACGCCTCCTCGTCCGCCTCCCCGGCGGCGATGAAGGCCAGCAGGTCTTCGACAAGTCGGGCTTCGGTCACGTCCGGACACACCTTTTGCAGCGCAAACAAACCGTTTGCCGGGTCAAAGGGGTCTGGATGGAATGGGGGTGCGGCGGCGCCCTTTGTCCCGTCCCTACGCCGGTATGACCCGGATCAGGTTCGATGGGTCACCGCGTTGCCCGGATGAAAGCGCCGGACGGGCGGAGTCTCAGCCTCCTAGCGAGGCCCCCCAGGGAACACTTCGCAAGCTAAGGGACCGGCCCCCAGCCGTCAAGGATGACCGGCCAGGGCAGTCGCATCTGAAGTCCCCTCTCCCCAGAGGGGAGAGGGTTATGAAGACCAGATGCGATGACCCCGAGGGCCGGCGCCCGCCCGTGGCAGCCCCACAACCGCTGTGCTACGATCCGCGCCCGCCGGCGCCGGAACCCGGCGGGCTGAACGGGGAACGGCATGGTCAGGATCGAGGATTGCACGCTGGTGTTCGCCGATACGGCGAACCATGCCCTGGTCGAGATGGCCATCCGGGACAGCATCGCCGCCTGCCGCTTTTCCGGCGTCCTGCTGCTCTCCGACAGCGACCCGCGGATCCCCGGCGTCGATTTCCACCGGATCGCCCCGATCGACAGCCTCGACGACTATTCGGACACGATCAACGTCCGCCTGCGCCGGCTGGTGACGACGCGCCACGTCCTGATCGCGCAGTGGGACGGCTTCGTCGCCGACCCGCGGGCCTGGACGGAGGAGTTCCGCGCCTTCGACTACATCGGCGCCCGCTGGGGCTGGTACGAGGACGGCATGACGGTGGGGAACGGCGGCTTCTCCCTGCGCTCCGCCGCCCTGCTCGACCGGGTGCGCGATCTGCGCTTCGAGGCCGGCATCCCCGAAGACCACGTCATCTGCCGGACCGAGCGCCCGGCGCTGGAGAAGGCCGGCATCCGCTTCGCCCCCGAGGCCGTGGCCGACCGTTTCGCCTTCGAACGGACGCCGGTGGCGGGACCGGCCTTCGGCTTCCACGGCCTGTTCAACTTCGGCAAGGTGCTGGACGACCGCGCGCTGGAGGAGCGGATCGAGGTCATGGACGGCCCGCTTCTGGACAAGCGCGAATACACGGACCTGATGACCGGCCTCGCGCTGTCCGGGCGCAAGGCGCCCTTCGCGTCCATGGTCCGCAAGCTGGCGGCGCGGCGGGACGAGACGTTCCTGCGGTCCCAGATCACCCAATGGACCACCGGCGTGCAACGCGACTATGTGCTGGCCCTGGCTGATTCCGTCCAGACCACGGCGGCGCCGGGGTCGCGCTGGCCGGCGGTCACGCCGACGCGGCAGCCGAAGATCTACGACTGCTTCACCTTCCACAACGAACTCGACCTTCTGGAGCTGCGCTTCCGGGAATTGTACGACACGGTCGACCAGTTCGTGATCGTCGAGGCCAAGCAGACCTTCACCGGCGCGGACAAGCCTTTGTTCTTCCTGGAGGAACGCGACCGTTTCCTGCCCTTCCTCGACAAGGTGAAGCTGGTCGTCGCCCCGGACTTCCCGGAAACCGACAATCCCTGGGTGCGCGAACGGGCGCAGCGGA
>NZ_JAUJFI010000299.1 GCF_030849505.1 Azospirillum isscasi | reverse complement strand
CGGTCCGGTCGAGCGCGAACAGCGGCGCCCCCGCCTCCACCCGCCCGCCGCGCGTCACCGCCAACGAGTCGAGCGTTCCGGCCAGCGGCGCGGCGATGCGCAGATATTCCCCCTCCGCATAGCCGTGGGCCAGCGGCACGGCGCTCCCGCCGCCGAGTCCCAGCACCGCGAGCGCCGCCGCCAGCGTTTCGGACATCCAGCTCATGGACTCGGCCCTCCCTCCGGGGCGAGCGCGCGGCGCAGCGCGTCGAGATGAGCGGCCAGCAGCGCCCGCACGTCCAGCGGGCGCTCCTCCAGCGCCGCGAAGGAGGAGCGCCACAGCGCGCTCATCAGCATCGGCGCGACGATCAGCCGGACGGTCGAATCGACGTCCACCGGACGGAACTCCCCGCGCGCCACGCCGCGCTCCAGCACCGCCGCCAGCAGGGCGAAGGCGCGCCGGATCACCTCCTCGTAATAGAAGCGGGCGAGATCGGGGAAGTTGCCGGCCTCCGCGACGATCAGTTTCGGAATGGCCCCGGCACGGGTCGTCAGGATGCGCGTCGCGAAGAGGGTCAACAACGTTTCCAGCACGGCGAAGCTCGGTCCCTGCGCCCCGGCCAGCAGGCGTTCGGCCATGTCCAGGTTGGGCAGGATGGCCTCGCGGACGACCGCCTTGAACAGCTCCTCCTTGTTCGGGAAATAGAGGTAGAGCGTCCCCTTGCTGACCCCCGCCCGCGCCGCGACATCCTCCAGCCGGGCCGCCGCGAAGCCGCGTTCGCCGAAGACGGTCAGGGCCGCATCGACGATCTCCCGGGGGCGCGCCTCCTTCCGGCGGCGCCAGCGCGGGGCGGCGGAGTCCTCGGGCGCGTCCTCTTCCGGCATGATCGCTCCGGCTCGGGAAAATATTACTGACTGGTCAGTTATTAACTTATTGCCGAAGGAAATGCCAGTCTTCACAAGGGTTGCGCCTTTACGCCGCAGCCGTAAGTCATTGTGCGACGCAGCAACTAATATGCAAAAGGGCTTGCCTTTCAGCGAAGAGTTGCCGAAACTTTCGACTGTCCGCGAAGCGAACGGCTGCACAGGGCGGCGGTTCGGCGGTGGGCACGCCGGTGGTCAAAAGGCGCCAGTTTCCAAGGAGCGCACACCCCACCCCGGGAGGAACGGTTCAAGGCGCCGTGCCGGGACCTGATCGGACGGGCGCGCAGGAACGCGCGGAGGTCCGGAGTCCCGGTTGAGCAGGGGGTGTCGATCATGCCGGGTGCAATGCGCCAGTCCACGTCGAACCTGGAACTGCTGACCATTTACGAGGTCAGCAAGATCCTCGGTTCCTCTCTCGACCTCCAGCAGACCTTGCGCGAGGTGCTTCGCGCGCTGGCCTACCAGCTCCAGATGCACCGCGGGCGCGTCTATCTGGTGGGCGAGGACAATGTGCTGCGTCTCGTGGCCGCGAACGGCCTGTCGAACGAGGCCGCGGCGCAGTTCGAGTTCCGCGAGGGGGAAGGCATCACCGGCCGCATCCTGAAGACCGGCATGCCCGCCGTCGTCCCCAATCTGGCGGAGGAACCGCTGTTCCTGAACCGCACCGGCGGGCGCGAGGATCTGGACGAGCAGGTGGCCTCGCTGGTCGGCGTGCCGATCAAGGCCGCGGGGGTGGTCGTCGGCGTGCTGACCATCGACCGCATTTCCGACGAAGGGCCGCAGGGCCATTTCGGCAGCGACGTGCGCTTCCTGACCATGGTCGCCAATCTGATCGGCCAGACCGTGCGGCTGCACCGCACCGTGGCCGAGGAACGCCGCTTCATGATGCGGGAAACCTTCCGCATGCAGAAGGAGCTGCGTCCCGTCGCCGCCCCGATCAACGACGTGGTCTGCACCAGCCCCAACATGCTGGAGGTGATGGCCCAGGTGCACCGCGTGGCGCCCTTCAAGTCCACCGTGCTGATCCGCGGCGAGAGCGGCACCGGCAAGGAGCTGATCGCGCGGGCCATCCACAACATGTCGCCGCGCAAGGACGCCCCCTTCATCCGCGTGAACTGCGCCGCCCTGCCCGAATCGCTTCTGGAATCGGAGCTGTTCGGCCACGAAAAGGGCGCCTTCACCGGCGCGCAGAAGGACCACAAGGGCCGGTTCGAGCTGGCGTCCGGCGGCACGCTGTTCCTGGACGAGATCGGCGACATCTCCCCCAACTTCCAGGCCAAGCTGCTGCGCGTCCTGCAGGAGCAGGAGTTCGAGCGGGTCGGCGGGTCGAAGACCATCAAGACCGACGTCCGGCTGATCTGCGCCACCAACCTGAACCTGGAGGAGGCGGTCGGCCACGGCAAGTTCCGCGCCGACCTGTATTTCCGCATCAACGTGGTCACCATCCATCTGCCGCCGCTGCGCGAACGGCGCCAGGACATCGGTCCGCTGGCCCGCCATTTCGTGGCGAAGTTCGCCAAGGACAACGGCATGACCCTCGCCATCGAGGACGAGGCGCTGGAGGTGCTGAACCGCTGCACCTGGCCCGGCAACGTGCGCGAGCTGGAAAACTGCATCGAGCGTGCGGCCACCCAGTCGCGCGACGGCGTCATCCGCACCGATGCCCTGTCCTGCAGCCTGAACCTCTGCAACTCCTCGATCCTGTTCCAGTACCGCACGCTGGGCGCCTCGGTCGGCGGCCTCGCCCCGTCCATGGGGCCGGGGTCCGTCAACCGCGCGCCACCGGGACGCCCCGGCGCCCCGGCGCCCGCCAACGCGCCGAAGACGCCGGCCATGCCGGCCCCGGTGCC
>NZ_JAUJFI010000298.1 GCF_030849505.1 Azospirillum isscasi | reverse complement strand
AAACGGGCGGCGGAAACGCCATTTCCAAGCCTCAGCAGAGGCAAAAAGCCGAAATATGTTCGTTTTTCCGCGACCTGTTAGCAGGCTAATGAATACCTGCTTTCGCTGGCTCTTCAATCGCCTCTTCTTCCGCAGCGGCGGACTGCCGAGTTGGCAAAATCGGCCCTATGGCAAAGACCGAAGCAACAATATCATAGAGAACAATAATATAAGCCGCCAAAACTGTCAGCGACAAACCAATGATAAACGACTGAACACGAATATCTCCGGCCTCCTCTTTGAGAAACATTAAAATAATTGCAACAAGGAAGAAAGTGATTAGCAGATATGAGCTTTGCGCTATCTCTCTCCGCGCCTCGGAGAAATATAGCATATTCCTGCGCTCTTCAATTTGATTGAGCGCTAGGTGTATCTGGCTGGCCGATGCGATCGTGATCGACATAATGACGCCAAGCGTAGCAATAAGCTCATGGTTAATGAAGCCCTGCAAGAACTTGTTGCCAGTGAGGACGGCTGGCGCGCACACAGACATAGCCGAAAGCACGCCAATAAGAGCTATAAGAGCGCAAGCTGCTATTGCATTCATCGTCCAAACAGCCTCCTAACGAAGGCCATCCAGTCATCATTGACTGGTCACTTCAATATCTATATCATCATCAACTGTTTTGGTCAATATCCTCTTCTCGCTATCGTAAACCGTTTTCTTTCCTCTTTTCACGACAGCCCTGCCGCCTCCTTCGCTTATGTAGTCATAGGACGTCTCAATGCGCTTCGTTTCAAGATTAAGTGCGCCATCTCGATTTCTTAGGCGGAGCGACATTTCTTCAGTATTGGTGTCCGCATGCACTCTGTGCATTGCGATATCAATCGTGCGCTTTGACCGAAAGATGTTTGGGGAAAGATAGGTGAACGTTGCCTCTGTTATTTTTCCGCGGTTAGCGTGTACAACTCGCCAAAACTCGTTTCCATCGGACAGAGAATTGGTCGAGATCAGCCAATCGCCGAACTCGCGTTTGTGGTTTAGCGCATCGGCCAGCCCGCGAACCAACGCCATCGGAGAGCCAACCTCCCCATTGTGCTGAATTGCAACCTTCTGCCCGTCAGGATGATCTTCAAGATCAACGAACACATTTGAGACGCGCCAAAATCGATGCACCGTTGGAGCAAAGCCTGAAGATGGCGGCAGGTTTTCAACGCGCTCCCTCTGCCTGCCAATGAGCCCAACGGAAAACCCGTCTATTATACCAAACGGAAGGTAGGTGAATACTTGTCGGCGCGCTGAGAATTTGACTTCTTGCGACATTTTGTCCGCAAGATAATCCGACCGCCCCAATACGGGGGGCGGCAGACGCTCTCCGGAAAAGAGACCAACCTCATCGCGCGTCAGAAACAGACGTAGGAACTGATATTTCATTGATCGACCCCGCCAGCTATCGTGCTGTTAGGGTTGTCGCCGCTACAGTTAAGCGCCGGTTAAGGCTGCGCTCCCACGCATGAGCGCATACTTCGGTATGCGCTAGTCTTTTACATGGATAGTCTTTACGTCGATTGCGTCAAGGCACTGCAACAGGAAAATGGCAGTGAACCGTCCCCGGCTGATCTTGTTCGCAATGGCGGCTGGCGTCTCATTCACCCCCACCTCTTGGAGCTTCTGTGCCAACTGCTCATAGGTGACGTTTCGCCGCTTCAGTTCGGCTTTCAGCAGCCCTTTCACGCGAGCGGCCCATTCGTCCTCAGTCTTCATATCATCCTCTCAGATACGGCATGCGCATATCATATTTGATAAGAAGCTGTTGACAAGCTCAGACTTGGTGCTTATCATATCCGACATAAAACAACCGAATATGATAAGAGAAACCCATGTCCCAGCACTTTCTCCTTTCCGCGGCCGCCCGGAGCATCTCGCTCCGCTCGGTGTTGCGCATGGAAGAGGCTGAGGCTTGGGACGTCTTCCAGCGCATCCGGTGGGACAGCACGGGCGGCAAGCCGGTGTGCCCGGAGTGCGGCTCCCTGATCTGCTACGACGTGTCGCGCGGCTCCCGCCCGCGTTACCGTTGCCGTGACTGCCGCAAGGACTTCACGCCGACGAGCGGTACCCTGTTCGCCTCGCACAAGCTGCCGATCTTGGTCTATTTGGCCGCCATCATCTTGTTCGTGAACGCGGCCAAGGGTATCAGCGCGTTGCAGCTCGGCCGTGACCTGGATGTCTCCTACAAGACGGCGTTCGTCCTGTGCCACAAGCTGCGTGAGGCGATGGCGACGGAGACGCGCGGCATGATCGCCGATGGCGAAGTCGAGGTGGACGGCTGCCACGTCGGCGGCTACGTCAAGCCGGCCAACTTCAAGGAGAACCGCCTCGACCGCCGCAAGGCGGTGAACCAGAACGGCAAGCGCCGGGTGGTGGTGGCGATCCGCGACCGCGACGGGCGGACCCTGACCAGCGTGTTCAAGTCCGAGGACGAGGCGACAGGCTTCATCGCCTCGCGTGTCGCCAAGGGCTCTACCATTCACGCCGACGAAGCCGCCGCGTGGAATGCTCTGCATGCCCGTTTCGAGATGAAGCAGATCAACCATCAGGAAGCCTACAGCGCGGACGGCGCCTGCACCAACATGGCGGAGTCGTTCTTCTCCCGCTTGCGCCGCGCTGAGGAAGGTCAGCACCACCACATCAGCGGCGCCTACCTGGGCGGATTCAAGCGGTCGTCGCAACGGCCTGAGGAGGGAGGTTGCGATGAAGACGCGGAAGCGGCGATCTGATCGAT
>NZ_JAUJFI010000297.1 GCF_030849505.1 Azospirillum isscasi | reverse complement strand
CGCCGCCCGGCTGGCGCTGGGCACCCCCGACGAGGCCGAGCGGGCCGCCCGCCGCGCCGAAGCCGTGCGTCCGGACTTCGCGGAGGCCGCTCTGCGCCGGGGCGACGCGCTGCAACGGCGGAACCGTCTGGCCGAGGCCGCCCGCGCCTACGCACGTGGCGCCGCCCTGCGCCCCGATCTGGCGGAGGCTTACGCGAACCTCGCGCTGGTGCGCCAGACCCAGGGCGACCCGGACGGGGCGGAGACCGGATACCGCCGCGCGCTGGCCCTGCGGCCCGATCTGGCGGAGGTGCGCTCCAACCTCGCCTATCTGGAGCTGTTCCGGCCCGGCGTGACGCTGGCCCGCGTGCTGGAGGCGCACCGGGGCTGGGACGCGGCGCACGGCGCCCCCTTCCGCGCCGGATGGGCGCCCTTCGCCCCCCTGCCCGCGGAGCCGCGGCGCCGCCTGCGCGTCGGCATCCTGTCCGGCGATTTCCGCCGCCACCCGGCGGGCCAGTTCGCCGTGCGGGCGGTGGAGGCGCTGCCGGAGTTCGGCGTGGACCTGACCCTCTACGCCAACCAGATGGACGCGGACGACCTGACCGACCGCTTCCGCGCCGCGGCGGAGCGCTGGGTGCCGGTCGCCGACCGGACCGACGCCGAACTTGCAACGCTGATCCGCAACGACCGACCGGACATCCTGATCGACCTCGCCGGGCACAACGCCCGCGGGCGGCTGGGCGTCTTCGCGCGCAAGCCGGCGCCGGTGCAGGTGGCGTGGTCCGGTTACATGGCGACCACGGGGCTTGCCGCCATGGACGCGCTGGTCGCCGACGCCCACCATGTGCCGGAGGGGGCGGAGCGCTTCTACACCGAGCGCATCCTGCGCATGCCCGGCGCCTTCATCGCCTACGACCCGCCGCCGGACGCGCCCGATCCCGGCCCGCCGCCCTGCCTGACCGGCCAGCCCGTCACCTTCGGCGTCTTCAACATCCTGACCAAGCTGACGGACGAGGTCCTGTCCAGCTGGGCCGCCCTGCTCGCCCGTCTGCCCGAGTCGCGCCTTCTGCTGAAGACCAAGGCCCTGTCCTGCCCGGAAACCGCCGCCCGCTGGCGGGCGCGTCTGGCCGCGGCGGGCATCGCGCCGGAGCGGCTGATCCTGGCCGGGGCGACCGACAGCCGGACCCACATGGGCTGGTGCGCCCGCGTGGACGTGGCGCTGGACCCCTTCCCCTTCGCCGGCAGCACGACGACGCTGGAGACGCTGTGGATGGGCGTTCCGGTCGTCACCCTGCCGGGAGACACCTTCTCCAGCCGCCATTCCCTGGCTTTCCTGAGCGTGGCGGGGGTGGAAGGCTGCGTCGCCCGCGACCGGGCGGACTATGTGGAGCTTGCCGCCGGCTGGGCCGCCGACCCGGAGCGTCTGGCGGAGCTGCGCCGGACCTTGCGCCCGCGCATGGCCGCCGGGCCGCTCTGCGACGGACGGGCCTTGGCCGAAGCGCTGGCGCGGTCTCTGCGGGATCTTACACGAACCACCTAGCTCTTTTGGATAGGCACCCCTCCTCACGAAGATTGGGGGTTGTTCGGGCACGAATTTTTCGTCACATCATATATATCAGACTGATCATGGGTCACGACGCCCAGGGAGGTCCTGGATGCTGAAACTTTCGGCTGTCCGCATGGCGATCGAGGATGTGGAGCAGGCCATCGGCGCGATGCCGGTGCCCGATGCGGTGGCGGCCCAGACGGTCGGGGCCCAGACGATGGCCGCCAACCGGCGGGCCCTGGCGCGCCTCTACACGGCCTATGCCCAGGGGGTTCTGAAACGGCACGGCATCGCCGTGGACCTGGACGACGTCTGCGGGCAATGCTGCCGCGACTGCCCGGACGGGCGCTGCGTCCGGCTTCCCTGCTGAGTCACTTCACGCCGACGAAACGGACCCAGGGGAAGTCCAGAACGTCGAACCAGCGCACCCGCGGCCCCTCCCCCTGCCGCTCCAGCGCGTCGAGCACGGCGAAGGGCGCCGCCTGATCGAGCATCCAGTAACCGCGGCCCTCGCGCAGGAACGCCCCGATGTAGGCGGCGGTCAGCGCCAGGAAGGCCCGCCCCCGCGGAGTCGGCTGGAATCCGGCGAAGCAGACGGTGATCTCCCGCGTCGGGCCGCGCCAGCGGGCGTCGCGCAGCAGCGCCACGTCGCAGCCCTGCATCCGTTCCGTCAGGCTGCCGATGCCCGAGGCCCCATTCCCGGCTAGCGTGCAGTCGGCGTCCAGATGCAGCAGGGGCCGCCCCCAGCGGGTCATGAGCTGGTGCCAGCGCAGGAAGCGGATGCAGGCGTAATAGGTGGTGCGCCGGTGGTCGTCCCAGCCGGTGAAGTCCACCCGCTCCCGGCTGATGCCCAGCGGCAGCCGCTCCCCCCGCCGGGCGAGGTCGGCCAGCGTTTCCGGCGACGGGTTCACGACATGGACGTGAACCGCCACGCCACCGCCCGCCAGTGCCTCGACCGAATCGAGCAGGCCGGTGGCGAAGCGCCGGTAATAGCCGTCGTCGCAGGACACCGCCAGCAGCGGCCCCTCCCCCGCGGGCGGCTCGGCCAGCAGATCCAGCGGTGGAAAGGAGTCCGGCAGGGCGTCGGCCTCCGGCAGCCCGTCCAGCGCGCGGCGCCCGGCCCGCACCATCGACCACAGGCGAAGCTCGAAATCCGCCGCGACCTCCGCCGCCGTGAAGCGCCGGGAGACGCGCCGCATGAAGCGGCTGGCGAGATCCGTCCGGCCCCGCCGGTAGAAGCGATAGGCGACCGCCGCCGCCGCCCGCGCGTCGCGCGGGTTCCGGCGCAGGACCGTCAGGGCGGTGCGGGCGGCGCGCTCCAGCAGCGTTTCCGGCGCCTGCCCCGCCTG
>NZ_JAUJFI010000296.1 GCF_030849505.1 Azospirillum isscasi | reverse complement strand
CCTGCGCCGGCTGCTCGGCTGCGGGCGGCTGCGCTGGCGCGGCGGCACGGTGCTGGCGGAGGGGCCGGCGATGACCATCCGCGCCTTCCGCGACCCGGCGACGCGCAAGCTGCGCCCGACCGGCCTGCCGCCCGGAGCCGCGCTGATCAAGGGGCTGGGTTACTGGTGCGTCGATCCGAAGGCCGGCACCGTCTGTCCCGTCGAGTTGCAGGTGGTGGAGGTGCCGAAGCCCAAGACCGCCGTCCAGCCTCCGGCCAAGGCCCCTCCGAAGGCCGCTCCGAAGGCCGCGCCGGCCAGGACCGCGCCGGAGCGCCCCTCCATTCCGGGGGCCTCCGCCTTCGCGGCGGCCATGCCCGGCGGGGTGCGCATGGGCTCCGACCCCGCCGCGACCATCGTGGAGCGCGACCCGCGGGTCGTCGCCCGGCTGGGCCGGGTGGTGTCGCCGGACGGCGGTCTGGTGGACGTGCTGCGGCTGGCCTTCGATTACGGCGAGGAGGACTCGCCCTCCGAGATCGAACCCGACGACCAGCGCCAGTTCGCCCGCGTCGAGGAACCCGCCGGGGCCGTCTTCGTCCGCCGCGACAAGGCGCTGGAGCAAGGGGCGCTGGACCGTCTCGCCGCCTTCGGCTTCGCCCAGGCGCGCATCGAGCCGCCCAAGGGCCAGTTGAACGCCCGCGGCACCCGCGTGCACTGGCTGACCGGCAAGGACGCCGACGAGCGCTGGTCCACCTTCCTCAACACCGAGGTGCCGGCCCTGCGCAAGGAGGGCTGGACGGTCGAGATCGGCGCCGACTTCGGCACCCGCGTGGTCGAGGCGAACGAGGAGGTCGCCGTCGCCGTGCGCGATTCCGGCGACGGCTGGTTCGACCTCGACGTCGGCGTCGAGATCGACGGGGAGCGCCGCGCCCTGCTGCCCATCCTGGCGACGCTGATCGAGCGCGGCGGCATGGAGGCGACCCGCGTCATCGACGGGCGCGCCCATCTGGTGCTGGACGACGGCAACGTGCTCGCCCTGCCGGCGGAGCGGGTGGAGCGGTTGCTGAGCGTTCTGGAGTCCATGCTGGACAGCGGGCGGCGGCTGGACGACACGCTGAAGGTGCCGCTGACCGAGGCCGACGGGCTGCTGGACATCGACGACCTGATCGCCCGGCGGACCGAGGACACCGGCCAGATCGACCGCTACCTGCGCACCATCCAGGAGCAGGAGATGCCGGCGGAGATGGACCCGCCGCCGGGTTTCCAGGGCACGCTGCGCGACTACCAGCGCGTCGGGCTGGCCTGGATGCAGGGGCTGCGGGCCAACCGGGTGGCCGGCATCCTGGCCGACGACATGGGCCTGGGCAAGACCGCCCAGACGCTGGCCCACATCGCCATGGAGGAGCAGGAGGGGCGGCTGACCGACCCCTGTCTGGTCGTCGTGCCGACCAGCCTCGTCCCCAACTGGGTGGCGGAGGCGCAGCGCTTCACGCCGCGTCTGCGGGTGGTCGTGCTGCACGGGCTGGACCGTCACGAGAAGCTGGGCGACCTCGACCGCGCCCACATCGTGGTGACCACCTACGGCGTGGTGGGCCGCGACGTGGAGATGCTGAAGCGCCGGACCTGGCACCTGCTGATCCTGGACGAGGCGCAGGCCATCAAGAATCCGGACAGCAAGGCGACCCGCGCCGTCTGCGCGCTGAACGCCCGCAACCGGCTCTGCCTGTCGGGCACGCCGGTGGAGAACAATCTGGGCGAGCTGTGGAGCCAGTTCGCCTTCCTGATGCCCGGCCTGCTGGGCGACCGCAAGGAGTTCGGGCGCCGCTACCGCACCCCCATCGAAAAGCGCGCCGACGGCACCCGCGCCAAGCAGTTGATGCGCCGCATCCGCCCCTTCCTGCTGCGCCGCACCAAGGAGGCCGTGGCCAAGGAGCTGCCGCCGAAGACCGAGGTGGTGGTCCGCATCGACCTGGAGCCGGCGCAGCGCGACCTCTACGAGACCATCCGGCTGTCGGTGAACGAGACGGTGCGGGCGGCGCTGGCGGTCAGCGGCGTGTCGCGCAACGCCATCACCATCATCGACGCGCTGCTGAAGCTGCGGCAGGTCTGCTGCGACCCGCGGCTGGTGAAGATCCCCGCCGCCGGCAAGGTGAAGGAGAGCGCCAAGCTCGACGCCCTGACCGACATGGTGCTGGAGATGGTGCCGGAAGGCCGCCGCATCCTGATCTTCTCGCAGTTCACCACCATGCTGGACCTCATCAAGCTGCGGCTGGAGGAGGCGGAGATCGGCTATGTGGAACTGACCGGGCGCACGCTGGACCGGGCGGAGCCGGTGAACCGCTTCCAGAACCGCGAGGTGCCGGTCTTCCTCATCAGCCTGAAGGCGGGCGGGCGCGGCCTGAACCTGACGGCGGCGGACACGGTGATCCACTACGATCCCTGGTGGAACCCGGCGGCGGAGGATCAGGCGACCGACCGCGCCTACCGAATCGGGCAGGACAAGCCGGTCTTCGTCTACAAGCTGATCGCCGCCGACACCGTGGAGGAGCGGATTCTCGATCTGCAACGGCGCAAAGGCAATCTGTCCGACGCAACCATCGAGGGCACCGGGCTCATCAGCGCGCTTGAGGGTGGGGACATCGACTATCTGCTGGGTAGGGCGGCGGACTGAGCGCACCCTCGGGGTTACCGCCCTTCCCGGTCTGGCCTTCGTGGGGCCATGGCATAGATCCTTACGAACGAAAGCACTGCGTTCGTTTCCCTTGCAACGGGGAGGGCCATGGCATCGACGAAGCGGGACACCGCACCCGATCCGGACCGGCTCATCGGCGCGTGGCGCGACGCCGCCGCGGACGCCCGCCGCTGGCGTGACGACCCGGACCGCGTGGCCGCCCTGAAGGCGGCGCGCACCCGG
>NZ_JAUJFI010000295.1 GCF_030849505.1 Azospirillum isscasi | reverse complement strand
GGCGACCTGGAGCCACGATTGGGACACCTTCACCCGCGTCGAACGGGCGGGCCATAAAATCGTCCATGTTCCGCACCCGCTCCACGCCACCGACAGCGCCAGCGACAGGCGGCCCTCCCGCCCCGCCAGCGTGGTGCGCAGATCCGCCGAGCGGACGCGCGGCGGTCCGGACTCCGCGATCAACTCGACCGGGCGCCAGGGGCCGACCGCCGGAACCGGCGGGCACCAGCCGGGCATGTGCCCCAGCAGCGTCGTCCGCACCGCGCGCAGCCCTGCCGGCTCGGCCAGCCGCACCGGCCAGCGGCCCCGCCCCTTCTGCGCCTTCAGGACCGGGTTCAGGGCGCGGAAGACGATGCGCAGCGCGTGCGCCCCCCGCAGCGTGACCGGCACGTCGTGGCGCTGGAACATGCTGGCGCTGGTCAGGACGCGCTTCCCGTCCAGCCAGACCTCCGCGATGGTGGCGAGACCGTGGAAGCGCAGCGTATGGGGGCCCTCGCCGGTCAGCCGCACCCGGTACCAGACGTCGCGGTCGTGCAGGGGAAGCGGCTCGCCGAGCCGGTAAAGCCCCGCCTCGCGCAGCGCCTGCGCGACGGTGCCGGGAACCGGGGCGGGCAGCCAGTCCCCGCCGGGTGTGCCCCCCGGCTCGGTCACGCACAGCTCCCACCCCGCGGACAGGGGCGTCACGCTGCGGCCCGTCACGGCGTGAAGGCGCGCCATCGCCGGTCACCCGTACCGGCGGATCAGAGCGCCCAGCGCCGTGCCATAGGCGCGCTCCATCGCGTCCAGAGGGGCCGCGCAATCCCCGAAACGCCGCCGGTTCACCCCGCGCGCCAGTTGGAACTGGAGCGCCTTGGCCGTGGCGGACAGGGTGGCGCAGGACTCCGCCGCGTCCGCCGGACCGCCGACCCAGCGCAGATAAAGCCCCAGCAGTTCGAAATTCGCCCCCACCTGCCGCAGCGTGTTGAAGGCGTAGAGGTGGAAATAGTCCATGGGCCGGGCGAGGAGGGCCTCAAGCTGTTCCGGCAAGGCGGCGCGAAAGGCGGCGATGGGGTTTTCCGCAGGGCGGTGCCGCAGATGGCGGGACAGCAGCCCGCGGGAAGCCTCCATCAGCGCCGCCCCCTTCAGCGCCGGGCCGCTGCGCTTCACGAACTCCGCGTAGGGGAACAGGGGGGCGGGGCCGAACAGACCGTCGTAATCCTCCCCCTCCAGCGTGAAGCGCCCGGCGTTGTGGATGTAGTCGAGCCGCCGCGCACCGGCGTCCAGGCCGAGGATCGCGATGGTCGTCTTGACGTGCTGCGCGCGGTAGGAGGTGCCGCGGGTGTCCGGCAGGTGGAAGCCGTCCACCTCCACCAGCACCGGGCGCCCCCGCGCCGCCTGCACCCCCGCGTGGGCCTCCACCCGGTCGTAGAGGGCCAGTTCCTGCACCTCCAGCCCGTAGAGGCGGCGCAGATCCTCCGGCGGCGGCTTGAAGAAGGTGAACTGGTCGCCCTCGAAATCCTGCGCGGCGGTGAAGGCCAGGACCGCCATCGGCTCCATCCCCAGCGCCCGCAGCAGCCCGATCCACAGGTCGGTGTAGCAGTTGGTCTCCGCCCAGTCGCGGTCCGGCCCGTCCAGCGGATGCAGCATACCCGGCCTCCCCTGCCCCTTCAGCCCCAGAGGACGGCGCGCACCGCGGCGGGCCACGCCTTCACGTCGAAGCCATGGTGGCGGAACAGGGCCAGCGCCACCCGCTCCATCCCGAACCCGACGCAGGCCGTGTGGGCGACCGCGCCGTCCGGAGTGCGGAGGTCCCACAGCAGCCCGAAATGGTCCTGGTGGTAGTTGAAGCTGAGGCAGGCGGTCGGCTGGTCCTGCGACGCGATGGGGATCAGCAGTTCGAATTTCAGCCCCTGGTCGCGCTGGTTGGCCGCCAGCATCCGCCCGGCCCGCCCGAAGAAGGGGTCGTTCGCCAGATCGACGGCGACCGGCAGGGCCAGCGATTCCATCAGCGCCCGCCCCCGCTCCACCCAGCTCTGCCGGAAGGCGATCACCTGCTCCGGCGTGCCCGCACGCACATACTCGCGCATCCGGAACAACTGCATCCGCGCCGGGTCCAGCGACGGCTCATGGCGGAAGCAGTAGGAATAGACGTCCACCAACGCCCCCTCGGCGGGCAGCGGCCCCCGCTCGGCGAGCGTGGGATAGACCGGGTAGCAGGCGGCGGGGGTCAGGACGACGCTGGTCGCCATCTGGGCGTCGGTCCATTCCTCCCCCTCCTCCAGCCGGCGCAGCAGGGATTGGTGCGCCCGCTCGTCGCCCTTGAAGGCGTGCACGGTGCCGGCCAGATGCGGAAAGCTCTTCAGATAGCCGCTCCGCTCGAACTGGTTGCGGGCCAGCGCCGGGGGGAAGCGCATGACGTCCGCCCCGTCGTCGCCTCCCCAGGCGGCGATCAGGTCGCCGAACCGCTCCACCACGTCCTCGAAGACGCCGCTGCGGCCGTACAGCCCGTCGACCCCCGTGGGAATCAGCAGCCCCGCCGCGATCAGCGCGTCACGGAACGCCGCCTGTCCGTCCTTCGCCGGTGTATCGCCTGCCCGCATGTTCATCCGTCACCCGAAGAGAGAGCCGTTGTCCTTGTGCGCCAGCAACAGGTTCGCCGTGTTGCCCAGGATCCGGTCGTTGCTGATCATCAGCGGCGCCGAATGGGCGTCCCGCAGGTGGCGGCACAGGCTGTAGGGGCTGTCGTTCCGGTAGGCCGACAGGCCGGCGGCCAGCATCGCCTGCTCCACGATCCGCACCACCATCTCCGCCGCCCCGGTCTTCAGCGTGTTCATGGCGACCGCGAAGCCCGGGGAGGTGAGGCGGTCGGGGCTGTCCGCCGCCGCCTCGAACTGGGCGAGCGCGCCGCGCACCATGCCGCGCATGGCCTGAAGGCCGGCGGGCGCCTCGGCCCGCGGCCGCGCCCCCCGCGGC
>NZ_JAUJFI010000294.1 GCF_030849505.1 Azospirillum isscasi | reverse complement strand
GTTTCTTGACCGTCTCCGGAGACGCCGCGACGCGATTCTCGCCCGCGCGCCGCTCCCTGGGTATGGCGATTTTCATGGTTCTTTATCTCCCCTGCCGCAAGTGGCCGATTTGCGTGCAATCAGCCTAGACCGTCGGCATCAATGCCGGATTTGTGTGACTTTGTGAAGCTCTTGAACGTTGATGGTATTACCAGCGGTGATGGTGCGGCGCAACAGCCCGAAGAGGCATGGCACGCGCGCGTGCAACGGAAGGTGCAAGGTCGCCTCTTTCATCACCGTCCGCCATGGGTCTTTCGCAGGAGACGCGGCGGGGTCGCGGCGATCGTGCCCACGACGGGAGAGCGGGCGGGCGGATGTGCCTAATGGGCGGCGACTCCCGCCCCTTGGAGTCGAGCGTGGCTGCGGCACGGTCCAGACGCGCCGCAGGCTGGCCGCCGCGTCCGCCGCCGTGAAGGGATTTCCGTCATGGAACAGGACGCCGCGGCGCCGGGTGAAATCCCCGGCCGCACCGCCCACCGGCTTCCAGTCCACCGCAAGGCCCGGTCCCGCCCGGCGGCTTTCCCTGTGGCAACCGCCGTCCGGGTCGGGCAGCCCCCTTGCCATCGGCGGCGCCCGCCGATATCGTCCGCGCCGGATTCCCCGGAAGCACCCAATTTGAGGTTACCCCCATCATGTCCGACGTCGGCGGCATCGCGGCTGATCGCCTGAAATCCTTCGTCGAGCGCATCGAGCGCCTGGAAGAGGAAAAGCGCGGCCTGCAGGAGGACATCAAGGAGGTCTATGCCGAAGCCAAGGGCACCGGCTTCGACACCAAGATCATCCGGCAGATCATCCGTCTGCGCAAAATGGACAAGGCAGACCGCCAGGAGCAGGAAGCCATCCTGGAACTCTACAAGGAAGCGCTGGGGATGGTGGAGTAACCACCCCCGGCTTTTCACTCCCCGGCATTTTTCCCGTCACGCCGCCGCGCCCGCAAGGATGCCGGCGGTGCCGGGACCGGCGGCCAGCCGCTCCATCACGTTCCCCAGCAGGGCAAGACCGGCCCCGCCTTCGAGCGACAGGATCGACTCGGGGTGGAACTGCACGGCGGCAAGCGGAAGCCGCCGGTGCTCCACGGCCATCACCAGCCCCTCCCCCAACGGTCCGTCGGCGGTCTCCGCCGTCACCGTGAACTCCGCCGGCAGGCCGCCGCGCCGCGCCACCAGCGAATGGTAGCGCCCGACCGTCAGCCGCTCCGGCAGGCCCGCGAACAGGCCGCCGCCGCCCAGCACCCGGATTTCCGCCGCCTTGCCGTGCGCCGGCTCAGGCAGCACGTCGAGCGCTCCGCCGAACCGCTCCACCATCCCCTGCAACCCCAGGCAGACGCCGAACACCGGCAGGCCGAGCGCCAGCGCCGCGTCGATGGTGCCGGCCACGTCGAAATCCGCCGGACGGCCCGGACCGGGGGACAGCACGACCAGATCCGGCGCCTGCATGGCCAGCGCCGCCCCCAGCGCCGCCCGTGCGTGGTTGTGGCGCAGGGTCGTCACCGACGCGCCGGTCTGGCGCAGATAGTCGGCCAGCGTGTGGACGAAGCTGTCGTCGTGGTCCACCAGCAGCACCCGCTTGCCCCTCCCGCTGGAAGGAGCTGCCGGCAGCGCGGACGCCCGAATCGCCGTGGTGCCGCGGATCGCGTCGCGGAAGGCGGCGGCCTTCAGGCGGCATTCGGCGTCCTCGGCGTCGGGATCGCTGTCGGACAACAGAGTCGCCCCGGCCCGCACGGTGGCGACGCCCTCGGCCATGCGGATGGTGCGCAGGGTCAGGCCGGTGTCCATGGACCCGTCGAAGCCCAGCCGCCCGAAGGCACCGCCGTACCAGCGCCGCGGCGACTGCTCCGTGTCCTCCAGGAACTGCATGGCCCAGCGCTTCGGCGCGCCGGTCACCGTCACCGCCCAGGTGTGGGTGAGGAAGGCGTCCAGGGCGTCGAAACCGCCGCGCAGCCGGCCTTCCACATGGTCCACCGTGTGGATCAGGCGCGAGTAAAGCTCGATCATCCGCCGCCCGACCACCCGGACGGACCCCGGCTCGCACACCCGCGCCTTGTCGTTGCGGTCCACGTCGGTGCACATGGTCAGCTCCGCCGCGTCCTTGGCCGAGGAGAGAAGGCGCAGGATCTGGGAAGCGTCGCCCAGCGCGTCCGCCCCGCGCGCCACCGTCCCGGAAATCGGGCAGGTCTCCACCCGCCCGCCGGCCACCCGGACATACATTTCCGGGCTGGCGGCGACGAGGAACTCGCCCCGCCCCAGATTGACGAAGGCTTCATAGGGCGCCGGGTTGGCGGCGCGCAGCCGCCGGAACACCGCCGAGGGCGCGTCGGCGCAGGGCTCGGCGAAGGTCTGGCCGGGCACCACCTCGAACAGGTCGCCGCGGCGGAAGGCGTCCTTGGCGGCCTCCACCACCCGCTGGTACGCGCCGGGTTCGTGGTCGCAGCCGGCGTCGGCGTTGGTGTCCGGGCGGTAGGGGTGGTCGCGCCCGCCGCGCTCCAGCCCCTCGGTGCTCTCCGTCCCGCAGGCGAACTCGTATTCGACCAGCCGCGCGAGGCCCGCCACGGGATCGACGACGACGATCCGGTCCGGCAGGTAGAGCAGCAGATCGCGCTGGTCGTCGGGCCGCTCCAGCCTCAGGCGGATCGGCTCGAACTGGAAAGCGAGATCGTAGGCGAAGGCGCCGTAGAGCCCGAGCAGCGGGTCGTGGGGGGACGCGAACAGCGCCAGCAGGGCGCGCAGGACCGAGAAGACGGAAGGCTGGCGGCTCCGCTCCTCCTCCGGGAAGGGGTGTTGGGGCTTGCGGACCAGGACGGTCACGCGGGCCGGCGCCTCCTCGATGCCGGCCAGCGCCTCCAGGCCGCGCAACGCCCCGGCGATGGCGGGCAGCAGCACCCGCCCCCGCCCGTTCAGCGCGTCGATGCGCAGCGTGCGCCCACGCCATGGAGGTGCAGCGACTCGTCGTGTACCTGATTTTTCTGACGCTTCCAGACCAGGGCTGGCCCGAGC
>NZ_JAUJFI010000293.1 GCF_030849505.1 Azospirillum isscasi | reverse complement strand
CCTTGCCGCGGCCTCCGCCCGCCCCAGCTTGGCCTGGGCGGCGGCCTCCAGCCGGTGGTGGGTGGAGTCCAGCGGGGCGAGGCGGGCGGCGTGGCCATAGGCGTCCGCGGCCTCCGCCCAGCGCCCCGCCGCCTCCAGGACGCGGCCCAGGTTGAGGCGGAAGACCGGTTGGCCGCCGTCCTTCGCCACGGCCTTGCGGATCAGCGCGATCCCGCCTTCCGGATCGCCGGTCTGCGCCTTCAGCAGGCCCAGCAGATGCAGCGCGTCGCTCTGGTCCGGCAACTGGCGCAGCACCCGCTCGTAGAGGGGCTGCGCGTCCGCCAGCCGTCCGTTCTGGTGATGGACGACGGCCTGCGCCAGCGTCTCCTGAAGTCCGGAGGGGGAAAGGTCGCGGCTGGCGTTCATGACGGTCCGTGTGTCTGGCCCACGGGCGGGGCATCGGGGCGCGCAGTGTAGCGCGCCCGCGCCGCCGCGGGTACGGATGCGTCGTTCGTGCCGGAAAAATCCGGGTGAAGCGTGCCGTCGGACGAACGGTCAGGCGAACAGGCTGAAACTGCCCAGCAGCTTGTCCGTCCCGCTCTGCCCGTAGGAGATGGAGGACAGGCTGGTGATCGCGTCGTTCAGCCCGCTCAGCATCGCCTGCTGGGCGGCGGACATCTGGTAGGGGCTGGCGCTCTTGTCCGGCTGCTTGGCGACGGTGTCGTAGTCCTGGGTGTAGCCGCCCATCTGGAGCTGGAGGGCGTAATTCTTGGTTTCCTTGTCCGACTGGCCCTTCTCGCGGGTCACGCGGATCGCGTACTCGCCGCGGTCCAGCGTCAGCTCGCCGGTCTGGAGCTTCTGGAACGTCTCGTAATCCTTGCCGGTGTCGGGGTTGCTGTCGGCGATCACCGTGCCGAGCTTGGTCATGAGCTGGACGCGCAGCCCGTCGTCGCCGACCCGGCCCAGCGTCGCCTCGCCCTTGCTGGTCACGCGGAACCGGTGGAAGTCCACCTTGTCGTTGGCCGCCAGATTGCTGACGACGTTCAGGCGGGTGACGTTCTTCGCCAGGATGCCGATGTCCGTCGCCTGCCCCTGGAGGTTGGACGAGGACTTGTTGACCTGCTTCTGGAACTCCTGGACATTTGCCGCGGCGGCGGCCTCCTGCTCCTTCTGCGCCTGGAGCGCGGAGATGGCGCTGTTGATGGAGTCGGTCAGGCCCGACACCATGGAATTGACACCGGCCAGTGCGTCCGACATGCCCCTGCCCCCCGATTGCCCGAAAAATGGTCCCGGCGTTGATACGGGGCGCCACGACGGACTCCTGCGCGGCGGCGGAGCCATTCTCGCAGCCCCCGGCGAAAAAATCGCCGGGCCATAAAAAATCCGTCCGGACCGCGCAGGAGTCCCGTCCGGCCCGCGTATCACCGGCAACAAGGCCCGCCGGAGCCGCCCCCACGGCCCCGGACGCAGGAAGGAGCAGAGGATGGCCGCGTGACGGTGATCGACGAGGACGACGACGAAACGCTGATGGCCGAGACGGCCGCAGGCAACCGGGCGGCTTTCGACCGGTTGACCCGCCGTCACCTGCGCCGGAGCCTCGCGCTCGCCCACAAGGTGGTCGGGAACGCGAGCGACGCGGAAGAGGTCGTGCAGGACGCCTTCCTGCAGATCTGGACGCACGCCGACCGCTGGCGGGGCGACGGGACCCGGTTCTCCACCTGGCTCTACCGCATCGTCGTCAACCGTTCGATCGATTACCGCCGCCGCAAGAGCTTCCAGCCCCTGGACGACGCCGTGGAGATGGCCGACCCGGCGACCGGCGCCGACGGGATGCTGGAGGAGCGCCAGCTTGGCGCTGCGGTGGACGCGGCGATCGCCGCCTTGCCGGAACGGCAGCGGGCGGCGCTCAGTCTGTGCTACTACCAGGAGATGAGCTGCGCGGAAGCATCGGAGGTTCTGCACGTATCGGTCTCGGCCATGGAAAGCCTGCTTGTCCGGGCGCGGCGTATGGTCCGCTCCCGGCTCCACTCCCTGATCCGTCAGAAGGACGGCGACGAGAAATGACACTCAAAGAGTTCAAGCGCTTCGCCGACCTCTACGGCGGCGACATCGACCGCTGGCCCGCGACGGACGGCGTCGATGCCCTGACCCTTCTGGAAAACTCCGCCGAGGCGCGGGCCGTCCTGGCCGACGCCGCGGCGCTGGACGCCCTGCTCGACCGCGCCGCCCCGAAGGTGGGGGAGGACAGCGTGCAGCGCGTGCTTTCCGGCATCGCCGCGGCGCTGGACGCTCCGGCGGAGCGGGCGCCTCCCGCCCCCTGGACCCTGTCGGCCCCGCCCATGCGCTTCTGGCCGACCGCGGGGTTCCTCGCGGCCATGGGCATGGCAGGGTTCCTCGCCGCCGTCCAGGGCGTCCTGCCGGTGCGGAACGCCCAGGCGCACAATTATGCGGAGGTGGTGGTGAGCAGCAGCTATCTGGGGGCGATCCGATGAGCCGGCCGGTCACCGGTCCCGCGGCCCTGCGCCGCACGGCGGCGGGAACCGCCCCGCGCCGCTGGCCCTGGTACCTGCTGGTCGGCTCGCTCGCCGTGAACATGCTGCTGGGCGGCATCCTGGCGGCGCAGGCGCTGCATCTCCTGCCGCCACCCCCGCCGCCCGAGCCCGGACAGGGGATGGAACGTTTCATCGAGCGGGCCGCAAGGGAATTGTCCCCCACCGACGCGGAGATCCTGCGCCGCGGCTACGAGGCGGAGCGCGGCACGCTCGACCGCATCCATGAGAACATGGAGGCCATGCGCGGCCAGCTTCGCACCAGCATGCAGGCGCCCGCCTTCGATCCGGAGGCCCTGCGCCGCGCCTTCGAGCAGGCACACGCCACCGAGGCCGAACTGCGCAACCGTGTGGACAGCCGCGTGATCGAGACGCTTGGCCGGTTGTCGCCCGAAGGGCGCCGCAAGCTGGTTGAGATGGGACCGCCCCGCTGAAGGCCGACCGTCAAGCGGCGCCCCCGGCGGGCGCCAGCCGGGCGGCGGCGTTCCCGGCGCCCATGGCGAGCGCCGCCTCGCGG
>NZ_JAUJFI010000292.1 GCF_030849505.1 Azospirillum isscasi | reverse complement strand
AATCGTCCCACACGGCCTTCGAGAGCCGGCGCCTTCCCCCAGGGGAGGCGCCGGTTTTTCGTCGTTGAAGCTTGAGGGCAGGGCGCTTGAGGTCAGGGCGCTTGAGGTCAGGGCGCTTGAGGACAGGGCGCTTGGGGTCAGGGGAGGCGGACGGTGCAGATTTTTTCGGGGCTTTCCTTCGCCATGGCCTTGTGGCCGGCGATGACGGTGTTGATCGCATCGGAGGTCAGACGATGCGGGCCGGGGGCAACCACCACGGCGACGCCGCTGGCCGACAGCAGAGGGAAATGCCGCACCGCGCCGTAACGGTCCTTGCCTTCGAAACAGCCGGCCTCCCGCGCCTCCGGGTCGTACAGGCTCTCCGCGTCGGAGCGGAATTGCGCCACCAGCTCCGCCACATGGGCGAGCGCGTCGCCTTCCTCGGCGCCGCTGAGCGCGACGAAGAAGTCGTCGCCGCCGATGTGACCGGCGAAGCCGCCGTTGCCCGACGCCCAAGCCTTCAGCCGCTCGCTGAACATCAGAATGGCGCGGTCGCCCTGGCGGAAGCCGAAACGGTCGTTGAAGGGCTTGAAATTGTCGAAGTCCAGATAGGCCAGGATGTGCCGGCGTTCCGGGTCCTGAAGGGCGCGTTCGATGTGGCGCACGATGGCGGCGTTGCCGGGCAGGCGGGTCAGCGGGTTCTGGTCCGCGGCCATGGCGAGGTTGCGCTCGTGCACCAGCCGGATCAGCGCGCCGCTGGACAGGAAGCCGGCATATTCCCCGCCCTCGATGATGATGATGCCGTCGCTGGCCTCCTCCGCCGAGAAGGCTTCGATCACCTGATCGAGCGGCGTGGAGATGTCGCAGACCGGGCTTTTCACCACCAGCTCCAGCAGCGTGTCGCCCAGCCCGCGGTTGCGCAGCAACTCGCTGCCGAAGCGGGAGTAGACGTAGCGTTTCAGGTCCCGCTCCCGGATCAGACCCAGCGGGCGCTGCTGGCGGTCCACGATGGGGGCGATGGACGGGCTGTTGTCGCCGCGGAAATACTCCAGCAACTCCGTCTTGGGAGAGGTGACGGCCAGCGGCGGCTGCCGCTCGATCACCTCGGACAGGCGCAGGCGGGCGTCGCCGGGCTTGCGCCGGTCCTGGCGGTTCAGCTCCTCCACGATGCCGTAGCGCTCGGGCACCGCGCGCAACTCCAGGCTGGGCCGGGCGATCAGGTAACCTTGCGCGAAGTCGCAGCCGAGATCCCGGCAGGTGTAGAATTCCTTCTCCGTCTCCACCCCCTCGGCGATGATGAGGATGCCGAGCGCGTGGGCGTAGCCGACCAGCGCGTGGGCGATGGCCCGTTTGCGCGTGTCCTGGTCGATGCCGGCCACGAAATAGCGGTCGATCTTCAGATAGTCGGGCTTCGATTCGTAGAGCAGACGCAGCCCGGCGAAGCCGACGCCGAAATCGTCCAGAGCCACCCCGATGCCCGCCTGCCGGTAGCGGTCGATGGCCTGCTCGATGCTGTGGTCGGGGCGAAGCTCCCGCCGTTCGGAGATCTCCAGGCTGATGGTCAGCCGCCGGTCCGGCGCGCCATCCTCCAGCGTGAAGGGGGGCAGCCAGGGGGAGCCGGCGACCCCGACCACCCGCGCGTCGATGTTCAGGAACAGCTTGGCGTCCTGCCAGTTCTCCAGTGCGCGGAAGGCCGCCGCAGCCTTGGCGTGCAGGGCGCATTCCACCTCGGCCAGCAGGCCCTGCATGCAGGCGGCGTCGAGAAGGTCGTTGGCGTTGGCGAAGGGGCTGCGCTCCAGGCCGCGCAGCAGCGCCTCCATCCCGTGGCAGCGCCCGGTGCGCATCTGCACGATGGGCTGGAAGGCGACCGACAGTCCGGCCAGCAGGCCGCACCATTCCGGCGGCAGCCCGGCCTTGCGGGCGCGTCCCCCCGGGGCGGCGCCGCCGTTCTCCATGTCTTCCGCTGGCATCTCTTCTGCTGGCACCGAGGCCATGGCTTCGTCCACCGCCGGCTGTGCCCGTTCCTCACGGGTAAGCTCGTGTTGTAGCGGATCATCTTTTCGTTTTCGTGACAGTTCCGGGGCTTGCCCGCGGCGGGCGATCCAAAATGCCCTTCGCACCGCGGCCCCGCTTTGCGCTATAGGGGTGCGCTTCAACGCGGACGATTGTGGATCTGGGGGAGGCGGCGGGGCATGAAGGTCGGCATCGACATGGGGGCGGCCATGACGGCTGGCGCGACGGGAGCGCCCGCGATGCTGGATCTGGAGGAGCTGCTGGCGACCCGCCTGCTGGTGCAGGGCAATTCCGGCTCCGGCAAGTCGCACCTGCTGCGCCGCCTGATCGAGCAGAGCGCGCGGTGGGTCCAGCAGGCGGTGATCGACCCCGAGGGCGACTTCGTGACGCTGGCGGAGCGGTTCGGCCACATCGTGGTGGACGCCGACGAACACAGCGAGGCCGCCCTGCAGAGCGTCGCCGCCCGCGTGCGCCAGCACCGCGTCTCCGTCGTCCTGAACCTGGAGGGGCTGGACGCGGAGATGCAGATGCGCCACGCCGCGGCCTTCCTGGGCGGGCTGTTCGATGCCGACCGCGACCACTGGTATCCCATGCTGGTGGTGGTGGACGAGGCGCAGCTCTTCGCCCCCTCCGCCGCCGGCGAGGTGTCGGACGAGGCGCGCAAGGTCTCGCTGGGCGCCATGACCAACCTGATGTGCCGCGGGCGCAAGCGCGGGCTGGCCGGGGTGATCGCGACGCAGCGCCTCGCCAAGCTCGCCAAGAACGTGGCGGCGGAGGCGTCCAACTTCCTGATGGGCCGCACCTTCCTGGACATCGACATGGCCCGCGCCGCCGACCTGCTGGGCATGGAGCGCCGCACCGCGGAGATGTTCCGCGACCTGGAGCGCGGGCATTTCATCGCGCTCGGCCCGGCGATCTCGCGCCGCCCGCTGCCGCTGCGCATCGGGGCGGTGGAGACGCAGGGCCGCGCCGGCAGCCCGAAGCTGATGCCGCTGCCCGACACCCCGCTGGAGGACGCGCGGGAGCTGATCTTCCAGCCTGGCGAGCCGGACCCGCCGCGCCTGCCGGTGCGCC
>NZ_JAUJFI010000291.1 GCF_030849505.1 Azospirillum isscasi | reverse complement strand
CGACAAGGTGAAGCTGGTCGTCGCCCCGGACTTCCCGGAAACCGACAATCCCTGGGTGCGCGAACGGGCGCAGCGGAACGCCATCGCGCTGGGGCTGGGCCAGGTGGAGCCGGACGATCTGGTCATCGTCTCCGACGTGGACGAGATCCTGCGCGCCCGGTCCGTTGCATCGCTGCGCGACAGCACGGCGATGATCACGGGCTTCCGGGTGCCGCTGTTCTACTTCAAGGTCAACTTCATGAACGTCGAGGGCGAGAATTTCTCGGTCTTCCCCGTCGCCGTCCGCGGCCTGATGGCCAGAATGACCACGCCGCAGCAGATCCGCGAAAGCCGCGGCACGCTGGACCGCTACACCCCCGAGACCAAGCCCGCCTACGTGGACATCCTGCCCCATTCGGGCTGGCATTTCTCCTACATCGGCGACGACGCGGCCATCCGGCACAAGATCCAGAGCTTCTCGCACCAGGAACTGAACCGCGAGGACATCCTCGACGGCATCGACGTGCCCCGCTTCCTGGCGGAGGGCAGCGACATCTTCAACCGTCCCGGCTACCGCTGGCAGGCCGTGGAGCTGAACGACTATTTCCCGGCCAACCTCCTGGGGGAGCAGGAGCGCTGGGCGGATTTCATCGCCGGGGACGCCGGCGGCCGGGTCACCTGGAAATAGCGGGAACCGCGCCGCCTACACCTCACCCCGCAGCAGCGACAGGGCGGCCATCGCCATGACCTGCGCGGAATGGACCATGTCGTCGATGTCCACATACTCGTCCGGCTGGTGGGCGAGGTCGAGGATGCCGGGGCCGTAGGCGATGCAGTCCTTCAGATGCCCGACCCGCGCGATGTGCTTCTGGTCGTAGGTGCCGGGGGACACCACCTGCGCCGCCGGGCGGCCCAGCACCGTCTCGATGGCCGCCCCGACCGCCCGCACCACCGGCGCGTCGGTGTCGGTCAGGGTGGGCAGGAAGGCCAGCACCTCGCGCAGCTCGTAATCGAAGCCGGGACGGTCGCGCCGCAGATCCTCCAGGATGCCGGTGATCTCGGCCTTCACCTCCTCCGGGTCCTCCTCGATCAGGTAACGGCGGTCGATGACCATGCGGCAGCGGTCGGGCACCATCGGGCTGGGCAGGCCGCCGTGATCCTCCGGCTGGCCGCCATGGATGGCGTTGACGTTCAGGGTGGACTGCCGCGCCCCTTCCGGCACCACCGGCATGGCGGTGCGCTTGGCGGCGAGCCGGGGAATCAGCTCCGTCTCGATCCGGTGCAGCACGGCCCCCATGTGGCGCACCGCGCAGTTGCCGAGGAAGGGCATGGAGCCGTGGGCGACGCGGCCCTTCGTCTCGATCTCCGCCCACCAGACGCCGCGGTGGCCGATGCACACCCGGTCCACGTTCAGCGGCTCCGGGATGATCACGTGGTCCACCCGCGGGCGGGAGAAATAGCCGAGCTTGGCGAGATGCCCGACCCCGCCGTAACCGCCGGACTCCTCGTCCACCGTGCCGGAGATCTCCAGCGCGCCGGGGAAGGGGATGCCCTCCTCCAGGATCGCTTCCACGGCGATGATGGAGGCGGCGATGCCGCCCTTCATGTCGCAGGCGCCGCGGCCATAGACGCGCCCGTCCTTCACCACCCCTTCGAAGGGATCGACGGTCCAGCCCTGGCCGGCGGGCACCACGTCGATGTGGCCGTTGAAATGGACGCAGGGGCCGGGCCCGCGCCCTTCGATGCGGGCGACGACGTTGGTGCGCGGGTAGCGGTCGCTGTCGCCCGGCGCGCCCTCCGCCCGCACATACTCGACCTGGAAACCGCGCGCCGCCAGCCGCCGCCCGAGGAACTCCGCGCAGTCGGTGTAGACGTCGCCGGGCGGGTTCACGGTGGGAATGCGGATCAGGTCGCGGGTCAGCGCAACGAGATCGTCGCGCCGTTCCGCAATCCGGCGGAACAGCGACTCCCGATGGTCGAGCGGCATGACTCCTCCCCGCGCACACGTCGTTGCGCGGAAGGATCGGCCAAGCGTGCGTGCCTGTCGAGAGGGATCGTGTCCTCTACATATCCAATCCGACGTCCAGGTTCGGCGCGCTGTGGGTCAGCCAGCCGACGGAGATCATGTCCACCCCCGACTCCGCGATGGCCCGCACGGTGGACAGGGTGACGTTGCCGGACGCCTCCGTCACCATGCGTCCGTCCACCAGGGCGACGGCGCGGCGCAGCGTCTCCGGGTCCATGTTGTCGAGCAGCACCACGTCCACCGGCAGGGTCAGCAGCTCCTCCAACTGCGCCAGCGTGTCCACCTCGACCTCCACCTTGACCATGTGGCCGATGGCGGCGCGGACGCGCTCCACCGCCGGGCGGATGCCGCCGGCCACGGCGATGTGGTTGTCCTTGACCAGAACCGCGTCGTCCAGACCGAAGCGGTGGTTGAAGCCGCCGCCCAGCCGCACCGCGTGCTTTTCCAGAACGCGCAGGCCGGGGGTGGTCTTGCGGGTGCAGACGATGCGGGCGCGGGTCCCCTCCACCTCCCGCACCAGCGCGCGGGTGGCGGTGGCGATGCCGGACAGGCGGCCCAGAAGGTTCAGCGCCGTGCGCTCCGCCGTCAGCAGGGCGCGGGCGCGGCCCGTCACCGTGGCGATGGTGGCGCCGGGGGCCACGTCGCTGCCGTCGCCATGCTCCACCCGCAGCTCCGCCGCCGGGTCGAGGATGCGGAAGGCGGAGAGGGCGACCTCCAGCCCGGCGACGCGCCCGTCGCGGCGCGCGGCCAGCCGGGCTGTCGCCACGGCGTCCGCCGGGACGATGCTGTCCGTCGTGATGTCGCCGGCCCGCCCGAGATCCTCCGCCAAAGCGGCGCGGACGATCGGTTCATAGGTCAGAGGATGGAGCATGCGGCGTCTCCGGAAAGGGGGCCGGCGGCCCCGGTCAGGTCGGTGAGGATGAAGCGGTGGCGCTGCGCCGCCGGGTCTTCCCGCGGGAAGTCGGTGCGGAAATGCGCCCCGCGGCTTTCGCTGCGGGTCAGCGCGGCGTGGACGATCAGCCGCCCGGCCAGCAGGCGGTTGCGCGCCTCGCCCCAGCGGCGGACGGCGGCGAGGTCCGCCG
>NZ_JAUJFI010000290.1 GCF_030849505.1 Azospirillum isscasi | reverse complement strand
CCGCGCGGGGCGGCCCCGCCCTGTTCCTGGTGGGCGGGGAGGCCGCCGGAGGGGCCGCGGCGCGCATCGCCGGCGAGGCGGGGGCCGCCTGCGTGAACGCGGTCGGGCGGCTGTCCTTCGACGGTCTGTGCGCCCTGCTCCGGCGCTGCGACCTGTTCGTCGGCAGCGGCGCCCCGGCGGAGGACATCGCCGTGGCGGCGATGCTGCCGATGGTCGGAACCGGTCCGGGGCATGGCGATCCGACCGCCGATGCGGTGGAGAACGCCATTTCCGCGTGGCTGGCCGGGCGGGCCCGCTGACCGCCCGCCTCCCTCCGGCCTGTGGGATCCGGGGGGATAAGCGTGGAAAAACAGGGTGACGTGCGCGCAAGGCGCTTGTGTTGCCGCTGTTGCGCCGCAATGATCCGCCTCCACCGAATCCCGGACGGCCGCGCGGACCGCGCCCCGACCGGGCAAACCATGGATCGAATCCGGCGGCCCGGTAACCACACGATGCGCAGAGTGATCATCAAGCCCCGGGCGGATTGGCGTCCGGGGCTCCGCAAGTACCCCTACGGCGTCCGCGCCATGAACGCCGGCGCCTTCTGGCGCGAGGATGTGCGGTACGAATTCTCCGCCCATCAGATCGACCTGATCGAAAGCGTCGCGGACGAGCTGCACACCATGCTGCGCGAGGCGCTGCGGTCGGCGGTGGACGGGCGGGCGCTGGCCCGGCTGGGGGTGCGCGGCGGTGTGGCGCGGCTTCTGGAGTCCTCCTGGAACGATTATTGGGCCGCGGGCCGGCTGAACGAGCGGGCGGGCGGGCTGATCGGGCGGCTGACGCTGGCCTATGACGGGCGCGATTCGGTCAAGCTGCTGGCCTGCAACTACGACACGCCGGAAGGGCTGTTCGCCGCCTCGATCATCCAGCGCAACTGGCGCGAGGCCCTGATGGCCGACGCCAACCAGTTCAACGGCCTGCATGAAGGGCTGGTGGAGCGCTGGGAGGAGCTGGCGGCGGGCATGCCGGGCCGCGGGCTGGTCCATCTGGCCTGCGCCACCCCCGACCCGGTGCGCGAGAGCGAGCTGGTCTATCTGGCCGCCACCGCGGCGGAGGCCGGCATCGCCACGCACCTGCTGCCGCTGCAGAGCCTGGGCTGGGACGGCCAGCGCTTCGTCGACGACGAGGGGCGCACGGCGTCCTGGCTGGCGAAGATCTATCCCTGGCAGGGGCTGGCCGACGACGCCTTCCTGCAGAAGCTGCGGATGGGCGGCATGAGCATGCTGTCGCCGCTGTGGTGCTGGCCGATGTCGAACCACGGGCTGCTGGCGACGCTCTGGGCGCTCTACCCGCGCCACCCCAACCTCTGCCGTGCCGGGCTGGACGCGGAGGATGTGGCCGGCTGCGACGCGGTGACGGAGCGCAGCCTGTTCGGGCTGGACGACGCGGCCCAGCGCATGACGGCCCATGGCCGCATCGTCTCCGACACCGGAAGCGCCGATTACCCGGGGGGGCGGGTCTGGCTGGAAACCCCGCCGGTCTTCGAGGAGGAGGGCGTTCACGCGCTCCTGCACGCCTGGATCGTCGGCGACAAATGCCTGGGCATGTCGGTCCGCGAGTCGGCGGACCCGCGGGTCGGCTCCGACGCGGCGATGGTGCCGCACATCTTCCGGGGATGAGCGGCGTCCGGGAGGGAGCGGCGTCGAAGGGCTGCCGCCCCGATGCCGCCGGCCTGCGCATTTGCCTATGGTCCGCCGTTTGTATCTAATATATCAGATCAATCGTTCGACCACCGCGCAAGACAGCCAGGAGACCGCGATGCAATCGCTCTACCGCGCCGATCCGGCCCGCTACGCCGGCATGACCTACCGCCGCTGCGGGCGGAGCGGGCTCGACCTGCCGGCCATTTCGCTGGGGCTGTGGCAGAATTTCGGCGGCACCGACGTGTTCGAGACGGGGCGCGCCGTGCTGCGCCGGGCCTTCGACCGCGGCGTCACCCATTTCGACCTCGCCAACAACTACGGCCCGCCGCCGGGTTCGGCGGAGGAGAATTTCGGGCGCGTCCTGGCGACCGACTTCAAGGCCCACCGCGACGAGCTGATCGTCTCCACCAAGGCCGGCTACGACATGTGGCCCGGCCCCTACGGAAGCTGGGGCTCGCGCAAGTACCTCACGGCCAGCCTGGACCAGAGCCTCAAGCGCATGGGGCTGGACTATGTGGACATCTTCTACTCGCACCGCGTCGATCCGCGCACCCCGCTGGAGGAGACGATGGGCGCGCTCGACCGCGCCGTGCGGCAGGGCAAGGCACTCTATGCCGGCATTTCCTCCTACTCGCCGGAGATGACGCGGCGGGCGGCGGCGATCCTGAAGGATCTCGGCACGCCCTGCCTGATCCACCAGCCGTCTTATTCGATGCTGAACCGCTGGATCGAGGGCGGGCTGCTCGACACGCTGGAGGAAACCGGGATCGGCTGCATCGCCTTCTCGCCGCTGGCCCAGGGCATGCTGACCACCAAATATCTGAACGGCCAGCCTACCGACGCCCGCGCCGCCAAGGGCGGCACGCTGAAGGCGCATTTCCTGTCGCCGGAGAATCTGGAGCGTGTCCGCGCCCTGGACACCATCGCCGGGCGGCGCGGCCAGACGCTGGCCCAGATGGCCATCGCCTGGGTGCTGCGCGACCCGCGGGTGACCTCCGCCCTGATCGGCGCCCGCAACGTGGAGCAGCTCGACAACTCGCTCGACGCGCTGAAGAACACCGCCTTCTCGCCGGAGGAGCTGGCGGAGATCGACCGCCACGCCGTCGATGGCGGGCTGAACCTGTGGCAGAACTCCTCGAACGCCGAAGCGGGCTGATCTTCCGGTTCCGATGATTCCGGCGAACGGCTGGGCGCCGCGCCTCGTGGCACGAAAAAGCCTGCGTGGCGTTTGAACGCGATACGGCAAGTCAATTCATTGACTTGCCGGTACGAAGCAGAAAGGGCCGCGCCGGGGATACCGGCGCGGCCCTTTTCCATGTCCCTGCGAAACCGCCTCAGCGCATGAGGAGATGTGGGAGCCAGAGGGAGAAGGTTGGGACGTAGGTGACGAGGAGGAGAGTGACGAAGAGGG
>NZ_JAUJFI010000029.1 GCF_030849505.1 Azospirillum isscasi | reverse complement strand
GTTGCCGGACGAACCGCGCGCCAACAACAATTTCGGCCACGCCTTGCAGGGGCGGCTCCGCCATGCCGAGGCGGCGCGCTGGTTCCGCCGCGCCCTGGCGCTCGACCCGGCCTACGCGGCGGCGCTCAGCAATCTGGGGTTGGCCGTGCAGCGGCTGGGCGGCGGGCGGCGGGCGGAGACGCTGTACGGGCGGGCGCTGCGGCTGACGCCCGATCTGGCGCTGGCCCATTTCAACCGCGGTCTGCTGCGGCTGGAGCGCGGCGATCTGGCGGAGGGCTGGGCCGGCTATGGCTGGCGCTTCGCGTCCGGGCAGGTGGGGGCGGGGCGTCCGCCGCGGATGCCCGCGTGGCGTGGCGAGGAACTGGCCGGCAAGCGCCTGCTGGTCTGGGGGGAGCAGGGGGTGGGCGACACCATCCTGTTCTCCTCGCTGTGCGCGGAGGCCATCGCGTGCGCCCGGTCCGTGGTGATCGAGACCGACCGGCGGCTGGTGCCCCTGTTCGCCCGTTCCTTCCCCGCGGCCCTGGTGCGCGCCCAGCGGCCCGATCCGGAGGGGGTGCCCGACTGCGACCTCCATGTTCCCATCGGCTCCCTGGCGCGGGTCTTCCGCCGGGACCTGTCCGCTTTCGCGGCGCAGGACGGCGGCTGGCTGGTGCCCGATCCGGAGCGGGTGGCCCGGTGGCGGGACCGGGTGGCGGCGCTCGGTCCCGGCCTCCGGGTGGGAATCGGCTGGCGCAGCGCGCTGATGACCGAATCGCGCCGGGCCGCCTACAGCCGGCTCGACCGGTGGGGGCCGCTGTTCGCCGTGCCGGGCGTGGTCTTCGTCAACCTCCAGTACGGCGCGTGCGAGGCCGAACTCGCCGCGGCGGAGCAGCGTTTCGGGGTGGCCGTCCACCGCTGGGGCGATCTGGATCTGACCGACGATTTCGACGGGACGGCGGCGCTGATGACGGCGCTGGACCTCGTGATCTCCCCCGCCATGGCCGTGGGGGAACTGGCGGCGGCGCTCGGCGTGCCGGTCTGGCGGTTCGGGGGGCGGGACTGGACCCAGCTCGGCACCGCGGTGCGTCCCTGGTTTCCGGCGCAGCGCCTGTTCCAGCCGCGCGCCGGGGAGGACATCGCCGACGTGCCGAAACGGATGGCCGCACAACTCGCCCGGCGACCTATCTGAAATTTCGGCGAAAAACAATTCGCAACTTTACGTGCTTTGCGGTAGAGTCGGGGTTCAGCGATCCATTCGCGCTTCCCCTTCGGGGGCGTGCCTGAAGGGAGGGGTGTCATGTCAGACGCATTGGCCGGCGTTGGTCAAATGGTTGCGGACCTCAACAAGTCCGTGTCCGCCGCCGTCGATCGCCTGAACGCCCAGCGGGAGGCGCAGGCCTCCGCGTCCGCGAACGTGCAGGAATTCCGCAAGGACGTCCGCAAATCCTCCGTCAACACGCCCGGTTTCGCCACCGACATGGGCGTTCTCGCCAAGAACGTGACCCGTCTGAACGTGGTCGGCGCGCTGGGCGCCGACGATCCCGTCGATTTCTACAAGTTCCGCGTGACCACGAAGGGCGAGGTGACCCTCGGCCAGGTGGGCGACGAGGGGCTGCGCGTCCAGGTGATGTCCAAGTTCGGCACCGTCCTGGCCGACAGCGACAAGAACAGCGGGAAGAATTACGACGCCTTCAAGAGCATGATGCAGGGCGAGTACGAGCTCGACCGCGGCGACTACACGCTGCGCCTGACGCGCGAGAAGGGGCAGTCGACCAAGGATCCCAAGAACTACGCCATCCAGCTCGGCATGGGCGGCTACACCCAGGATTACGACACGGTCGCCAAGGCCCCGAAGAAGGGGGAAAGCCCCTTCAACCTCTCCACCGGCCAGCAGGCCATGCTGGATGGGTTGAGCCAGGCGGCGTCGAGCCTGAACTCGATCCCCACCGGCCAGACCGGCACGCAGAAGCTCATGGGCAGTTTCAGTCTGTTCGTCTGAGCGCGTTTTCCATTCTCCGCAAAAGGCCCAAGCCCTTCCCCACCCGCGGGGAAGGGCTTTTCCGTCCAGGGGCCTGCGGTCTGCCCCGGTCGGTGTTCCTCCGCCGGCGTTATCCGCAATCGGCGGACCTTTCCCGCGCGGGAAATGTTAAGCCAACGCTATGACCGCACCGGACCACCCGATCATCCTCTGCCACGACTGCGGGGCGCAGCACGCCCTGCCGCCGGCGGTGCCCGGTCACCGCGCGGAATGCCGCCGCTGCGGCGCGGTGCTGCGCCATTTCCGCAGCGGCGGGTTGGGGCACGCGGTGGCCCTCGCCATCGCCTCGGTGATCCTGTTCGTCACCGCCAACCTTTTCCCGGTCCTGACCTTCGAACTGGAAGGGCGGGCGCAGACGGCGACTCTGCTCAGCGGTTCCGTGGCGCTGTGGGACGGCGGGTACGAGGTGCTGGGCGTCCTGGTCTTCTTCGTGCTGTTCCTGGCGCCGCTGGCTCAGGTTCTGGGCACGCTCTATGTCGTGATGCCTCTCGCCGCCGGGCGTCGGGCGGCGCCGGGGGCCGCCTGGACCTTCCGGACGGTGGCGCGGCTGCGCCGCTGGGCGATGGCCGAGGTCTTCCTGCTGGGCCTGATCGTCGCCTATGTGAAGCTGTCCGATCTGGCGGAACTGGAGCCGGGAGCGTCGCTGGCCGCCCTGGTCGCCTTCATCCTGGTGCAGGTGTGGGGGCAGGCGTCGCTCAGCCCCTTCGAGGTGTGGGAGCGGATCGCGCCGCAGACCCGCGCGGCCCAGGCCGCCGCCGCCGGTCCGGCGCGGTTGACCGCCTGCCACGACTGCCATCAGGTCGTCGCCGGGACGGAAGGCGATTGCCCGCGCTGCGGCGCCGGCCTGCACCACCGCAAGCCGGACAGCCTGCGGCGAGGCTGGGCGCTGATCGCCGCCGCGGTCATCCTCTACATCCCGGCGAACCTGCTGCCGATCATGACCGTGGTTTATTTCGGCGCCGGCCAGCCCGACACCATCCTGTCGGGAGTGGAGGAACTGATCGCGGCGGAGATGTGGCCGGTGGCCCTGCTGGTCTTCTTCGCCAGCATCACCGTGCCGGTGCTGAAGCTGATCGGGCTGGCCTATCTGCTGTGGTCGGTGCAGCGGCGCTCGCCGAAGCGGCGGCGTGACCGGACGCGGCTCTACCGGCTGATCGAGGGGGTGGGGCGTTGGTCCATGGTGGACATCTTCATGATCTCGCTGCTGGCGGCCCTGGTCCAACTGGGCGCCATCGCCACAATCCATGCGGAGCTGGGGGCGGTCGCCTTCGCCGCGGTCGTGGTCATCACCATGCTGGCGTCGGAGTCCTTCGACCCGCGGCTGATCTGGGACGAGCCGCAGCGCCGGGATTCCTCCCATGACTGAACCCGCCATGACTGAACCCGCCATGACTGAGCCGCGCCCGAACACGGAACCGGCCAGCCCGGTGATCCGCCGCCGCCGCGGCCTGCCGCTGGTCTGGCTGGTGCCGCTGGTCGCCGCCCTGGTCGGCGGCTGGCTGGCCTGGAAGACGCTGAACGAGCGCGGCCCGACCATCACCATCACCTTCGACACCGCGGAAGGGCTGGAACCCGGCAAGACCCGCGTGCGCTACCGCGACGTGGATGTCGGGACGGTGCAGGGGGTGGCGGTGTCGCCCGACCTGTCGAACGTCATCGTCACGGTGCGCATGGTGAAGGGGGCGGCCTCCTACCTCAACGACCGGACGAATTTCTGGGTGGTGAAGCCGCGGCTGGGCTTCGGCGGCGTGTCGGGCCTCAGCACGCTGGTGTCGGGCGCCTACATCGGCATGGACCCCGGAACCGGCGGCGGCCAGGCGCTCACCGCTTTCCGCGGGTTGGAGGAGCCGCCGCTGATCCGCTCCAGCTCGCCGGGACGGCGCTTCGCGCTGCGGGCCGACCGGCTGGGCGGGCTGGGGCCGGGGGCGCCGATCACCTACCGCGGCATCCAGGTCGGCGAGGTCGTGGGCTACGAATTCTCCCAGGATTGGCAGTCGCTGACCCTCCCGGTGTTCATCCACGCGCCTTACGACCGCATTGTCCGCCCGAACACCCGGTTCTGGAACGCCAGCGGCCTGTCGGTTTCCATCGGGCCGGAGGGGCCGACGGTGGCGCTGGAATCGCTCCAGTCGCTGGTGACCGGCGGGGTGTCCTTCGAGACGCCGGGGCTGGGCGGTCCGTCCGACAGTGGAGAGACCGCGGCGGAGGGCACGGACTTCCCCCTCTACGAGAGCCGCAACGCCGCCAGCGACGCGCGCTTCACCCGGCGGGTGCCCTTCCTGGTGCATTTCGACGGGTCGGTGCGCGGCCTGCATCCGGGCTCCGCGGTGGAGTTCCGTGGCATCCGCGTGGGCGAGGTGACCGACATCCGGCTGGACGTGGACCCGGTGAGCGGCGAGGCCCGCATCCCCGTGACCCTGAACATCGAGCCGGAGCGGCTGGGCGCCGACCTGCCCGCGTCGCGCGACACCGAGATCGCCTACGCCCGCATGAAGACACTGGTGGAGCAGGGGCTGCGGGCGCAGTTGCGCACCGGCAACCTGCTGACCGGCGAGCTGATCGTGACGCTCGACCTGTTCCCCAACGCGCCGAACGAAACGTTGATCACCGGCGGTCCCTATCCGGAGCTGCCGTCCCAGCCGAACGTGCTGGACACGGCGACCCGCACCGCCACCGACCTGATGAACGAGCTGGCCCGCGCCCCCATCGCCGAAACGGTGACGGAGTTGCGCTCCACCATCCAGAAGGCCGGCGCGCTGCTCGGTTCGCCGGAGGTGGCGCAATCCCTCGTCTCGCTCAGCCGGTCGCTGGCGGAGCTGGAGAAGACCACCCAGACGCTGGGCACGGAGGGAGGGCCGACCATCCGCGCCCTGCGCGACGTGGCGGAGAACACCTCCAAGCTGGTCCGGCAGGCGGAACAGACGCTGAGCAGCACGGACAGTCTGGTCAACACGACCAAGCCCGTCGCCAGCGACCTCCAGGGGCTGGTGCGCGAGCTGACCGCCGCGGCCCGGTCCATCCGCGGCCTGACCGACTATCTCGAACGCCATCCCGAAGCCCTGATCCGGGGCAAACGCGGTTGAGGACACCCATGGCCCCGATTCCCGACACCCGCCGCCTTCTGCTGTGCGCCTCTGTCCTGGCCCTGCTGGCCGCCTGCAGCACGCCGCCCAGCCGCTTCTACCATCTGGACGCGGCGGCGCCGGACGCCGCGCCGCCGCGGAGCGCGGACGCCCAGCGGCGGGTGATCGGGCTGGAGGGCGTGAAGATTCCCGGCTACCTCGATCGGCCCGAACTGGTGCTGCGGGCGCCGGGCAACCGGCTGGTGGTCATGGAGTTCGACCGCTGGGGCAGCCCCATCGACGAGATGGTGACCCGCGCGCTGCTGCGGAACCTGGAGGCGGATCTGCCGGGGGCGGAGGTCGTCGGCCTGCCGCTCCAGCGCGAATTCCCGCTGTCCCAGGTGGTGGAGGTCACCCTGGACCGCTTCGACGCGGCGGAGGGCGGGCCGGCGGTGCTGGAGGCGCGCTGGCGCGTCTTCGACCAGGGCGGCGACCGTCTGCGGCGGCTGGGCCACACCGCGGTGCAGGAGCCGGTGGGTGGTGCCGCCGACCGGGGTGCCGATCCGGGAGCCGTGGCGGAGGCCCTCGGCCGCACGCTGGCCCGGCTGGCGCAAGATATCGCAAGCGCGCTGCGCTGATCCCGACCGTCTGTTCTAAAACCGGCCGGTCAAATGAAAATGTTCGATTTTCGATAGATTGTCTCAAATGCTGCGCCGCAAAAGCCGCCAATTGTCCCAGTTTTTGGGATCTGAAGTAACTTGGATGGTGCCCTGCGTATTTCGCAGAGTTTGATTGACTGGGATCAATGTGACAGGCTGACCTTCAGGCGCTTACTATTCGGGCAAGCGCGATGCTTGGCCGGGCGGTTCGTCCGGTCCGGCGCCGCGCAACGTGGCGCGGCCCCCGCCGGGGAGGGCAGGGACCGCCGCAGACCAACAGAGGCGCGTCATGGATTCCCTGATGTTCGAACCGAAAACCCCCGTTGCCGAAACCACGGCGCTGGACCCCTGGCGGGGTTTCGCGCCCGGTTCCTGGCGGACCGCGGTCGATCTGCGCGATTTCATCGTGAAGAACGTCCGTCCCTACGATGGCGACGGCGGCTTCCTCTCCCCGGCCAGCGACCGCACCCTGTCGCTGTGGAACAAGGTGCGCGACCTGCTGAAGGAGGAGCGCGCGGCCAAGGGCGGCGTTCTGGACGCCGACACGGAACTGGTATCCTCCATCGTCAGCCATGCCCCCGGCTACATCGACCGGGAGCTTGAGGTCGTCGTCGGCCTTCAGACGGACAAGCCGCTGAAACGGTCGATCATGCCCTTCGGCGGCTGGCGCATGGTCAAGACCGGCCTGGAAGCCTACGGCTTCACCCCCTCGCCGAAGCTGGACGAGGTGTTCCCGGCGCTCCGCAAGACGCACAACGACGGCGTCTTCGACGTCTACACCGAAGAAATGCTGCGCTGCCGGAAGTCCGGCGTCATCACCGGCCTGCCGGACGCCTATGGCCGCGGGCGCATCATCGGCGACTACCGCCGTCTGGCGCTTTATGGCGCCGATGCCCTGATCGAGGACAAGAAGGCCCAGTACAGGAGCCTGGAACTCGACCGCATCGACGAGAACACGCTGCGCCTGCGCGAGGAGATCACCGAGCAGATCCGCGCGCTCCGCGACCTCGTGACGATGGCGGAATCCTACGGCTTCGACGTGACCCGCCCGGCGGCCACGGCCTTCGAGGCGGTGCAGTGGACCTACCTCGCCTATCTGGCGGCGGTGAAGGAGGCCAACGGGGCGGCCATGTCGCTGGGCCGCGTGTCGAGCTTCCTCGACGTCTACATCGACCGCGACCTGCGCGAAGGCCGCCTGGACGAGGCGGGCGCGCAGGAACTGATCGACCAGTTCGTGATCAAGCTGCGGATGGTGCGCTTCCTGCGCACGCCGGAATACGACCAGCTCTTCTCCGGCGACCCGACCTGGGTGACCGAATGCATCGGCGGCATGGCGCTCGACGGGCGCACGCTGGTGACCAAGGGCAGCTTCCGCATGCTGCACACGCTCCAGAACCTCGGCCCGGCGCCGGAGCCGAACCTGACCGTGCTGTGGTCGGAGAGCCTGCCGGAGGGCTTCAAGAAATTCTGCGCCGAGACCTCGATCAAGACCTGCTCGGTCCAGTACGAGAACGACGACCTGATGCGGCCCTACTGGGGCGACGACTACGGCATCGCCTGCTGCGTCTCGGCCATGCGGATCGGCAAGCAGATGCAGTTCTTCGGCGCCCGCGCCAACCTCGCCAAGACGCTGCTCTACGCCATCAACGGCGGGCGCGACGAGGTGTCCGGCGAGCAGGTCGGCCCGGCCTTCGCGCCGCTGACCGGCGACGTGCTGGACCATGACGCGGTGGTGGCGCGGCTGCTGCCGATGATGGAATGGCTGGCGCGCGCCTACATGAACACGCTGAACGCCATCCACTTCATGCACGACAAGTACATGTACGAGCGGCTGGAGATGGCGCTGCACGACCGCGACGTGCTGCGCACCATGGCCTGCGGCATCGCCGGCCTCAGCGTGGTCGCGGACAGCCTGTCGGCGATCAAGCACGCCACCGTCAAGGTGGTGCGCGACGAGCGCGGGCTTGCCACCGACTTCGTGATCGAGGGCGACTATCCGGCCTTCGGCAACAACGACGACCGGGTGGACTCCATCGCGGTGTGGCTGGTGGAAACCTTCATGGGCCTGCTGCGCAAGCAGAAGGCTTACCGCGACGCGGTGCCGACGCAGTCGGTGCTGACGATCACCTCCAACGTGGTCTATGGCAAGAAGACCGGCAACACGCCGGACGGGCGCAAGGCCGGCCAGCCCTTCGCACCGGGGGCCAACCCGATGCACGGGCGCGACCGCAAGGGGGCCATCGCCTCGATGGCGTCGGTGGCGAAGCTGCCCTACGCCCACGCCCAGGACGGCATCAGCTACACCTTCACCATCGTCCCCGGCGCGCTGGGGCCGACCGAGGGTGAGCGGGTGGACAATCTGGTGGGCATGCTGGACGGCTATTTCGGCCAGGGCGGCCACCACATCAACGTGAACGTCTTCGACCGCGAGACGCTGCTGCACGCCATGGACCATCCGGAGCTGTACCCGCAGCTCACCATCCGGGTGTCGGGCTACGCGGTGAACTTCATCAAGCTGACCCGCGAGCAGCAGATGGACGTCATCAGCCGCACCTTCCACGGCGCGCATTGAGCGTCTGAAGTTCCCCTCTCCCCTCTGGGGAGAGGGGGTCCTACACCGCCCCCTGCGCATCCTCCTTGATGCCCAGCGCCTCCATCCGCTCATAGAGCGACGCCCGCGAAATCCCCAAAAGTTTGGCGGCCTTCGCCTTCACCCCGCCCGTGCGGGACAGGGCGCCGACGATGGCCGCGCGTTCCGTGTCCTTCAACACGTCGCTCAACGGGCGGGTGCCGCCCTCCGCGGAGCGGAGCGGAACGTCGCCACCCGCCGCCGGACCCGCCGTGCGGGGAAGCGCTGCGCGGATGTGGTCGCGGGTCAGGGCCGGATCGTCGGTCATGGCCGACACCCGCTCCAGCACGTTGCGCAGCTCGCGCACGTTGCCCGGCCAGTCGTAATCCTCCAGCACGGCGATGGCCCCGGCGGTCAGCTCCCGCGACGGGGCGGCGGCGGTGAAGGCCAGATCGTCCAGGATGCGGTCGGCGATGCTGCCGATGTCCTCCGTCCGGTCGCGCAGCGGCGGCAGGGTGATCGGAACCACGTTCAGCCGGTAATAGAGATCGGCGCGGAACTGCCGCTCGCGGACCAGGGCGTCGAGGTCGCGGCTGGTCGCCGCGATGATTCGCAGATCGACCCGGACCACCTTGTTGGAGCCGACCGCCTCGAACTCACGCTCCTGAAGCACACGCAGCAGCTTGGCCTGGAGCGGCAGCGGCATGTCCCCGATCTCGTCCAGGAACAGGGTGCCGCCGTCGGCAAGCTGGAACTTGCCCTCGCGCATCTTGCGGTCGGCGCCGGTGTAGGCGCCGGGGGCGACGCCGAACAGCTCCGACTCCAGAAGGTTTTCCGGGATCGCCGCGACGTTCACCCCGACGAAGGGCGCCCCGGCGCGCGGGCTGGCGGCGTGGATGCCGTGGGCCAGAAGCTCCTTGCCGGTGCCGGTCTCGCCCAGCAGCAGGACGGTGCTGTCGAGCTGCGCGGCGCGGCGGGCCAGACGCTTCACCTCGCGCATGGGGTCGCTGTTGCCGATCATCTGCGACAGGGAGTATTTCGCCCGCCGCTCCTGCGCCAGCTCCTGCCGGGTGCGGTGCAGCTCCTCCTGGAGCTTCTGGTACTTCGACATCAGCGGGCGCAGCCGGTCGGCCCGGTCGAACAGGGCGAAGCCGATGGCCCCGATCAGCGTCCCGTCGTCCTCGCGCAGCGGCAGGCGGGTCACCACGATGGTCCGTTCCTTGATGTCCATGAGGTCGAGCAGCATGGACTGCCCGCTTTCCACCACGTGGCGCATCTGGCTGTTGGGGATGACCTCCTCCACCGGGCGGCCCAGCGCGTCGTCCGGGTTGCCGGAATAGCCGAGCAACTCCAAATAGCGGTCGCCGATCCAGGCGATGCGCGCGTCCCGGTCCACCACGATCAGCCCGACGCAGGCGTCCGCCAGATGATGGAACAGCGATTCCACAGCCCTGGCCCGCAGATGTTCGAAGTTCGGTTCGAGGCTCATGCCTTCTTCCTTCTTGGCGTCGGGAGGATGGGTCACAGGTGCGGACCTATCATCAAGTGGGGGTGCCGCACCAGGGAATCCAGTTGGGCGACGCCCGGCCCGCAGCGCACGGCGGCCCCGCGCCGAATTACGCCGTGTGCCGCCGGCCACGCTGTTGTATGGTGCGGGACGACGCCGACCGACCGGCAGACCGACCGCCCCGGAACTCCGTACTGGCATGCTGCCGAAGGCCGATCCGAACGACCCGACCATGCCGGACCATGAGCAACTTCTGCTTGCCGTCGCGCGCGACCGCGATCCGGCCGCCTTCCGCGCGCTGTTCGACCATTTCGCGCCGCGGATCAAAGCCTATGTGCGCCGGCTGGGCGCCGACAGCAGCGCGGCGGAGGAGCTGGTCCAGGACGTGATGATGGCGGTGTGGCTGCGCGCGGACCGCTTCGACCCTTCGCTGGCCAGCGCCGCCACCTGGATCTACACCATCGCCCGCAACCGCCGCATCGACCGCGTCCGGCAGGAGCGCCGGCCCGAGCTTCAGCCCGGCGACTTCGTGCCGGACGCCGGGGAGGAACTGCCGCCCGATCACCGGTTCGAGGCCGCCGAGACGGCCTTCCGCCTGCGCACGGTGATCGGCAGCCTGCCGCCGGAGCAGGCCGACGTGCTTCGGCTCGCCTATTACGAGGACAAGGTTCATGCGGAGATCTCCGCCGAGCGCGGCATCCCTCTGGGAACGGTGAAGACCCGCCTGCGGCTGGCCCTGGTCCGTTTGCGCCGGGCCTTCGGGGAGGGAGAGTGACCGTGCCGGCCCATCATCCCGCCCCCGAACGGCTTCTCGATTACGCCGCCGGCAGCCTTCACGAGGTGCAGGCGCTGCTGGTCGCCTCGCACCTTGCCTATTGCCCGGCGTGCCGGGCGCAGGTCGCGGAGATGGAAGCTTGCGGCGGCGTGCTGCTGGAGGATCTGCCGCCGGAGCCGGTGTCCGACGCCCTGTTCGGCGCTCTCATGACCCGGCTGGGCGAGGCGGCCGCTTCGCCGCCGCCCGCTCCGGCCCCGTCGTCCGGGGGCCTGTTTCCCGGCCCGCTGCGCCGCGCCATCGGGGCGGAGCCGGAGGCGCTGGACTGGGTGCGGGTCGTGCCGGGCGTCCATCTCTCCACCTGGGCCATCGGCGCGGGGACGGCCTCGGCCTGCCTGCTGCGCATGGCGCCGCGGGCGCGGGTGCCGGCCCACCGCCACACCGACAGCGAAATGCTGCTGGTGATGACGGGCGGCTTCTCCGACGAGTTCGGGGCCTACCGCGTCGGCGACGTGGCGTCCTACGACACCGGCACGCCGCACCACGCCGTGGCCGACGCGGACGGGGAGTGCCTGTGCCTTCTGGTGCAGGACCGGCCCCTGGTGTTCACCGGCCCGCTCGGCTGGCTGCTGAACCGGGGCTTCCGGTTCTGAGCGGAAATTTGGAACGGGGCGTGAACATTCCTTCCCCGCCGCGGGCGCGCGGCTGCTAGACTGCGGCCATGGCTGTGTTCGACGATTGCAAGGCCCTATGCCGCGACTGTGCGGCGGCGCTGCGCGGCACCGAGCCGCGCTGCCCGAAATGCGGCAGCCGGCGGCTGGTCCGGCATGAGGAGCTGCACGGCCTCGCCATCGGCCACATCGACTGCGACGCCTTCTACGCCACGGTGGAAAAGCGCGACCGGCCCGAGCTGGTCAGCCGCCCGCTGATCATCGGCGGCGACCGGCGCGGGGTGGTGGCGGCCTGCTGCTACGTTGCGCGGATGGCCGGGGTGCGCTCCGCCATGCCGATCTGGCAGGCGATGGAGGCGTGCCCGGACGCCGTGGTGCTGCGGCCCGACATGGCGAAGTACAAGGCGGTGGGCCGGCAGGCGCGGGAGTTGATGCACGCCTTCACCCCGCTGGTGGAGCCGCTGTCCATCGACGAGGCCTTCCTCGACCTGTCCGGCGTGGGAGAGCGGCTGAGCATCAGCCCGGCCCAGGCGCTGGTCGAACTGGTCCGCCGCTTCGAGAGCCAACTGGGCATCACCGCCTCGGTCGGGCTCAGCTACAACAAGCTGTTCGCCAAGATCGCCTCCGACCTGGAGAAGCCCCGCGGATTCTCGGTGATCGGGCGGGGGCAGGCGCTGGATTTCCTGGCGCCCAAGCCGGTGTCGATCCTGTGGGGCGTCGGGCCGGTGCTCCAGCGCAAGCTGCAATCGGACGGCATCCGCACGGTGGGCGACCTGCGCGGCTGGACGGAAATCGACCTCGTGCGCCGCCACGGCAAGATGGGCCGCCTGCTGCACCGCTTCGCCCGCGGCCAGGACGACCGCCGGGTGGAGCCGGAATCGCCCAGCAAGAGCATTTCCGCCGAAACCACCTTCGACTGGGAAACCGCCGACAAGGCCGCGCTGAAGGACGCGCTGCGCCCGCTGGCCGAAACGGTGGCCCGCCGCCTGTCCGCCGCGGGCTTGAGGGGGCGAAGCGTCGTGCTGAAGATGAAGACCGCCGATTTCCAGACCGTCACCCGCTCCCGCCGGGTCGATCCGCCGGCGCGGTCGGCGGGGCTGATCTGGCAGACCGGCTGCGAGATGCTGGACGCCGAGCCGGACGGGCGCTCGATCCGGCTGATCGGCGTCGGCTGCACCGACCTGCTCGACCCGGAGACCGAGGCGGAGCCGGGCCTGTTCGACGGTTTCGGTCCGTCTCCGCCGGGCTGAAGCGAATTCGGACCATTCCGGTCCAGGGCCTGCTTGCCGCGGACCGGCGGGGGCGCCCACTCTTCCCCGGTATCGTTCGAGGACGGGCCGTTTCGGAAGGGAGGGACGCGATGAGTCAGGCGGTGTGCGCGGGGGCCATGATGACCTGCAGCTTCGGGGCGGCGCCGTCCGCGCTGGTGGTGCTGCCGATGAACCGGACGATGGCCGGCGGGCCGCCCATGGCAAACATCATGGACAACAAGCCGATCATGAACATCCCGCCCTTCGGCGTGTGCACCAGCCCGGCCAACCCCGTGGTGGCCTCGATGATCCCGGTGCCGCCGCCGGGCGTGGTCAAGCCGCAGCCCTGCGTTCCCTGCACCGTCGCCCCCTGGGTGCCCGGCGCCCCGACCGTGATGGTCGGCAACATGCCGGCCCTGACCTCCACCAGCAAGCTGATGTGCAATTGGGGCGGGGTGATCCAGATCGTGGTGCCGGGTCAGTTCACCGTGCAGACGCCCTGAGCCCGCGAACCGCGGCGGCTTACGCCTCCAGCACGGACTCCACCTCGGAAAGGTCGCTCAGCCGGCGGGCCAGCTTGTCCGTGCACTGGATTTCCAGGATGCCGAAGCCCGCGTTGGGGGATATCGCGTGCAGATCGCCGGCCATGCCGTTCTGGCTGGCGAAGCGCTTGACCCGTTCCACCATGGCGTCGCGCTCGGGCCGGCCCGGACGCAGGCCGGGCAGGGGACGTGTGAACAGGATCTTGTAACGTTTGAACATGGCGTGGGCCATGGGAGGGGCACCCGGCCTGAAGACGAGGGAAGGACGTGCCGGGGGATGTGGCACGTCCTCCCCCACCGGTGCAAGCCCCACCGGCGCCCGTCAGTCCTTGGTGGGCTCCACATTCTCCGCGCCCTTGCGGGTGCCGCCGAAGCGGTCGGCGCCCTTGGCGTCGGGGGCTTCGGGCTTCTTGTGGTTGCCGGTGTTCTGCTGGCCGTCGGTGTGCTTGACGGTTTCCTCGGTGTGGGGCTGCTTCATCGCGGGGCCTCATGCTCCGTTCGGAATGGTCACCCCATCAACCGGCCGGGCCTGCGCCCGTTCCATCAGATCACGTTGGTTTCCAGCAGGGGGCGGTTCTCCACCAGACGGTCATAGGCGAAGGCCGAGAGGTCCAGGCTGCGGTAGGCGCCGGTCGTGATCAGCTCCGCCAGCCCCCGCCCGGCGCCCGGCGCCTGTTGCAGCCCGTGGCCGCTGAAGCCGTTGCAGAACAGGAAGTTGCGGAGGTCCGGGTGGGGCCCGATGACGGCGTTCTGGTCGATCTCGTTGTATTCGTAGAAGCCGGCCCAGGCGTTGGTGACCTTGATCGCCTCGAAAACGGGGACGCGCTCGGCCAGCGCCGGCCACATCATCTCCTCGAACAGGTCGTGCTCCACCGTCAGGTCGTCGGTGTCGGGATCGCGGTCGGCGGGCGGCGGGGCGCCGCAGATGAATTGCTTGCCCTCGGGCCGGAACCACACGCCGGACGGGTCGATGACCAGCGGGCAGCCGGGAAGCTCCTCGCGGCAGTCGAACACGAAGACGCAGCGCTTGCGCGCCGATACCGGCAGCTCCACCCCGGCCATGGTGGCGACGCGGCGCGCCTGCGGCCCGGCGGCGTTGACCGCCACCCCGCAGGACAGCCGCCGCCCGTCGGCCAGCCGCACCGCGGCGACCTTGCCGGCGGCGGTGTCGATGCCCGCCACCTCGCCCGCGATCATGGTGACGCCCAGCGCCTTGGCCTTGCGGCGGAACGCCTGCATCAGGCTGTAGCCGTCGAACCAGCCTTCCCCGGACAGGCCCAGCGAGCCGAGCGCGATCCCCCCCACCGACAGCCAGGGGAAGCGGGCGGTCAGCTCCTCCGGCGACAGCAGCGCCACGTCGGCCCCGCAGGAGGTTTGGATGGCGTTGTTCCGGCGGAGGATGTCCTCCCCCGCCCCGGTCGCCAGATAGAGATAACCCGGCTCCCGCAGCCCGAGATCCACCGGGTCGCCGTCCACCGACAGATGCCCGGCCGCGTTGCGGATGAAGGACAGGCCGAACTGCGACAGGGCGATGTTCGCCGGGGTCGAGAACTGCTGCCGGATCGAACTGGCCGACAGGGCGGAGGAGGCGCGCTGATAGGTCGAATCCCGCTCCACCACCGCCACGCTGCCGCCGAAACCGGGGTCGCTCGCCAGGAAATAGGCGACCGCGCAGCCCATCACACCGCCACCGACGATCACGACGTCGTACCGATCCGTCATCGAATGCTCCCTGTCCCTGTTCCGTGACCCTGCCGGTCGTTTCGGTGATCGGGCCAGAAGCCGGTGCCGCCGTCAAGCGGACTGGTGGACAGGGGCAGGGGGGAGGGAGCGGTTTTCAATGAATCCCCGGCGCCTCCTGCCCGGTGCTCGCCACATACTCGGTGTAGCCGCCGCCGTACTGGTGAATGCCCTCCGGCGTCAGCTCCAGCACCCGGTTGGACAAGGCCGCCAGGAAATGCCGGTCGTGCGACACGAACAGCATGGTGCCCTCATAGGCGCCCAGCGCCGCGATCAGCATCTGCTTGGTGTCGAGGTCGAGGTGGTTGGTCGGCTCGTCCAGCACCAGGAAGTTCGGCGGGTTGAACAGCATGGTCGCCATGACCAGCCGGGCCTTCTCGCCGCCGGACAGGACGCGGCACTTCTTCTCCACATCGTCGCCGGAGAAGCCGAAACAGCCGGCCAATGCGCGCAGCGATCCCTGGCTGGCCTGCGGGAAGGACGCCTCCAGCGATTCGAAGATCGTCTTGTCGCCGTCCAGCAGGTCCATGGCGTGCTGGGAGAAATAGCCCATCCGCACGCTGCCGCCGACCGCGACGGTCCCGGAGTCCGGCTCGGTCGCGCCCGCCACCAGCTTCAGCAGCGTTGATTTGCCGGCGCCGTTGACGCCCATGACGCACCAGCGCTCCTTGCGGCGGATCGTCAGGTCCAGCCCCTCATAGATGGTCCGGCTGCCGTAGCCCTTGTGCACGTTCTTCAGCACCGCGACGTCGTCGCCGGAGCGCGGGGCCGGCGGGAAGTCGAAGGTGACGAGCTGGCGGCGCTTGGGCGGCTCGAACCGCTCGATCTTGTCGAGCTTCTTGACCCGGCTCTGGACCTGGCTGGCGTGCGAGGCGCGGGCCTTGAAGCGCTCGATGAACTTCAGCTCCTTCGCCAGCATGGCCTGCTGGCGCTCGAACTGCGCCTCCTGCTGTTTCTCGCGCAGCGCCCGCTGCCGCTCGTAGAAGGTGTAGTCGCCGGAGTAGCTGGTCAGCGACCCGCTGTCGATCTCGATGATCTTGGTGACGATCCGGTTCATGAACTCGCGGTCGTGCGAGGTCATCAGCAGGGCGCCCTCGAAGCCCTTCAGGAAGCCTTCCAGCCAGATCAGGCTTTCGATGTCCAGATGGTTGCTCGGCTCGTCGAGCAGCATGACCTCGGGCCGCATCAGCAGGATGCGGGCAAGCGCCACGCGCATCTTCCAGCCGCCGGACAGCATGCCGACGTCCATCTCCATCATTTCCTGGCTGAAGCTGAGGCCGGCGAGCACCTCGCGCGCCTTGCCCTCCAGCTCGTAGCCGCCCAGCTCGTCGAAGCGGGCCTGCACCTCGCCGTAGCGCTCGATGATGGCGTCCATCTCGTCGGCGCGGTCGGGGTCGGCCATGGCCGCCTCCAGCTCCGCCAGCTCCGCGGCCACGGTGCTGACCGGGCCGGCGCCGTCCATGACCTCCGCAACCGCGGAGCGGCCCGACATCTCGCCGACGTCCTGGTTGAAGTAGCCGATCGTCACCTGCTTCTCGATCGCCACCTGACCGGTGTCCGGCAAATCCTCGCCGGTGATCATGCGGAACAGCGTCGTCTTGCCCGCCCCGTTGGGTCCGACGAGTCCGATCTTTTCGCCCCTGTTCAACGCCGCCGATGCTTCGAGGAAGAGGATTCGGTGACCATTCTGCTTGCTGATGTTGTCGAAGCGGATCATGTGCGGCTTGGTTCCTGTGGCGTTGCGGGGCTCTTATGCCACAGGATGCGCGATGCGATGGAGTCCTGATCGGTGCCGTGCGAAAATCGCAACCCGGGGGCCGCCGGCACCCGACCGGCTGGGAGGACCGCCATCATGACGCCGTTTCCGTTTCCGCCGAATCCCGGCCTGCGCCCGCACCGCGTCTGGGACTACTGGCGCCCGGCGGGGAGCGGCATCGTCGAGCTTGGAACGGTTCGCGGCCTCGATGTGGCCTTGCCGGTGCATTTCCACCGGGAGGACCAGTTGACCTTCGTCCTTGCCGGGCGGCGGCGCTTCGTCATCGGGGACGAGCGTTGCGAGGCCGCTTCCGGGCAGGGCGTGCACATTCCCGCGGGAACGCCCCACCGCTCCCTGTGCGAGCCGTCTGAGGTCGTCTGCATAAACATTTACGCCCCGCCCGGGGCCTATGCGGCGGGCGACATGATGTCCGGTCTGGCCCGGCATTGGCGGAGGACGGGCGGGATGGGATGGGCCGACCTTGCGCTCATCGCCGAGGATCATCGTCTCTCCATCGGGAGCGGTGCGGGGCCTGCTGTGGCGGAGCCTGCGGTGGGCGGCGAGCCGTGGGAAACCGTCGGCGCGGCGGCGCGGCGCGCGGGCATGAGCCGCGAGGGCTTTTCCCGCCGGTTCCGCCGGTGCCACGGCGTGCCGCCCCACGCGTTCCGGCTGCTGGAGAGGCTGAACGACGCGCGGCGGCTGCTCCGTGCGGGCGAGCCCATCGCGGCGGTCGCCGCGGACACCGGCTTCGCCGACCAGAGCCACCTGGGCCGCTGCTTCCGGCGTGCCTTCGGCGTGACGCCGGGCCGTTACCGCACCGGGTAGGTCACATCCGTACCAGACCGCTGCCGCACCGGCTGCTACCCATCCGCCCGAGAGCGCCGCGAGGACCGGGGTCCGAGGGCGCGCCCACGCAAGTCTCGGGAGCATGCCATGTCAGCCGCAATGTCCGCAGTCTCTTACTTCCTGGTGGTCGGCGCCGGGGTGAGCGTCGCCTTGCAGCAGGTGTTGAACGCCAATCTGCGGGCCGAACTCGGGTCGCCCTGGTGGGCGGGGTTCGTCAGCTATTTCGTCGGCATGGTGGCGATGCTGGCGGTGGCCCTGTCCAGCCCGGGGCCCCGTCTGGCCGACATGGCGGGCGCGGTTGGGGCGGGCGGTGCCGGTTCGTGGATGTCGTGGACCGGGGGGATGTTCGGCGCGCTGTTCATCGGAACCGCCATCCTGATGGTTCCCCGCCTGGGCGCCGCGACGGTTCTGGCCCTGATCGTGGTCGGCCAGATGCTCGGCTCGCTCGCCTTCGACCATTTCGGCCTGTTCGGCCTGTCCCATCACCCGGTGAGCCCAACCCGGCTGGCCGGCGCGGCCTCCCTGATCCTGGGCGTGGTCCTGATCCGGCTGTGACGCCCTTCAGGCGCCTGTTTCCCTCCGCGTCACTCCGGCGGTGCGTTCCGGAACCTTCTGCCTTTCGCCGGTGTTGCTTGGCGGCAGCGTCAAGAGGGGGAGTCGCCGGCATGAACCGAGCAACCGATCCGTATGCCGACACCATGCGCGGCGTCGCGGCGGGCGCCACAGCAACCACCACAGCAGCCACCACACCCGCACCGGACACCTCCGCTTCGCAGCGGGGCGGGCGGCGGGGGCCGGACGAGATCGAACAGGACATCCACGCCATCCGCGGCCGCATGGACGCAGTGCTCGACGAGATCGAGTTCCGCCTGTCGCCCGGCCAGATGTCGGGCGGCGTCGTCGAGGTGGTGCGCGACGTGGTCGAGGGCAACCCGACGCGCGTCGCCCGCGCCATCCGTTCCAACCCCTGGCCGTTGGCCGTGATGGCGGTGGGCGCCCTGTGGTTCGCCTGGACCGTGTCGCGCACGCCGGAGGACGCCGGGCGGATGCCGTCGCGAAGCCGTGCGGGGGACGCCGCCGACGGGACGGTCCAGGACGTGCTGGGCGTTCTGGTCGCCGCCTGCCGCCAGGGCGCCACCGGGTTCCGGCAGGCCGACATGGTGCTGGACGATCCGGACCTGACGCCGCGGCTGACCCAGGTCGCCACCCAGTTCGACCGCAGCGCCGCCGCCCTGGAGGCGGAGCTGGTGCGCCGCGGCGGCGACCGGAATCCGCAGGTGCCGGTGCACGCGGTCTGGCGGGATCTGGACGTTGAGCTGGGCGGGGTCCGGTCGCGCGGCGGGCTTCTCCGCGGTCTGGAAAGCGGCGTGGACGGCACGTTGGGGCTGTTCCGCAACAGCCTTCACGACGACCTGCCGGAGGAGTTGACGGTGATCGTCGGCGCCCATTTCCACGAGATCGAAACGGTTCGCCACCGCGTCGGCGCGTTGCGCGAAGCGGTCGCGTGAGGGGGCCGGCATGCTGGGGCTGAGCCGCCGTCACCGCAACCGCTATCCGCGCGTCGAAATGGGAGGAGGGCGGGGCCGGTCCGCCGTCCGGCCATCGGACATCCCGAAGGCGGGCTGGAAGGACATCCTCTGGCGCACCTGGGAGGAGCAGGGAAAGGACAACATTTCCATCGTGGCGGCGGGGGTGGCCTATTACGCGCTGTTCGCCATCTTCCCGGCCATCGCCGCGCTGGTCTCCATTTACGGCCTCGTTTTCGACCCGGCGGGCGTGGAGCAGCAGGTCAGCCAACTGGCCGGGCTGCTGCCGCCGGAGGCGCTGAACGTGCTGCGCGATCAGGCGCGCAACGTGGCGTCGGCGCCCCAGGAGGGGTTGGGCTTCGGCGTCCTGTTCGGCCTTCTCCTGACCCTGTGGAGCGCGTCACGCGGCACCAACTCCCTGATCACCGCGCTGAACATCGCCTATGGGGAGGAGGAGCGGCGCAGCTTCCTCTGGCTCGCCGTGCTGTCGCTGACGCTGACGCTGGCCGGGCTGCTGTTCATCATCGTGACGCTGGCGTTGATCGTGGCGGTTCCGGCGGCGATCAATCTCCTGGGATTGAGGGATACCCCCATCGCCTGGGTCGCCAGCCTCGCGCGCTGGCCCATCCTGGCGGGGGCGATCATGCTGGGGCTCGCCGCGCTCTACCGCTACGGCCCGGACCGGCGGGAGCCGAAATGGCGCTGGGTCACCTGGGGATCGGCCATCGCGACGGCGCTTTGGGTCATCGCGTCGGTGGGCTTCTCCGTCTACGTCTCGAACTTTGGAAGCTACAACCAGACCTACGGGTCGGTCGGAGCGGGCGTGGTGCTGTTGCTCTGGTTCAACCTGACCTCCTACGTGATCCTGATGGGGGCGGAACTGAACGCGGAGATCGAGCACCAGACCGCTCGGGACACGACCGAAGAGGACGGGCGCGGGCCGAAGCCGATGGGGCACCGCGACGCCTATGTGGCCGACACGGTGGGAAAGCGCAGAGCCTGAACGAGCCCGCGCCCCAGCCAGCCGAAACCACCCGGCGGCGGGGCGCGGCCCTCCCGCGCAAGTCAGCCCTCCCGCGCAAGTCAGATGGCGTCCACCGGGCCGGGGCCACTCCAGGGCGATGACCGGTATTCGGGAAAAGGGCCGTCCATCACATCATCTCGACGCTCAAGGTGGCGTCGAAAATGGCGAGCTTGTTTGCTTGGTAGGCCACCATCTCGCCAAGGAAGCTGTCCGATATCCACATGGGGGATTGGCCGCGCGCCCCGCTCCAGCCCAGACTGCCGGTCGCTTCGGCTTCCTGCAACTTGCGGTGAAGATGGCTGCGGGACAGCTTGAGCAAGGAAGCCAACAGACGGATCGAGACGATGTTCGTCATGATTCGTCCGTCGGGAAGCGTTTCCTGCAATCCGCAGAACAACTGCTCCATCAAAAGGCCGCCCTGGTTCAACCAGGTGAAAATCGCGAATGCGGGTGTGGGTTCCCGAATGGCCGTGTTGATCAGCAGCCTGTCGGTGATCGCCGGCTGGAGGCGGCCGAGGAGCGTCGTGTCTCCCGAAATCGCGCCGACACGGTTGCCACCGTCGAGGGCGTCCAGCGTCGAGAGATGGATGTCGATCCACCGGGTGATGGCGGCGATCGTCTGCTCGGCGGGGGCCGCCGGACGGGCCCGCCGATCCTGAGAAGCGACAGGAACGCTGAAACCGTAGTGGAGCATTTGCTTGAGGAAGGTTTCCGCTGTGTTCCTGCTCGTGATTTTATGAAGTTCAACGAATTCTCGGAACTCTTTTACCGTGATGCCTACTGTCTTTCCTTCATTTTGCCGCTGCTTGCGAAAATAAACCGCAAGCGCAGCCATCGCGAGCAACCACCCTTGCTGCGAAGCGAAAATGGAGGCCAGCCGCGCCTGCTCGTCGTAGACGGTAAGAAGCGCCTCCGACTGCCGCCGCAAAGCCGGAATGATGTCGGGGTGAGTGGCGATTCGGAGGGGGGCGAGGCTCATTGCGGCAACCTTACGCGAACATTCGCAGGCACACCTCTTCCGCGCCGAGCGAGGTGATGCCGGACTCTACTTTCACACGATAACGGCGTTCTGTCATGGGGCGCCGATGCGTTGCGGGGCAAGCCGCCGCTTCCATGTGCGCTCCACACGGATGAACCGGCGTCGGGCCGGGCAGAACGCTCCGCGCCCCGCCGGTTACCGGTTGCCGCAGGTCTGTATGACCCCGTCCACCTTGCGTGCGCTGTCGGCGGTCAGGCGGTCGTTGATGAAGTCGGACCACAGGCCGGTGCGGTTGAGGTCGTCGGACACGCAGCGACAGGTTGTCGTGCAGCGCGCCGCCTCGCCGCCACCGGCGGTGCAGGTCGCCACGCAGGAGGTTTGGAAGCTGCGCACGTCCGCCGGATCGGCACCGATCCCCATGGCCAGCAGCGACAGCAGGCCGAACAGCACGGGCTGGTGCAGCAGATAGACCGCCAGGCTGTGCCGTCCGGCCCAGGCGAACCAGCGCCCCGCCGTTCCGCCCGGAACCGCCGCCGGGCCGGGCCGCCACAGGCGCCCCAGGGCCATCCCGAACAGGAAGCCGCCGAACCAGGGGAACAGCGGCACATAGTCGTTCGACTCCGGCTCGAAGGTCATCAACCCGATCCAGCGCAGCCAGGGCTCGTCGAACAGGGGCAGGGCGACCGTCTTTCCCACCGCGATCGTCGCCGCCCCCAGCAGCAGAAGCACCGCCCAGGGAAGCCGCAGCAGAGCTAGGCCGAGGAGGCTCGCCACCGCCATATGGTGCAGCACGCCGAAGACGATCGGGCTGTCCGGAAACATCGCCACCGACACCGCCGAGACGCCGCCGGCCGCCAGGACCAGAAGGGCGAAGCGCCGCAGGAAGCGGGTCCGGTCGATCCCGCCCTCCGCCGCCAGGACAAGGCTGAGCCCCGACAGGATCAGAAAGGCGCCGAGGATGCCGGTGCGCGCGGCCAGCCACAACGGATCGCCGAACAGGTCGAAATCGGCCAGACCGAGATGATTCAGGTCCCAGGACCCGTGATACAGGGCCATGGCGAGCAGAGCCGCGCCGCGCGCCACGTCGATGGCGCCGACGCGCCGCGCCTTCGTGGATGCCGGAGGCGCGGCAGCGGAAGATGTGGGCAGGATGGGCATGGCGGGGACTTTTGCCGGAATGGCGCGCCCCTGTCCACCGGCGCTCTCACGCCGCCGCGGGCGGGGGAAGCATCAGACGGGCCTCGGTGCCCCGGCCCGGGGAGCCGGTCATGCTGAAGGTCCCGCCGATCTGGGCGGCCAGCGAGGTGACGATCTGAAGGCCGAGGCTGGACGGGCGGGTCAGGGCGAAGCCGTCGGGAAGGCCGGCGCCGTCGTCGCGCACCGTCAGGACCAGACCGCCGCCGCCGGCCCGCAGATCGACGGTGATCCGTCCGGCCTGCCCATCGGGAAACCCGTGCTCCAGCGCGTTGCTGACCAGCTCGGTCAGGATCAGCGCCAGCGGGATCAGGGTGTCCGGCGGCAGGTCGGATCGGGTGGCGCTGACGGTGCAGCCGATCCGCTCCGCCCCGGAGGTCTTCAGGATGTCCTCGCACAGCTCGCGCAGGAACGGCTCCATGTCCATCGGGCCGTCGTGCGGGGCGTGCAGCCGGCGGTGCAGACGGCCCAGGGTGGACAGCCGGCCCGCGGCCTCCTCCAGCGCGCGGTGGGCGTCGGGGTCCTTCACCTTGGATTTCTGGATCGTGATCAGCGAGGAGGCGAGCTGAAGGTTGTTCGAGACGCGGTGCTGAAGCTCGCTGAACATCACCTGGGTCTGGTGCGTCAGGCGGGCGCTGCGGTTGCGCTCCTCCGCCAGACGCTCCAGCGCCACGGTCATGATGTGGATCACGGCGATGTCCACCGCCACCACCAGCCCGAAGAAGCCCAGCGCCAGCGCGCCGCCCGGCGTCAGCGTCAGCGACTGGCCGTCGCCCAGGAAGAAGTACCAGGAGGCCAGCCCGCTCAGCAGCGCCGTCAGGATGCCCGGCCAGAGACCGGCCAGGAAGGTGGTGACGATCACCGCGGGGAAGAAGGTCAGGAAGGGAAAGCCCGCGGGCAGCCGGTTGTCCAGCGCGAGGCGCACCACCAGGGCGGCCACGAAGGCCGCCAATCCGAACATGAAACCCAGGCCCCTGTGCCCGCGCAACCGGGAGAGCTTGGCGAGAGTCATATGCGGCGGTTGTCCGTTCTGGAAACGACGGACGGGCGCCGCCGTCCGCGGGGAAGAGCGCCTACGATATGGATATTCGTATGCAAACGCACAGCTTTTTATGCGGGGGCGCCATAAATAAAGTTCGATCTTCCAAGCGTTGTTCAGTCGGGCGGCAAAGGCGCACGGGACCGTGCCGGCGTGGTGGAAACAGTCCCGCCCGGTAGGCCGCCGCGTTCCCGAAAGCCGAACGGCGCCGCGGATCGACGCGGCGCCGTTCGTTGCCTCGGCTCGATCGCACCCGGCGACGGGTCAGCGCTTCACGGCGATGCCTTCCACCTGCGACACGTCGCGGACCGCGCCGCGGTCGGCGCTGGTGGTCAGGGCCGCATAGGCGCGGAGCGCCGGGGAGACGATGCGGTTGCGGTTGGCCGGCTTCCAGGCGTCGGCGCCCTTGGCGTTCTCCGCGTCGCGGCGGCGCTGAAGCTCCTCGTCCGGCACCGCGAGGTCGATCTTGCGGTTGGGGATGTCGATCTCGATCCGGTCGCCGTCCCGGACGAGGCCGATGGCGCCGCCCTGCGCCGCCTCCGGCGAGGCGTGGCCGATCGACAGGCCGGAGGTGCCGCCGGAGAAGCGCCCGTCGGTGACCAGCGCGCAAGCCTTGCCCAGCCCCTTCGACTTCAGGTAGCTGGTCGGGTACAGCATCTCCTGCATGCCGGGGCCGCCGCGCGGGCCTTCGTAGCGGATGACCACCACGTCGCCCGCCTGAACCTTGTCGCCCAGGATGGCCTCCACCGCCGCGTCCTGGCTCTCGAACACGCGGGCCGGGCCGGCGAAGACGAGGTTGGAGGCGTCCACGCCCGCCGTCTTCACGATGCAGCCCTTCTCCGCGATGTTGCCGAACAGCACGGCGAGACCGCCGTCCTTGCTGAAGGCGCTCTCGACGGAGCGGATGACGCCCTTGTCGCGGTCGAGGTCCAGTTCGGGCCAGCGCTTCTCCTGGCTGAAGGCGATGGTGGTCGGGATGCCGCCGGGGGCGGCCTTGTACATGGTGTGCACGCCCTCGTCCTGGGTGCGCTTGACGTCCCAGCGGTTCAGCGCATCGCCCAGCGTCTTGGCGTGGACGGTGGCGACCTCGCGGTTCAGCAGGCCGGCGCGGTCGAGTTCGCCCAGGATGCCGAAGATGCCGCCGGCCTTGTGCACGTCCTCGATGTGGACGTCGGACACCGCCGGGGCGACCTTGCAGACGTTCGGCACGCGGCGCGACAGCCGGTCGATGTCGGCCATGGTGAAGGGCACCTGACCCTCCTGCGCGGCGGCCAGCAGGTGCAGCACCGTGTTGGTCGAGCCGCCCATGGCGATGTCCAGCGTCATGGCGTTCTCGAACGCCTCGAAGGTGGCGATGCCGCGGGGCAGGGCGGTCGCGTCCTCCTCCTGGTACCAGCGGCGGCACAACTCCACGGCCATGCGGCCGGCGGCCAGGAACAGTTCCTTGCGGTCGGCGTGGGTCGCCAGGATGGTGCCGTTGCCGGGCAGCGAAAGGCCCAGCGCCTCGGTCAGGCAGTTCATGGAGTTGGCGGTGAACATGCCGGAGCAGGAGCCGCAGGTCGGGCAGGAGCCGCGCTCCATCTCCGCGGCCTCCTCGTCGGTCACGGTCGGGTCGGCGGCGGCGACCATGGCGTCGATCAGGTCCACGGCCTTGGTCTTGCCGCGCCAGTTGACCTTGCCGGCTTCCATCGGGCCGCCCGACACGAAGACCGCCGGGATGTTCAGCCGCATGGCGGCCATCAGCATGCCGGGGGTGATCTTGTCGCAGTTGGAGATGCAGACCAGCGCGTCGGCGCAGTGGGCGTTCACCATATACTCCACCGCGTCGGCGATCAGCTCGCGCGAGGGCAGGCTGTAGAGCATGCCGTCGTGGCCCATGGCGATGCCGTCGTCCACGGCGATGGTGTTGAATTCCTTGGCGACGCCGCCCGCCTTCTCGATCTCGCGGGCGACGAGCTGGCCCAGATCCTTCAGATGGACGTGCCCCGGCACGAACTGGGTGAAGGAGTTGGCGATGGCGATGATCGGCTTGCCGAAATCGCCGTCCTTCATGCCCGTCGCGCGCCACAGGCCGCGGGCGCCCGCCATGTTGCGGCCGTGCGTGGAAGTGCGGGAGCGATAATGCGGCATGTCTCTACCTCGGGGATCGAACATTGCGTGCGGAAGCGCAGGGGCAGCAACACTAGCAATCCCGAAGGGCGGAAACCAGACCTCTCGTTCCCATTTTCCGGCCAACGGGACATGGGAGCTTTGCCGTGGGAGCTTTGCGGGAGGGAGGGGAGGGGCGCGCCCCGCCCCTAGCCGCGGGAGGCGTCCCGGCGCGACGCCTTGCCCGGCTTCCCGCTGGCGGCCCCGCCGCGGGAGATCTGGCCGCCGGTCTTGGTGGTGCCGGTCTGCTCCGTCCGCCCCGCGGCGACCGCCGACAGGTTTTCCGCCGCCGCGCGTGTCCCGCTGCCCCGTTCCGCTTTCGGCTTCGCGGCGGGTTTCGGTGACGCGGCCTTGGGGCGGCGCTTTGGTGGGGCGTCCGGGGCGCTGCTTTCGGTTTCCGCGCTCTGTTGCTCGGCGCGGATCTCGTCGTCCACCTCGGCTTCGGCCTGGGCCCAATGCTCGTCGTGGCGGCCGTGAGGGCGGCCCTCCCGTTCCCAGATGTCGTGGGCGCGGCGCTGGACGCGGTGCGCCCGCTCGTGCTCCGGTTTTTTGGTCATGGGATTGCCTCCTCCTGATCGTGACGGGTTCCGGATCGGCCTGCCCGTCACAACGCAGGAGAGCGGCGGTGGTTTCAGAGCGCCCCAAAAGGCGGACCAGGACACAGGGTGAGCCCCCGTCAGCGGCTTTCCTGCCCCGCGAAACGGCTTTCGAAGCGCGCGGCGTCGGCGGGGGCCAGGGCCACATGCAGATGCGCCTGCCCGTCCTCGTCCCGGCGGTCCAGCACCTGCCCATGCTCGTACAACCACGCCAGGACGCGCCCGTCCGCCAGGGTCACGCTCAACTCCAGCACCTGCCGCCCGGCGGACAGGCGCCGGTCCAGAAGCTCCAGCAGATCGTCGAGCCCCTCCCCGGTCAGGGCGGACACGGCGACCGCATGCTCCTCTCCCTCCGTCATCCGCTGGTTGGCGAGGCGCATGTGGAGCGCGCCGCGGGCGGTCGCCGGCATCTGGTCGGTCTTGTTCAGAACCTCGACCACGCGCGGGTCGTTGGCGGCGTCGATCCCCAGGTCCGCCAGCACCGAATCCACATCGGCCTTCTGCGCCGCCGCATCGGGGTGCGAGACGTCGCGGACGTGCAGGATCAGGTCGGCGGCCTGCACCTCCTCCAGGGTGGCGCGGAAGGCGGCGACGAGCTGGGTCGGCAGGTCCGACACGAAGCCCACCGTGTCCGACAGGGCGACAGGCTTGCCGGAGGACAGCGTGATCCGCCGCACCGTGGGGTCCAGCGTGGCGAACAGCATGTCCTCGGCGGCCACCCCGGCGCCGGACAGGCGGTTGAACAGGGTGGACTTGCCGGCGTTGGTGTAGCCGACCAGGGCCACCATCGGCGTCCCGCCGCGCTGGCGGGCGGAGCGGTGCAGCTTGCGGGTCCGCCGCACCTCCTCCAGATCCGATTTCAGGCGGATGATGCGCTCGGCGATCAGGCGGCGGTCGAGTTCGAGCTGGCTTTCGCCGGGGCCGCCCAGGAAGCCGAAGCCGCCGCGCTGGCGTTCCAGGTGGGTCCAGGAGCGCACCAGCCGCGACCGCTGGTAGGTCAGCGCCGCCAGTTCGACCTGCAACTGGCCCTCGCGGGTGCGGGCGCGGTCCCCGAAGATCTCCAGGATCAGGCCGGTGCGGTCGATCACCTTGGCCATGCACTGGCGTTCCAGGTTGCGCTGCTGCACCGGGCTCAGCGCGTGGTCGATCACCACGAGATCGGCTTGGAAGGCCTCCACCATGCCGCCGATCCGCTCGGCGGTGCCGCGCCCGAACAGGGTGGCGGGGTCGGGGCGGGCGACGCGGACCGCCTCGGCGTGGGGCACCTCCAGATGGATGGCCTGGGCGAGCGCGATGGCTTCGGCAAGCCGGGCGTCCGGGCTGCGCGCCGCGCCGCCCTCCGGCTCCGGAAGCGTCGGCAAAAGGGGCAGGATGACCAGGGCGCGGCCGGCGGAGGGCGGTCCCGCCCCTTCGGCGGTGTGGCCTTGGGCGTTGCGGAAGACGGAGGCGGTGGAACGGGATGGCGGGCGGTCGTCGGGATCAGGCATCGTGTGGGCACCGTTCCTTCGAGCAAGAGTTGTGCGCCCGCAAAAAACAGCCCGGCGGCGCCGCGGTTCCAAATCCGCCCGGAATCGTGCACAAACCGGTGGCCTGAAATCTCTGGACACCCCCATCATGTCATCCCTGGACCGCAGCGCCGCTCCGCCCCGTCCGGCCATGCTCCATCCCTCCGCCGGAGCGCTGGACCGCTGGCCCTGGTGGGGGCTGTGCGCGGCGCTGGCGGCGGTGATGGTGGCGTCGGCCCTGGCGATCGGCTTCCGCACCCCCTACTGGTCGCACGCCGACCAGGATCTGGTGCTGGCCTATCACGGGCTTCTCTTCAGCGAGGGCCTGCCGCAGGAGTATTTCGACCATCCCGGCTACACCTATTTTCTGGTGATCGAGGTGTGGTACCGGCTGCTGCACGCGCTGGGGCTGATGCCGGTGATCACCCTGTCCGGCCTGCCGCCCGCCGCCGACACCGCTGCCTACACCGCGGCCTGGCAAAATCTGGTGGAGGCGGGACGGGCGCTGTCCATCCTCGTCACCACCGGCTTCGCGCTGATCTACGCCAACCTCGTCCGCGCGCTGGTGGGGGACCGGCGGGTGGCCTTCCTGGCCGCCGTGGTGATGGCCTTCGGCATCGGCCTGTCCACCCAGGCGCGGCAGATGCGCACCGACCTGCTGTCGGCCTCCTTCGTGGTGACGGCGCTTCTTCTGGTGCTGGTCGCCGTCCGCACCGCGCCGGGCTGGCGGCCCCTGCTGCTTCTCGGGCTGGCCGGACTGCTGGCCGGGTTGGCGGTGGTGACGAAGATCCAGGCGATCTTCCTGGCGATGGGCATCCCGGTGATCGCGCTGGCCTTCGGGCGCCGCTTCGCGGGGGAGGGCGGACCCCCTTGGATCGCCGCCGGGATGCTGGCGGCGGTGGCGGGGATGGCGGCCCTGCCGGCGGTGGCGCTGATCCAGCACGGCATCGCCAGCGCCGGCCAGTCGCTCTACCCCTACCGCCCGGTCGGCGGGGGTCTGTCGGGGGTCTATCAGGGGATCATCGTCGGCTGGGTCTTCCTGGGCATGGCCGTCTATGCGGCGGTGTGGCGGGTGCGGGCGTCCTACGCGGTGGCGGCCATGGCGGCGGTCGCGCTGGGGCTGGCGCTCGGCGTGCTCGCCCTGACGCTGCGCCCGCACGAGCAGAACGTCATCGCCGTCGCCAACCTGGTCGAGCACATGTTCGTCTTCACCACCTGGAAGCATCAGGCCGCGCTCCAGGGGCAGGAGCAGGTGCTGTCCGATGGGCTGGCGATGCTTCTGGCGAAGGGGCTGTGGCGCACGCTGGCGATCCGCACCATCGTCCTTCACCCCGACAACATCCCGCAGACCGTCGTGGCGGAGTGGTTCATCATCGGCGGCTGCATCGTCCTGTGGCGCCGTGGCGAGCGCGCGGCGGCGGCGCAGGCGGCGCTTCTGCTGCTGGTCGCCTGGGGGCTGGAGACGCTGTTCTCCCTGCGCGGGTTCCAGCGGGCCTACGCCGCCTACACGGACCCGTTGATGGGGCTGGCGGCGGCCTGGGTGCTGCTGCGCCTGCCCGGCCTGCTGGAGCGTGCCCGCACGCGCCGCTGGATCGTCGGCACGGTGGCGCTGGTGGTGGTGGTCGCCCAGGTCTGGCCCGCCATCGAGGCCATCCGCCTGCCCAACCCCGCCGGCCAGTGCGGCTGGATTCCCACCTATATGAAGCGGGTCGAGCCCTTCCCCTTCTGCCGCCCCGGTTGAGGCGGGGCGCGGGCATCCCACATCATGGGGGACAGGCTGACCACGAGGTTCGACCCCATGGACGACACCGCCGAGACCCCCTGGAAAACCGATCCCGAGGCGCCGGACACGGGCGATCCCGGCGACCCCGGCGGTGCCGACACGCTGGACCAGCGGGTGGCCGCCGCGGCGATGCGGCTGGCCGCCGGGCAGGGCTGGCGCCACACCGGGCTGATGGAGATCGCGCGGGCCGCGGGAGTGCCGCCGGACGCCTTCTACCGCCGCTTCCCCGACCGCTCCGACGTGCTGGCCGCCGTGTCGCGGGTCGCCGACACCGCCGTCCTGGCCGGCGAGTCGCCGTCCGCACCGGAGGAGAGCGCCCGCGACCGGCTGTTCGACGTGATGATGCGCCGCTACGACGCGCTGCTTCCCTACCGGGACGGGCTGCGCTCCGTCGTCCGCGACCTGCGGCGGGAGCCGCTGACCGCGCTGGCCTTCTCCCGCCATTTCGGGCGGTCCATGGCCTGGATGCTGCGCGCCGCGGGGGTCGAGGCCGACCGGCCCGGCGGCGCGCTGGCCGTGGCGGGTCTGGGCGCCGTTCAGGCGCGGGTCATGCGCGTCTTTCTGGCCGACGACACCGCCGACCTGTCGCGGACCATGGCGGCGCTCGATTCGGAGTTGCGGCGGGCGGAGCGCTGGGCTGGGGCATTCCGCCGCAGATCCGGACGCCCCTCTCCATCCGAATCAAAGACGCCGCCGCATGGCGCGGGGGAACCGGGAGGCGCGTCCGCCGGTTGAGGTTCCATGGAACGCAGTGTAGCCCCTGGTGCGACGCACAAGGGCGTTGACTATCTTTTTGGCAATCTGCATAGTCGCGCCACAGGTTTGCTGCGTCGCAGCATGCCTACCAAATCCTTTCGTCGGGGGTGAGAACCATGGCCAAGCAGACCGGTAACCCGTTCCTCGAATTCGATCTGTCCAAGATGCTGGGCGAGTACAAGGTGCCGGGCCTGGACGTCGAGTCCATCCTGGCGAGCCAGCGCAAGAACATCGAGGCGGTGACCGCCGCCAACCAGCTCGCGATCGAGGGTCTGCAGGCCGTGCTGCGCCGTCAGGCCGAGATCGTCCGCTCCTCCGTCGAGGAGGCCGGCAGCTACGTGAACCAGGTCGCCGCCGCCGGCACGCCGGAAGAGAAGGCCGCCAAGCAGGCCGAGCTGGTGAAGGTCGCCTTCGAGAAGGCCCTCTCCAACATCAAGGAGCTGGCCGAGCTGGTCGCCAAGTCCAACACCGAGGCCGCCGACGTGCTGTCCAAGCGCGTGTCGGAGAGCCTGGACGAGGTCAAGGCCGCCATCGCCAAGAAGTAAGCCTCTCGTCCGTTTGAGAGTGCCGCGAAGGGCCGCCCAGCAGGGCGGCCCTTTCGCGTTTCAGGCATCACTGCTAGCCTTGCCCGCAACGACCGCAACCGGGCAGGGACAAGAGAACCGTGACCATCAGCTACGACGATTTCCTGAAGGTGGACGTCCGCGTCGGCACCATCATCGCGGCGGAGTCCTTTCCGGAGGCGCGCAAGCCCGCCTACAAGCTGACCGTCGATTTCGGGCCGGAAATCGGCACCCGGCGCAGCTCCGCCCAGATCACGCGCCATTACACGTTGGACGAGCTGGTGGGACGGCAGATTCTGGGGGTGGTGAATTTCCCGCCCAAGCGCATCGGCCCCTTCACCAGCGAAGTTCTCTGCCTGGGCCTGCCCGACGCGGACGGGGAGGTGGTGCTGGTCGGTCCGGGCCAGGGTGTCCCGAACGGCGGGCGTCTGTTCTGACGTCCCGGCCGATTCGCCGGGGCATGGGCATTGACGGGTTGGGGAGGTGGTTGCGCTGGGCCCCCTTCCTAACCCTCCCCCACCTTCGGCGGAGGAGGGCCGGGGTGGGGGCCGAGGCGAGGACTTGTGACGAAGCCCCTCACTCGGAGCGTTCGATGGAACCCCAGAGGTCGTATTCGTCGGCGTGCTCGATGGTGACGTCCACGATGTCGCCGGGCTTCACGTTCGTTTCGCCGTTCAGGAAGACACTGCCGTCGATCTCCGGCGCGTCGGCGTAGGAGCGCCCGATGGCGCCTTCCTCGTCCACCTCGTCGATGATGACGCCCAGCGTGTAGCCGACCTTCTGCTGGAGCCGCTCGGCGCTGATCGCCTTCTGCGTCTCCATGAAACGCTCCCAGCGCTCCTGCTTGACCTCCTCCGGCACGGCGCCGGGCAGGTCGTTGGCGGTGGCGCCATCCACCGGCTCGTACTTGAAGCAGCCCACGCGGTCGAGCTGCGCCTCCTTCAGCCAGTCCAGCATGAACTGAAAATCCTCCTCCGTCTCGCCGGGGAAGCCGGTGATGAAGGTGGAGCGCAGCACCAGATGCGGGCATTCCTGCCGCCACTTCCGGATGCGGTCGAGCTGCTTTTCCTGGGCGGCGGGGCGGCGCATCGCCTTCAGGACGGTGGGGGAGGCGTGCTGGAACGGGATGTCCAGATAGGGGAGGATGCGCCCCTCCGCCATCAGCGGAATCACCTCGTCCACATGCGGGTAGGGGTAGACGTAGTGCAGGCGCACCCAGACGTCGAAATTCGCCAGCTCGCGGCAGAGGTCGATGAAGCGGGCCTTCACCTTGCGCCCGTACCAGTCCTCTTCCGCATATTTGCGGTCGATGCCGTAGGCGCTGGTGTCCTGGGAGATGACCAGCAGCTCCTTCACGCCGGCGGTCGCCAGCTTCTCCGCCTCGCGCAGGACCGAGGCGACCGGGCGGCTGACCAGATCGCCGCGCAGGGACGGGATGATGCAGAAGCTGCAGCGGTTGTTGCAGCCCTCGGAAATCTTCAGATAGGCGTAGTGGCGCGGGGTCAGCCGCAGCCCTTCCGGCGGCACCAGATCGGTGAAGGGGTCGTGGACCGGCGGCACGGCGTCGTGCACGGCGTTGACCACCTGTTCGTACTGGTGGGGTCCGGTGACGGCCAGCACGTCGGGGTGTACCTGACGGATCAGGTCGGATTCCACGCCCATGCAGCCGGTCACGATGACCCGGCCGTTTTCCTTGATCGCCTCGCCGATGGCCTCCAGCGACTCCTTCTTCGCGGAATCGAGGAAGCCGCAGGTGTTGACCAGCACGACGTCCGCGCCGTCGTAGGACGGCGAGATCTCGTAGCCTTCGGCGCGCAGGCGGGTGAGGATGCGCTCGGAATCGACGAGCGCCTTGGGGCAGCCCAGGCTGACGATCCCCACCTTGGGGGAGGAGGCCGGGTTGGTCTTGAAACCGGGAATGGACGGGGGCGTGCTGGTCATGGCGCGCATATATAGGCGAGTCGCGGCGCAACGCCAGACAAAACGCGCGGCGCAGCCCCGACACGAAGTGGTAGGTGCCCTGCGTTGTCTCCGCACCGCTCCGGTATCCCGGACGGCGCCGCAGGGGGGTGCGACACCATGTGCCGGAAGACCCGTGACGTCAATGTTTCGTTTACCGTCCCGATGCCGTAGTGTGCGCCTCGTCGTCGGGGGTGGGCAGTCGTAGACTCGCCTACTGGGGTATGTTAGTTTGGTGATCGTTTAGTCTCTAAATCTTACAGACTCGTTGTCGGCTGCGGTCGTTCAGCGCGTTTCCCTCTGACCACTGTCGAGACCCGGCTGCCATGTCGAAAAGCCCCCCGTCTCTGGCATCGGCGCAAGCGATCGCCGAAGTCATGATGCACATCGGTCACATCGCCGACAGCATGGGCTATACGCAGGGTTTGAAACCGTCGCAGTGGACGGCTCTGCGCTATTTCGCGCGTGCCAACGACAGCCAGCGGACCGTATCGGCCTTCGCGGACTTTCACGCGACGACCCGCGGCGCCGCGTCGCAAATGGTCGAAGTGCTGGTGACGAAGGAGCTTCTGACGCGCGTTCCGGTGCCGGAAGACCGCCGCGTGGTGCAGCTTCACCCGACGCCGAAGGCGCTGGCGCTGCTGGAATACGACCCGCTGAAGGATTTTGCCGGGGTGATCGCGGCCCTGCCGGGGCCGGAGCAGTTCCAACTTGCGGATCTGCTGTCGCGCGTGCTGCGCGGGTTGCTGAGCAAGCGGTCGGCGTAAGCGCTGTTGCCCCCTCCCTAACCCTCCCCTGCGTCAGCGGGGGAGGGCCGGGGAGGGGGAAGACCTTTACAACTTCACGCACTCCCCACCGGCGGAACCCTCAGCCGTTCCACCGCCCGGGTCACGATCTCGTGCAGCCCTTCGCCGCCCGCGCTGCTGTGGTCCAGCAGGCGCTGGCGCATGCGCGGCTCCCAGAAGGTGCGGATGTGGCCGGCGGTCTCGGTCACTGCCTCGTCCTGCGGGTAGGACTGGAAATAGCCGGCGATCTGATTCGCCATTCGGATGATTTCGCGTGTGGTGTCCATGGGTCGGCTCCCGGAATGTGCTGTTTTCTTCGTCAACGGAACAGCATGACGCCGGTGCCGCGCGCCCGCGCGGCCAGCGTCATGCCGGCGGCGCGGGCGAGCTTCAGCGCCAGCGCCGTGGGGGCGGAAATGGTGGCGAGCATGGGAATGCCGATGGTCGCGGCCTTCTGGACCAGCTCGAAGCTGCACCGGCTGCTCATCACCGCGAAGCCGCCGGACGGGTCGACGCCTGCGCGGGCCAGCGCGCCGGCCAGCTTGTCCAGCGCGTTGTGGCGCCCGACGTCCTCGCGCGCCAGCAGGATGCGCCCGTCCGGACCGGCCCAGGCCGCCGCGTGCAGGGACTTGTTGGCGCGATTCATCGGCTGGTGGTCGGGCAGGGCGGCGAAGGCGGCGGCCACCGCCCCCACCGACGGGAGGAAGCCCGCCGTCACCCGCGGCGGCTCCCGCACGGCGTTGGCGAGGCTGTCCACCCCGCACAGGCCACAGCCGCTCCGCCCCTCCATCGAGCGGCGGCGCAGCGAGCCGCGCAGAAGACGCAACGGGTCCGCCGCGATGGACAGGACGATGCCGTCCTCCACCGTGCGGATGCCGATGCGGTCGATGTCGGCGGCGCTGCCGACGATTTCCTCGCACAGGCTGAAGCCCAGCGCGAAGTCCTCCAGGTCGGCGGGCGTCGCCATCATCACGGCGTGGGAGCGTCCGTTGTACTCGAACGCCACCGGGGTTTCCTCGGCGACCAGCCACGTCACGTTCGCCTGATGGGGAGCCTGATCGGCCGCTTCCGGAAAGCCGGTGCCGCTGGCCGGCAGGGAATGGGCGAGTGCCTGCATCGTGGGTCTCCTGTTTCCCCTCTCCCGCCCCGGGAGAGGGAAGGGGCCCGCGCCGAGCGCGGGAAGGGTGAGGGTGCTGCCAAGGATCATGCTTTGATCCTCGGACGACCCTCACCCGGCCGCTTCGCGTCCACCCTCTCCCGGGGCGGGAGAGGGGGTACCGTTACTCCGCCGCCACTTCCACCAGCGCGCCGCGGCGGATCTGCCAGTCGGACGGGTGGTTGCTCAGCGTCACCTGCACTGCGGTCACCTTGTATTCGGGGCAGTTGGTGGCCCAATCCGAATTCTCGGTGGTGACCACGTTGGCGCCCGTCACCGGGTGGTGGAAGGTGGTGTAGACCACCCCCTGCGGCATCCGGTCGGAGATGCGCGCCCGCAGCGTGGTGGCGCCGATGCGGCTGGCGATGGAGACCAGATCGCCGTCGCGGATGCCGCGTTCCTCGGCGTCGTGCGCGTGGACCTCCAGGATGTCCTCCGGGTGCCACGCCACGTTCGCGGTGCGGCGGGTCTGGGCGCCGACGTTGTAGTGGCTGAGGATGCGGCCCGTCGTCAGGATCAGCGGGTAGAAGCGGGAGGCCCGCTCCTCCGTCGGCACATACTCGGTGATCATGAAGCGGCCCTGGCCGCGGACGAAGCCGTTGGCGTGCATGATCGGCGTGCCGGTCGAGTCCTCGTCGGTGCAGGGCCACTGCACGCTGCCCACCCGGTCCAGCTTTTCGAAGCTGACGCCGGAGAAGGTCGGGGTCAGGCGGGCGATCTCGTCCATGATCTGCGCGCTGGTCCGGTAGAACATGGGATAGCCCATGGCGGTGGCCAGTTCGCAGACAACCTCCCATTCCTGCTTGCCGGTCTTGGACGGCATCACCGGGCGGACGCGGTTGATGCGGCGTTCGGCGTTGGTGAAGGTGCCGTCCTTCTCCAGGAAGGAGGTGCCGGGCAGGAAGACGTGGGCGAAGGCCGCGGTCTCGTTCAGGAACAGGTCCTGCACCACGACGATCTCCATGGCCCGCAGCGCGGCGAAGACGTGCTGGGTGTTGGGGTCGGACTGCGCGATGTCCTCGCCCTGCACGAAGATGCCCTTGAAGGTGCCGTCCACCGCGGAGTCGAACATGTTGGGGATGCGCAGGCCCGGCTCGGGGTCGAGCGCCGCGTTCCACACCTCCTCGAACTGCTGGCGGACCACGTCGTCGGAGACGTGGCGGTAGCCGGTCAGCTCGTGCGGGAAGGAGCCCATGTCGCAGGAGCCCTGAACGTTGTTCTGGCCGCGCAGCGGGTTCACGCCGACGCCGTCACGTCCGATGTTGCCGGTCGCCATGGCGAGGTTGGCCATCCCCATCACCGCGGTGGAGCCCTGGCTGTGCTCCGTCACGCCCAGGCCGTAATAGATTGCCGCGTTGCCGCCCGTGGCGTAGAGCCGGGCCGCCGCGCGCATCTCCGCCGCCGGGACGCCGGTGTATTGCTCGGTGTTTTCCGGGGAGTGGCGCGGGTCGCGGACGAAGGCTTCCCAGCGGGCGAACTCCATCGGGTCGCACCGGTCGGCCACGAAATCGCGGTCCACCAGCTCTTCGGTCACGATGACGTGGGCCAGCGCGTTCATCGCGGCGACGTTGGTGCCGGGGCGGAGCTGGAGGTGGTGGGTCGCCGAGACGTGCGGGCTGCGCACGAGGTCGATGCGGCGCGGGTCGATGACGATCAGCCTGGCGCCCTGGCGCAGCCGCTTCTTCATGCGCGAACCGAAGACCGGGTGACCGTCCGTCGGGTTGGCGCCGATGACCAGGATCACGTCGGACTTGTCGACGCTCCTGAAGTCCTGGGTGCCGGCAGAGGTGCCGAAGGTCTGCTTCAGGCCGTAACCGGTGGGCGAATGGCAGACGCGGGCGCACGTATCGACGTTGTTGTTGCCGAAGGCGGCGCGGATCATCTTCTGGACGACATACACCTCCTCGTTCGTGCAACGGGACGAGGTGATGCCGCCGATGGAGCCGCGGCCATACTTCTGCTGGACCGCGCGCAGACGGGTGGCGGCGTAGGTGATCGCCTCGTCCCAGGACACGGTGCGCCACGGGTCGTCGATGCTCTCGCGGATCATCGGCTTCATCTGGCGGTCGGCGTGGGTGGCATAGCCCCAGGCGAAGCGGCCCTTGACGCAGGAATGACCCTCGTTGGCGCCGCCGTCCTTGTGGGGGACCATGCGGACCACCGTGGTGCCCTTCATCTCCGCCTTGAAGGAGCAGCCCACGCCGCAATAGGCGCAGGTGGTGATGACACTGTGCTCCGGCTGGCCCAGCTCGATCAGCGACTTTTCGGTCAGCGTGGCGGTCGGGCACGCCTGGACGCAGGCGCCGCAGGACACGCACTCGCTGTCCATGAACTGCTCAAGGGCGCCCGGCGAGACCTTGCTGTCGAAGCCGCGCCCGTCGATGGTCAAGGCGAAGGTGCCCTGGACCTCGCCGCAGGCCCGCACGCAGCGGGAGCAGACGATGCATTTGGACGGGTCGAAGGTGAAGTAGGGGTTGCTCTCGTCCTTCACCGCGGCGCGGTGGTTCTCGCCGTCGTAGCCGTAGCGGACATTGCGCAGGCCGACCGCGCCGGCCATGTCCTGAAGCTCGCAATCGCCGTTGGTCGGGCAGGTCAGGCAGTCCAGCGGGTGGTCGGAGATGTACAGCTCCATCACGCCGCGGCGCAGGCGGCCCAGACGCTCGTTCTGGGTGTGCACCTTCATGCCCGGGGCGACCGGCGTCGTGCAGGAGGCCGGGGTGCCGCGCCGCCCCTCGATCTCCACCATGCACAGCCGGCAGGAGCCATAGGCGTCCAGCATGTCGGTGGCGCACAGTTTTGGGATGGTGATGCCGGCTTCCATCGCCGCGCGCATCACCGAGGTGCCTTCGGGCACGGTCACCTCGCGCCCGTCGATGTCCAGCGTCACCAGGGTGGCGGACTCGCGGGCCAGGGTGCCGTAATCGATTTCACTGATCGACATGGTTTCAGTCCTTTCCGGTCACTCGGCCGCGACAGCCGTGGGGCTGCGGGTGAAATCCTCGGGGAAGTGCTTCAGGGCGCTGCGCACCGGGATCGGCGTCATGCCGCCCATCGCGCAGAGCGAGCCGTCCGTCATGACCTCGCACAGGTCGTTGAGCAGCGTGATGTTCGATGCCACCTTCTCCCCGGCGATGATGCGGTCCATCACCTCGACGCCGCGCACCGCGCCGATGCGGCAGGGGGTGCACTTGCCGCAGGATTCGGCGGCGCAGAACTCCATGGCGAAGCGGGCCTGTCTGGCCATGTCCACGCTGTCGTCGAAGACGACGATGCCGCCGTGGCCGACCATCGCCTCGACCGCCGCGAAGGCTTCGTAATCCTTCGGCAGGTCGAACAGGGACGGCGGCAGATAGGCGCCCAGCGGACCGCCGGCCTGCACCGCGCGGATCGGACGGCCCGTGATGGTGCCGCCGCCGAACTCGTACAGCAGCTCGTGCAGGGTGACGCCGAACGCCTTCTCCACGATGCCGCCGTGGCGGATGTTGCCGGCAAGCTGGAAGGCCAGCGTGCCGCGCGACCGGCCCACGCCGAAGTCGCGGTAGTGGTTGGCGCCCTTGTCCAGGATGACCGGGACGGAGGTCAGCGACAGCACGTTGTTGACGATGGTCGGCTTGCCGAACAGCCCCTCCAGCGCCGGCAGCGGCGGCTTGGCCCGGACGGTGCCGCGCTTGCCCTCCAGGCTTTCCAGCATGGAGGTCTCCTCGCCGCAGATGTAGGCGCCGGCCCCGACGCGGACGTCCAGGTGAAAGCGGTGGCCGGTGCCGTGGATCTCGTCGCCCAGCCACTTCTCGTCGTAGGCCAGCCGGATCGCCTCGCGCATCGTCGCGACGGCGTGCGGGTATTCGGAGCGGATGTAGATGTAGCCCTCGGTCGCCCCCACCGCGATGGCGGCGATGGTCATGCCCTCGATCAGGCAGAAGGGGTCGCCTTCCATGATCATGCGGTCGGCGAAGGTGCCGCTGTCGCCCTCGTCGGCGTTGCAGCAGATGTATTTCTGGTCCGCCTGGGCGTTCAGCACCGTGTTCCACTTGATGCCGGTCGGGAAGCCGGCGCCGCCCCGCCCGCGCAAGCCGGATTCGGTGACCTCGGTCACGATCTCCGCCGGGGTCATGGCGAGCGCCCGCTCCAGCCCGCGGAAGCCGCCGTGCAGCCGGTAATCCTCGACCGACAGCGGGTCGATGATGCCGCAGCGGGCGAAGGTCAGCCGCTCCTGCTTGGCGAAATAAGGGATTTTCTCGGTCAGGCCGTGGGCCAGCGCGTGGTCGGCGCCGTCGAGGAAGCCGGCGTCGAACAGGCCGGGCACGTCCTCGGCCATCACCGGGCCGTAGGCGACGCGGCCTTCCGGGGTTTCCACCTCGACCAGCGTTTCCAGCCACAGCATGCCGCGGGAGCCGTTGCGGACGATGCGGAGCGGAATGCCGCGCTTCGTGGCCTCGGCGCGGATGGCGGCGGCGGTCTCGTCGGCGCCCACCGACAGGGCGGCGGCGTCGCGCGGCACGTAAACGGTGTGCAGGGGGGCGCTCATCGTGCAGCCTCCGCGGCCAGGGTGGAGGCGGCGATGGCGTCGAAGCGGGCCGGGCTGACCCGCCCGTGCAGCGTTTCGTCCACCATCACGGCGGGGGCCAGGGCGCAGTTGCCCAGGCAGAAGACCGGCTCCAGCGAGAAGGCGTCGTCGGCGGTGGTCTCGTGGAAATCCACCTTCAGGCGGCGGCGGATGTGGTCGATCAGCCCGTCCGCGTTCATCGACTGGCAGGCTTCGGCCCGGCAGACCTTGATCGTGTGACGGCCCGGACGGCTGCGGCGGAATTCGTGGTAGAAGGACACCACCCCGTGCACGTCGGCGCGCGACAGGTTCATCTCACGCGCCAGAAGCGGAATGGCCTCCTCGTCGATGCAGCCGAACTCTTCCTGCAGCGCGTGCAGGATCGGCAACAGGGCCCCGCGCAGGTGCCGGTTGGCGGCGATCACCGCCGTGGCGCGCTCCTCGCTCCATGGAGATCGGGCGTTCATGGTCTCCTCCCCCGCGCCCGCCTGACATCGGCGGCGCTTCGTTCGTGTCTCGTCCATCAGCGTGGCGGACATTGGGGGAGGCGTGCAAATTTGATTTTCTGATGCGGTGATAGGGTTTGGCTATCACCACACGGATCGCGCGGTTATGCCGTTGCGATCATAGCCCTTTCTCTAGAGACCCCAGGGGGCCAGCGCCTCGTCGGTCAGGGCGCGCACGCGCTCGGCGAGGCCCGGCTCCGCGGCGACGGCGGCCAGCGCTTTGGCGAGCGGGGCCGGCGGCTCGCGGTCGGCGTAGACGAGGCCGACCGCGTAGGTCAGGTCCGGCTCGGTCAGGGGAAGGGCCACCAGATCGGGATGGCGGGCGACCAGCGTCAGAAGCTGGCTGGGCACCACGCTGGCGGCGAGGCCGCTGCGCACGATGGTGTAGATGGTGACGATGGAGTTCGTCTCCATCAGCGGGACCACCGTCCGGTCGGCCATGCGGAAGGCGGTGTCGGCGATGCGGCGGTTCTGCATGTCCGGGGTCAGCAGGCACAGCGGCAGGTCCGCCGCCTCCACCCAGCGGATGCTGGTGGCGCCCTCCCGGACCTGACGGCGCTGGGCCAGAAGGAAGTAGCGTTCCGAGAACATCGGCACGGTGCGGACGTTGCTCAGCGGCTCGTTGTCCAGATAGGTGACGGCGGCGTCCAGCTCGAACCCGTCCAGTTCGCGCTGGATGTCGCGCGAGCTGAGCGACCGCACGCTGGAGCGGATCTGCGGGTAACGTTCGGCGAAGCGGGCCAGCACATGGGGAACCGCGGGCAGGGCGGTGGGGATGGCGCCGATGCGCAGATGGCCGGACAGGCCCTGGCCCAGCGCCGTCAGTTCCTGATACAGCCCGTCCCGCTCCGCGACGATGCGGCGGGCGTATTCCAGCACCTTCAGCCCTTCCGGCGTGAAGCCGGAGAATTTCTGTCCGCGCTCCACGATGGGCACGCGCAACTCGTCCTCAAGCTGCCGGATGGCGTTGGACAGGGTCGGCTGGGAGACGTGGCAGGCCTCCGCCGCCCGGCCGAAATGCTGCTCGCGGGCCAGGGCCAGCAGATAGACGAATTTGCGGAACACGGCTTCCTCCCCGCGCCGAACGGCCCGTGTCCGCTCAGCCTTCTCATCCGGCGTCGCGGACGTTATGCCGAATCGGGCACACCGGCGGCAAGGGAAGAGGCGCCCGCCGCCCGGTCCCGTCTTCCGCGTCAGTCTCCCGGCTGCGCCGCCGGGGCGGCGTGGGTGGAGCGCATCAGGGTCCCGCGCTCGGTCAGCAGGACGGTCAGAAGCGCCAGCACGCCCAGCACGGTGAAGCCGACGGTCAGCGGACGGACGGTGCCGTCGAAGGACTGGCCGACGATCCAGCCGACCACCGCCGCCATGCCGGTGCTGAAGAAGCCCACGAAGGACGAGCCCATGCCCGCCACATGGCCAAGCGGCTCCATCGCCATGGCGTTGAAGTTGGGGGCGATCAGGCCGAAGCAGAAGAAGATCGCCGCCATGAACAGGCCGAGGCCGAGCAGCGGCGGGTGCTCCGGAAAGCCCAGCAGCGCCATGGCGAGGCCGGTCAGCGTGTAGCCGATCAGGGCCACATGCGACACCCGGTGCATGCCGACCCGCCCGACCAGCCGCGCGTTCACCAGCGAGGCCAGCGCCATCACGCCGGCGATCGCGCCGAAGGCCACCGGGAACATCGCCCCCAGCCCATAGACGTCCACGAAGATCTGCTGGGCGCTGCCGACGTAGCTCAGCAGCCCGCCGAACAGCAGGCCCATGGCGGCGGTGTAGCCGACCGTCGCGCGCGTCGTCACCACCTTGCCGAAGGCGTGGCCGAGCGCCGCAGGGGACAGCGGCATCCGGTCTTCCGCCGCGCGGGTTTCCGCCAGCCGCAGCATCGACCAGACGAAGGCGATGACGGCGGCCAGGAACAGGGCGCCGAACACCCATGGCCAGGTGCCGAGATGCAGGATGCCCTCGCCGAGCGCCGGCGCGATGATCGGCACGACGATGAAGATCATCATGACGAAGGACATCACCCGGGCCATGTCGCGCCCGACGAAGCGGTCGCGCACGATGGCGATGGCGACGACGCGGGGCGCCGCCGCTCCGAATCCCTGCAACGCGCGGGCGGCCAGAAGCGTGGCGAAGCTGGGGGCGAAGACCGCGCCCAGCGACCCGATGGCGAAGATCACCAAGCCGGCGGCGAGCACCGGCTTGCGCCCGAACCGGTCGGACAGCGGGCCGTGGAAGGGCTGCCCGATGGCGAAACCCATCATGTAGGCGGTGATGACGAGCTGCCGGTCGTTCTCCCGCCCCACGCCGAAGGAATGGGTGATGTCCGGCAGTGCGACCAGCATGATGTCGATGGACAGCGCCGTCAGCGCCATCAAAAGAGCCATGAGCGCGACGAACTCGCCGAAGCGGATGTCGCCGCTCCGGCCAGCGGAAGCGGAAAGGGGAGTGGAATCAGGCATTGCGCCAGTGTGCGGAACGCGCGTTGCCGCGGCAAATTAAATTCCCGCAGCCCGGCCATCGATAATTGGTCATGGACAATTCAAGGCTGTGTCGCACCGCTGCGAAGTGCACCACGTGGTGCCGTTTTTACCGATGCAACCAACTTTCATTTGATAACCACAAGAAGTGGAAATCGCATGGCATGAAAATAGTGATAGCTGGTCGGATTTTGTGGGAAGCAGCGGGAATGGCCGACTATAGTGATCCGCCTCAACAGTCTGTGAACACCGGGCATGCGCCTTCGTCTTCCCTTCGTGGCTCTGCTGGCGCTTCTTCCGCTCGTCGCCTTCGCGGCAGCCTCGGTCATACTGGTCGACCGTCAGCAGGAACGATCGGTGGAGGAGCTGATCCGACACGCCACCGACGCGGCGGTGCGGACGGTGGACGGGCGCATCCTGGTGACGCGCAGCGCGCTCGAAATCATGTCCACCGCCCGTTCGCTGGAGATCGGCGACCGGTCCGTCTGGAATGAACGGGCGGAACGCGCCTTGCGCCAGCGTTCGGACTGGATGGCCCTGGAACTGCGCGAGCGTGGAGGCGCCACCCTTCTGAACCACCGTCCGGCGGAGGCCGACGGCATCGACCCCGCCATCCGCGCCGCCCAGGCGGAGCGGGTGTTCCGGTCGGGGGAGGTCTGGGTCAGCGGCATCATCACCGATCCCGCCGGGCGGGTCGAACCGGTCTTCGCGGTCAGCGTGCCGATTTGGGGTGTGGGGGAGGTGCGGCAGGTCCTGACCGCCTATGTGCGGGCTTGGTCCCTGAACCGGGTTCTGATGGAACAGATCGTGGGACCCGATTGGATCATCGGGCTGTTCGACAAGGATGGCCGGGTCGTCGCCCGCAGCCGGTCCGACACGGCGTTCGACCCGGTGGTGGGCCAGCCGGTGCACGAATCCCTGGCCGTGGCGCTGAGGAGCGGCGCCGAGTTCTTCCTGTCCAACACCCGGCAGGGGCAGGAGGTGCTGTCGGCGAAGGCCGGTTCCGTCGCCGCGCCGGGCTGGCTCCTGGCGCTCGGCGCGCCCGCCGCGCCCATCGAGGCGGCGGCGCGGCGGACCGTCTACATGATCGCCGGCGGCGGGCTCGGCGCGCTGGCGGT
>NZ_JAUJFI010000289.1 GCF_030849505.1 Azospirillum isscasi | reverse complement strand
TGAGCGTTCAGCGGCCGAAGCGTGATCGCGGCGCCGTAGGCGGCGATGGCGTCGTCGAATCGGCCTTGCCCTTTCCGGACCTGAGCCAAACTGGCGTAACCCTCAGGGGCATCTGGACGTACCGCGATGGAAGCACCCCCGCAGAACGCCGCAGTTCCCAGATCACCCATCCTCCGGCGCAGCGCGCCAAGCGCCATCAGGCCGTCAAAATGGTCAGGGTCGATGCAAAGTAAATTGCGGTAAACGCGTTCGGCTTCTTCCACCCGCCCCGCCCTGATGAATTCGGCGGCCAGGACAAGGGCTTGATGCATTGACATGGGAATTGGCGATCCAGGTTGAATGCGATCATGAAGCACTCAACCCGGATTTATGAGTGAAGGCGTAAACAAAATCCTAAAGAGAGTTTTTGCGCATCCGACAGGGGAGCCCGGATGGTGGGGATTCGCGTTGTTAATTCGTCTGCAAATGGATTTTGTCGGGCTCGTGGACCATGGCTTGAATCGTGTGGAACGGCGTCTCGAACCGGTCAAGGTTGGCGACCGGCTCCTTTTCAATGTCCGAAGCGCAGCGCGACGGGCCGGAGGAGCAGAGCGGGAGGTGGATCCGCAGCGCATCTGTTCGGGAAATCGGGACCATCTCGTTGCCGCCCGTCACCCCTCCCAACGGTGGGACAGCACGAAGCTGTAGCGTTCCGGGCGGATGTGGAAGACGGCGTGATCGGCGCAGGCACCGTCCGCGAAGAAGGACCGCCGGATCATCACCAGCACCGGCATGCCCGGCACCCCGCCGAGCGGCTCCGCGGCCGCCGCGATGGCGGCCTCGGCCTTCACCTCGATGTCGGCGCCGACCACCGGCTTTCCGGTCACCTCCTTCAGGATGGCGTAGACGGGCTTCTGCCCCGCCGCCTCCCAATCGACGCCCGCCAATTCCGGCGGCAGGAGGCTGCGGCCCAGCGCCACCGGTTCCCCATCCACCAGATGGAGGCGGCGCACCTCCTGGCAGCGGGGGCCGAACTGGTCCGTCAGGTCCGGCGGCGTGGCGACCGTGCCCGCCGACAGTGGCCGCATGCTGGCGTTCAGCCCCTGAAGACGCAGGGACTCGTGAAAGCTGCGCAGCCGGTCCAGCGGATGGCGGACGCGCTTGCCCGCCGTGAAGGTTCCCTTGCCCTTCCGCCGCTCGATCAGCCCCTCCCCTTCCAGGCGGTCGAGCGCCAGACGGACCGTCACGCGGCTGACCGCGAAGCGGATGCCGATCTCGCTTTCGCTTGGCAGGCGGCCCGACGGCTCGAAACGGCCCGCGGCGATCTCCTCGCGCAGACGGTCCGCGATCTGCCGGTAGAGCGCCGTTGCGTTCTCCCGCACCAAATTGTCCCGCATTGGGGCCACCCCATCCCTCCCCCGCCTGTGGCGAACAATATCCGTGCCTTCATGCCACCGGCATCCGGCCCGCTCAAGCACCGGCATCGCCGCGCGGTTCGCGCGCCTGATCGGTGGGACGTCCCACATGTCTTATATTGTATTACAAAACCTGTTATGCAATGTATTATCCCCTGAGGCGTCCCGCCCCCCTCCCATGAGGCCCCGTCCCATGACCGATCCCGTGCCCACCGGCCACATCGCCCCCACCGGCCTTTACGAGCGGAACAAGGCCCGCCCCTTTCTCGGCTCCACCGCCTGTTCCCACCGGCGGCTTGTGGCCGGCGAATGGACCGAGGTGACGCTGGTCTACGAGGTGGGCGCGTCGGGCCTTGCCGATGGGGCGGGGATCAAGCTGGCGATGAAATTCTATTCGGACTGGGCTCTGTTCCAGACCACCGACCCCACGGCGGCCAACTTCGTCTCCGCCGAGTACGAGGCGGGTCCGCTGATGCCGGGGCAGAGCCCGGCGACGGTGCAGGCGCTGAAGGTGCGCTTCGACCAGAAGGGGCACGAGCGGCCCTATCAGAAGGCCATCGTCATCGACGTGATCGACGGCTATCTGAATCCCGGCGACCGCATCGTGATCCGCCTGGGCGACCGGCGCCAGGGCGGGCCGGGCACGCGGGTGCAGACCTTCGTCGAGCAGGGCTTCCGCTTCCGTGTCTTCATCGACCCGCTGGGCAGCCAGAAATACGCGGAGGTGCCGGGCGACTGCGTGCTGGACATCGTGCCGGGCGCCCCCGCCGCCCTGCGGCTGGTGGCGCCGCGCCTGATCGCGCCAGGTCCGGTGTCGCTGCTGCTGCGCGCCGACGACATCTGGGGCAACTGCTGCCTCGGCGCCACGCTGGACGCCGTGCTGACCATTGCCGGACCGGATGGCGCCGGACCGGATGGGAAACGCACGCGGACGGTCGCGCTCGTCCCCGATCCCCAAGCGAACGGCTGGCTGGTCCGGCGCGAGGCGTTCGACCTCGGCGCCGGCGAGTGGCGGATCGCCGCGGCGGCGCCGGGCCTCGCCCCCGCCGAAGCCTTCGTCACCGCCGAGGACGGGGCACCGCGCGCCCTCTACGCCGACCTGCACGTCCATTCCAACGACACGGTCGGCACCAACGACACCGCCTACAACCTGTCCTACGGGCGGGACGTGGCCGGGCTGGACGTGCTGGGCTACACGGCCAACGACTTCAACGTGACGGAGCGCGCCTGGACCGAGGCGGTCGGCCTGATCGACCGGTACAACGAGCCGGACCGCTTCGTCTGCTACCCCGGCACGGAATGGTGCGGCAACTCGGCGGCGGGCGGCGACCACAACGTGATCTTCCTGCGCGACGGCCAGCCGCGCTTCCCGGCGGACGGGCGGGGTCAGCCGGTGCGCTCCTTCGAATGGAACGAGTCGACGCGCGGCGCGCTGCGCCCCGGCGCCTGGCCGCTGGACGATCTCTACGCCGCCTATCGGGACGATCCGGAGGGCCATCTGCTGATCCCCCATGTCGGCGGGCGGCGCTGCAATCTCGATTGGCACCACCCGGACCTGGAGCGGCTGATCGAGATCGGCTCCGCCTGGGGCCAGTTCCATTGGGTCTATGCGGAGGCGCTGGCCCGCGGCTACCGGCTCGGCGCCTCGGCCAGCAGCGACGAGCATCAGGGGCGCTGCGGCGGCGGCGCGCCGGCCACCGCGGTGTTCGGGGCGCGGG
>NZ_JAUJFI010000288.1 GCF_030849505.1 Azospirillum isscasi | reverse complement strand
CGCGCCGCTGTCCGGCCCCTGGCTCGTCCTGACCGACCAGGGCGGCACCGGCGCCCGGCTGGCCGAGGCCCTGGCCGCCCGCGGCGAGGCGGTAACGACCGTGCCGCTGGCCGGCGTCACCGACCATGGCGCCTTGCTGTCCATGCGGCCCGCGCGCATCGTCCATCTGGGCACACTGGACGGCACGGACGCGCTGGAACGCGGCTTCCACAGCCTGACCGCGCTCGCCCGCGCGCTCGGTGCGCAGGCCGTGCCGAAACCCGTGCGCATCGACGTGGTGACCTCCGGAACCGCCGACGTGACGGGGGAGGAGACGCTGAACCCCGCCGCCGCCGCGGCTTTGGGCGCGGTCAAGATCATCCCGCTGGAACAGGCCGGCGTCCGCTGCCGCGCCATCGACATTCCCCCCGGCCTGGACAACGCCCGTCTTCTGGACGAGCTGGCGGTGGAGGACACCGCGCCCCACACCGCGCTGCGCGGGCGCCGCCGCTGGCAGCCGGACATTGCGCCGGCCCCGCTGCCCCCCGCCGGACAGGGGACGGCACGGCTGCGCCCGCGGGGCGTCTATCTGGTGACCGGCGGGTTCGGCGGGATGGGGGCGGCCATCGCCCGCGATCTGGCGGAGACGCTCCAGGCGCGGCTGGTGCTGGTGGGGCGGACGCCGCTGCCGCCCGACCCCGCCGACCCCCGCCACCGGCTGATCCAGGCCATCGAAGCGGCGGGGGGCGAGGCGCTGGCGGCATCCGCCGACGTGGCCGACGGGACGGCCATGGCCGCGGTGATCGCCCAGGCGCGGGCGCGCTTCGGCGCCATCCACGGGGTGATCCACACCGCCGGCCTCGCCGACCTCGCCGGGGTGATCCAGACCCGCGCCCGCGCCGACACCGACGCGGTTCTGGCGCCCAAGGTGGCGGGCACGCTGGTGCTCGACCGGCTGCTGGCCGACGGGCCGCCTTTGGACTTCATGCTGCTCTGCTCGACGCTCGGCTCCATCCTCTACGGCGCCAAGTTCGGTCAGGTCGCCTATGCCGGCGGCAACGAGTTCCTCGACCTGTTCGCCGCGGAGCGCACGGCCCGCACCGGCCAGTTCACCCAGGCGATCAACTGGGACGACTGGACCGGCGGCGGCATGACCGTCGCCGCCTACCGCCGCTGGGGCCATGAGGCCCCCTCCGCCGACGAGGCGCTGACCCCGGCGGAGGGTGTCGCCGTCTTCCGCCGCGCTCTGGAGAGCGGGCACGCGCGGCTGGCCGTGTCGATCCGCGACCTGCCGGCGCTGGCCGCCCGCGGCGCCGGCCTGATGGAGGATCTCGCCCGCCACACCGCCCCGGCGGCAGCCGTGGTTGAGGAAACCCAAACGGACGACGGTTCCACGCTCTCCCGGCTCGCCGGCTGCTGGCGGTCGCTGCTGGGGGTGGAGCGGGTGGACGGAACGTCGGACTTCTTCGGGCTCGGCGGGCATTCGCTGCTCGCCATGCAGATGCTGGCCTTCATCCGCGCCGAGCTGGGGGTGGAGATCGGGCTCGCCACGCTGTTCGAGGCCCCGGTGCTGGCCGACCTCGCCGCCCGCATCGACGCCCTGCGCGCGCCAGCCGTCGACGCCTTCGAAGAAACGGAAGAGGAGTTCATGCTGTGACGGGCGTTCGGGACCTGCTGGCCGCCCTGGCCGCCCGTGGCGTCAGCGTGACCCGCGAGGGCGACGCGCTGAAGGTGCGCGGCCCGGCGGGCGCCGTCCCGCCGGAGATGCGGGCGGAGATGGCGGCCCGCAAGGCGGACATCCTGGCCTTCCTCGGCGGTCCGGCGGGGGCGCCGGCCCCGCGGCCCGACCCGTCCGCCCCCGTGCCGCTGGCGCCCAACCAGCGCCGGCTGTGGTTTCTCGACCGGCTGGACGGCGGCACCGCCTTCGTCATGGCGGCGGCCTGGGAGATCGAGGGGCCGTTCGACGCCGGGGCGCTTCGCCGCGCCCTGACCGGGCTGACCGCGCGGCACCGGATTCTGAGCATCGTCATCCGCGACGATGGCGACGGCCCCTGCATGGTGGCGCTTCCCCCCGCCCCCTTCGCCCTGGAGGAAGAAGAGGCTTCCGGCGCCGATCCCGCCGCCCTCGCCGCGGCGGACGCCCGCCGCCCCTTCCGGCTGGCCGAAGAGCCGCCCTTCCGCGCCCGGCTGGTCCGGGTGGGGCCGGAACGGCGGGTGCTGCTGCTGTCGATGCACCACATCGTGTCCGACCGCTGGTCGATGGGCGTGCTGATGCGCGACCTGTCGGCGCTCTATGGCGAGGCGTTGACCGGCGCGCCCGCCGCCCTGCCGCCATTGCCCGTGCAATACGCCGACGTCGCCGCGTGGCAGCACGCCACCGTCGACGAGGCCCGCCGGACCGCGCAGGCGGAGGCGTGGCGCGAGCGGTTGGCCGGCGCGCCGACCGACCTCGCCTTGCCGCTGGACCGCCCGCGCCCGCCGGTGCGCGGCGACCGGGGCGGCATGGTGCGCTTCGCTCTGCCGCCGGCCACGGCGGAGTCCCTGACCCGCCTCGCGCGGGCCGCGCAGGCCACCCCCTTCATGGCGCTGCTGGCGGTCTACGCCGCCCTGCTGGCGCGCTGGAGCGGCCAGGACGAGCTGACCATCGGCTGTCCCGCCGGGGGCCGCGACCGGATGGAGACGCAGAATCTCGTCGGTTTCTTCGTCAACAATCTGGTGCTGCGCGCCGACCTGACCGGCGATCCGGACTTCGCCACGCTGCTGCGCCGTCTGCGCGCGGTCTGCCTGGACGCCTTCGACCGCCAGGAGGTGCCCTTTGACCGGGTGGTCGAGGCGGTCAACCCCGAACGCGCGCTCAACCGCGGCCCGCTGTTCCAGGCGATGTTCGTGCTCCAGACCGCGGCGGTGGAGCCGCTGTCCTTCGCGGGCGCGCGGGTTCGTCCGGTCGAGAGCGGCGGCGGCGCGTCGGAACTCGACCTGAACCTGTCGCTGGAGGCCGGGCCGGACGGCGGCGTCCTGGGCCATCTGGAATACGACGCCGACCTGTTCGACGCCGCGACCATGGAACGGCTGGCGCAGGGCTTCGTCCGGCTGGCCGCGGCGGCGGCGGAGCGGCCCGACGCGCCGGTCTCCGCCCTGCCGCTCGTCACCCCCGGGGAACGGGACGCGCTGGTCGCGGCAGCGGCC
>NZ_JAUJFI010000287.1 GCF_030849505.1 Azospirillum isscasi | reverse complement strand
CCAGCGCCGCAGCGACGGCGTCGAGGCTGCGGCGCTGCCCCTGATCGCGCTCCAGGCCTGCCGCCGTCGCGCGGCTGACCCCAGCCCGCCCGGCGGCTTCGCAGAGCGTCAGCCGAAGTGCGCGCCGCCGCTTCGCGAGCGCGGCGCCGAGAGAAAGATTCTTTGACATGGCAGGGTCAGAAACCTTTCTCGAATCACAGCACCGCCGGGACGCAGGACGCGTACACGTAGACGGTGTCCCCGATGATTTCCGCGTCGCTCAGCCAGCCCCAACGCGACGGCACCAGCACCTCGATTTCCGCGTCCGTCCGACCGGCCGCACGCTCCGCCCCGACAAACGCCAGCAGATCCAGGCCGCCGCGCTCGCACCACGAAACGTCGGCGACCACAGCGCCCGGCCCCTCGCCGACGACCTCCAACACCCGTTCCGTCGCCATCCTGCCCATTTGTGCGCCCTCCAACGTGTTCAGTTACCCCTAAATCGCTACAGCAATCGAAAGCACGCGTCAACTAAAAAATGGGCGGTCTCAAAGCATTCAATGTTGACAAGGAAAATAACGCAGAGCAAATATCGCGACAATGCTTGGAGAAATCCTCGTGACAAACCAATGTTGACAAGGATTTTACTGTCGGCGCTTGAAGGAAAATAGGCGCGGCTCACCCGCCGCGCGTGCTCGCCGCTGCGCGTCTGCGCGCCGCACGCCATTGCGCCGCACGCGGCGCAATGGCGTGGGAAATCAATTGGTTACTCTGCTTTGCCCCGGCCGCGTGCGGCGTGCCGCTCCTGCGCGTAATCGACGTAATCGCTCAGCCCGTGCCGCGCCGCCGCGCTGGGGTTTTCCTTGGACCACTCACCGTAGGATTTCTCGGCGGACTCGCGTTGCCCGCTCGACAGCCCAGCCAGCCCACCGCCTTGCTGGAACCACGCGTCACCGCCGCGCGTTGTCGCGCCGATCTTCGACGCCCCACCGCCGCCGACCGGCTCGATTCCGAGGCCTCCGCCGTCGTCGCCACCGCCACCGCCACCACGGCCGCCGTTCCCGCCGCCCCGGCCACTTCCGCCGCCGCCTCGGTAGCCGCCGCCACTGGCAGGACCGGCGGCACCGAACGCCGCGCCGAGCAGGGCGGCGGATGCACGGCCGTCCGCGATCTCATCTCGACTACCCCAGTACCGAAGCAAGCGATTCGGAATCTCATGGACGACGCCAAATATCCGGATAATCACCTGCCATTTGAGCCACAGAGCCAGCGTCAGACCCGCCAGCATCCCGCCCAGGCTGAGAGTAAATCCGCCTTGAGAGCCGAGAAATGCAGCCGAAAACGTCTTGTCGACAATCTGCATCCCGACAGGGAGCAGGTAGTACGACGCCGCCAAGGCAGCGACCGTGTAGAGCGGCAAAACCACGGTGTTGGCGACCAGAATCAGCCCCGGCCGCAACGCTGCGCTGACGAACTCGCGGCCCGACAGGTTGGCGCCCAGCATCGCCAGCAAGGGCAGCGCGACCAACATTTCGGCCAGCGAGATAAGCCAGTTAATGCCCGCGAATACTACGCTGATATACGGAATCATTGGCAAGACGTAGGAGTGAACTATCCCGAGGCCGTACATCCACCACAAATACGGGCGCATCCGCTCGCCAAACCAATCGAAGGCCGCTTTGGCACCCGCAAATGACGAGATCCCGTTTCCTGCGGCGACAGCGACAACGCCGCCGGTCAGCCAGCCCGCGTCTGATAGGCCCACCAGCCAGTGCCCCAAACTCAAGGAATCGGCCAGTGGGTCGGAGTCGGCCGACCGTGTTTGCCGGAGCAAATACTCTGTCAGAGGCCTCGTCACCGGATTGACCAGCCGCGCCCATATCTCAGCGGACTCGTCGCCCGGTGCCGCCAGGGAGTCGCCGGAGAGCGCGGGGATGCGGGACTCGTCCGCGATTTGCCGAGCCAGCCTGTCGGCGATGTTCGGCCACTCCTTGCCCATGGCGCCGCCGATCCAATCCGTATCCGGCCGCGTCCTCGACGGGGCTTCTGCGGCGAGGGTAGCCGCTTCGCCGCTCGCCGCCCCGAGAGTCCGCCAGAGCGCACCTGCCGCCGTCCAACCCTGTGTTTTCGCGGCGTCAACGGAGGCTTGCCGGGCGCCGCGCTGCCGCGTCGCGAGGTACGTCCCGGCTGCTGCACGGACGGTGCCATCATACGCCGCCGCAGCCTCGGCGAGTGCCGGGAGCAGCTTGTCGTCGGGCCACGCCGAGCCGCTGCCAGCCATGCCACCGGCCGCCAGTTGGTCAGGCAGCCCGGTCGTACGGATGGCCTCGACCAGCGTGCCGACTGCCCCCATCCGGGCGGCCCTGAATGTTGACAACTCCGTCGGGGCGCCCGCCGGGGCTGCTGGCAGCACGAGAGCGCCGCACCGCCCCCAGGTCCACAGATACCGCCCCGACGCAGCCGTCGGCCGCGCAGATGGCGGCGAGACTGGCGGAATCGCGCTGCCGCGCCCGCCCAGATCATGCGACGTTTTGTCGGCGTGCCGGATGTAAGCGAGGCAGGCTTCGGACTCGAGCGCCTGCAACGCCAAGGCGTTGCCGCCCACGGGGGACGGAATCCCCAGGCTGCCCGTTGGCGTGGTCGTGCCGCCGCCATCGGTGACGACGCCGAGCACGTCGGCGGCAAACGCCGACCACAAGGTGCTCGCCTGCCCACTCGCGTAGCCAGCCAGTTGACTGTACGCCGCGTGCCCAGCGCTCAGCCCTGACGGAAGCGCGGGCACGAGCAGACCGACGCAGACCGCTGTTCGGATGACCGCCGCCGCGCCGAAATGCTCAGCATCGTGCGTCAGCGTGGATTCCCCGCGTGCGGCAGCGGCGTTGACCCCCGTCACAACAGTGTACGTCATCACCGCCGCTGCGCCGCCGCTCAGCAACGCCGCCAGAGCGCTGACGAGCCGTGTCAGCGGCGTTGCCGTATCCGCCGGAAACAGCAACGCCAGCGCCCGCAGCGCCGGATCGGCCGACGCCGCGCCGCTCGCCACCGTCGCCGCGACCGCGACGGACGGCAGCAGCGCCGTTCCGGCCGCGACCAGCACCAGGATCGACGCTAGCCCACGCCCTGTGCCGCCGTCGGACGGTGGCACGACGGCGCCGTCGTGCCACCATTCGCGCCAGCAGCCCGGCCGCCCGTTGCGCAACTGCCAGTGCGCGACCCCCGCCCGCCACGCCAGCGCCGCCGCTGCCACCGCCG
>NZ_JAUJFI010000286.1 GCF_030849505.1 Azospirillum isscasi | reverse complement strand
GCGGTCCGCGTTACTCGACGGTGACCGACTTGGCGAGGTTGCGCGGCTGGTCGACGTCGGTGCCCTTGAGGACGGCGACGTGGTAGGCCAGGAGCTGGACCGGGATGGCGTAGAGCAGCGGGGCGACCAGCGGGTCGCAGGCGGGAAGCTCCAGCGACCAGCGGACCTTGTCGGCCAGCTTGTCGATGCCCTTGCGGTCGGCGATCAGCAGCACCTTGCCCGACCGCGCGCAGACCTCCTGGACGTTCGACACCGTCTTCTCGAACAGCCCGTCCGACGGCACCAGCACGATCACCGGCACGTTCTCGTCGATCAGCGCGATCGGGCCGTGCTTCAGTTCGCCCGCCGCGTAGCCCTCGGCGTGGATGTAGCTGATCTCCTTCAGCTTCAGCGCGCCTTCCAGGGCCAGCGGGTACATCGCGCCGCGGCCCAGATACAGCACGTCGCGGGCCTCCGCGACCTCGTGGGCCAGCTCGTGCAGGCGCTCGTCGTGGGCCAGCACGTCGGCGGCGCGCGCCGGCACCTCGCGCAGCGCCTGGGCGATCTGCGGCATCCGCTCCGCCGGGATCACCCCGCGCTCATGGCCCACCGTCACCGCCAGGCAGGCCAGCGTGGTCAACTGCGTGGTGAAGGCCTTGGTCGAGGCCACGCCGATCTCCGGACCGGCCATCGTGTACAGAACCGCGTCCGACTCCCGCGCGATGGTGCTCTCCGGCACGTTGACGATCGACAGGATCTTCTGGCCCTGGCGCTTGCAGTAGCGCAGCGCCTCCAGCGTATCCAGCGTCTCGCCCGACTGGCTGATGAACAGCGCCACCCCGCCCTCCGGCAGCGGCGCCTCGCGGTAGCGGAACTCCGAGGCGATGTCGACCTCGACCGGCAGGCGGGCCAGCGTCTCGAACCAGTATTTCGCCACCACGCCGGCGTAATAGGCGGTGCCGCAGGCCACGATGGTCAGCTTCGTCGCCTTGGCGATGGCGAAGTTGGCCTCCGGCAGGGTGATCCGCCCGGTCTCCGGGTTGATGTAGGCGTTCAGCGTGTCGCCGATCACCTGCGGCTGCTCGTAGATCTCCTTGAGCATGTAGTGCCGGTAGCCGTCCTTGCCGATCAGCGCGCCGGACAGCGCCGTGGTCTTCACCGGGCGCTCCACCACCGCGTCGGAGGCGTCGTGGATCACCGCGCCGGCGCGGGTCAGCTCGACCCAGTCGCCGTCCTCCAGATAGCAGATGCGGTTGGTCAGCGGGGCGAGCGCGAAGGCGTCGGAGGCGAAATACATCTCCCCCTCGCCGTAGCCGACGGCCAGCGGCGTGCCGTGGCGGGCGCCGATCAGCATGTCCTCCTCGCCGGCGAACAGCAGCACCAGCGAGAAGGCGCCGGTGAAGCGCTTGAACGAGGCCGCCGCCGCCGCGACCGGGCCGAGCCCTTCCTTGTCCATGTAGTAGGTGACGAGGTGGGCGATCACCTCGGTGTCGGTGGCGCTCTCGAAGACGTAGCCGTGCTCGATCAGCTCCGCCTTCAGCTCCTGGTAGTTCTCGACGATGCCGTTGTGCACCACGGCGACGCGGCGGGTGGCGTGCGGGTGGGCGTTGGCCTCGGTCGGGCCGCCGTGGGTGGCCCAGCGGGTGTGGCCGATGCCGATCACGCCGGGCAGCGGCGCCTCGCGCAGCTTGGCGTCGAGGTTGAGCAGCTTGCCCTCGGCGCGGCGGCGCTCGATGCCGCCCTCGACCAGCGTGGCCACGCCGGCGCTGTCGTAACCGCGGTATTCGAGGCGGCGCAGGCCCTCGACGAGACGGGGGGCCGCGTCATGCGTGCCGATGATGCCGATGATGCCACACATGAACCTGCAACTCCTGAATGATGGCCGGGGCCGGGGGAACGGGCAGCCGGTGCGATCTTACGCCTTTTTCGCGTTCTCTTTCTGCTTCCGGTCGCGGAAACGCCGGGCCCAGCCGGTGTAAGCCTGCTGGCGGGCCCGCGCCACGGCCAGGGCGTCGCCCTCGACGTCGGCGGTGACCACGCTGCCCGCCCCGACGATGGCGCCGTCGCCCACCCTCACCGGGGCGACCAGCGCGGTGTTGGAGCCGATGAAGGCCCCGGCGCCGATGTCGGTGCGGCTCTTGGCGTAGCCGTCGTAGTTGCAGGTGATGGTGCCGGCGCCGATGTTGGCCTTGGCGCCGACCCGCGCGTCGCCGATGTAGGTCAGGTGGTTGACCTTGGCCCCGGCCTCGATCGTCGCGTTCTTGATCTCGACGAAGTTGCCGATGTGGGCGTCGCGGCCGATCTCCGCGCCCGGGCGCAGGCGGGCGTAGGGACCGATCTGGGCGCCGCTGTCGACGCGGACCTGCTCGAGGTGGCTGAAGGCCTTGATCTCGACCCGGTCGGCCACGGCCACGCCGGGGCCGAACACCACGTGGGGGCCGACGATCACGTCGCGGCCCAGGCGGGTGTCGACGCAGAAGGTGACGCTGTCGGGGTCGGTCAGGGTGGCGCCGTTGTCCATGGCGGCCTTGCGCAGGCGGCGCTGGATCAGCGCCTCCACCTCCGCCAGCTCGGCGCGGGAGTTGACGCCGACGACCTCGGCCGGGGCGGCCTCGACCACCGCGCAGGCCATGCCGTTGCCGCGGGCGATCTGCACGACGTCGGTGAGGTAGTACTCGCTCTTGGCGTTGGCGTTGCCGATCCGGCCGATCAGGTCGAACATCCGCGCGCCGTCGAAGGCCATCAGCCCGGCGTTGCACAGGGTGACCCGGCGCTCCTCCTCGGAGGCGTCGAGATACTCGACGATCTTCTCCAGCCCGCCGCGGGCGTTGAGGATGAGGCGGCCGTAGGCGCCGGGATCGCCGGGGCGCATGCCCAGCACGACGACCGCCGGGTCGCCGGGCTGGCGGCGGGCGGCGACCATGGCGCGCAGCGTGTCCGGGGTGACCAGCGGGGTGTCGCCGTAGAGCACCACGACGTCGCCGGCGAAGCCCTCCAGCAGGCCGAAGGCGGCGCGCACGGCGTCGGCGGTGCCGCGCTGCTCGTGCTGGACGGCGGTGGGGTAGGGGGCGACGGCGGCGGCCACGTCGTCCATGCCGGGGCCGACCACCACGACCACATGGTCGGGGTCGAGCGCCTTCACCGCGGACAGCACATGGCCGACCATCGGCTGGCCGGCCACGCGGTGCAGGACCTTCGGCAGGTCCGACTTCATGCGGGTGCCTTTGCCGGCGGCGAGAATCACGCAGGCGAGCGGGCGGTG
>NZ_JAUJFI010000285.1 GCF_030849505.1 Azospirillum isscasi | reverse complement strand
CCCCCGCGGCCCGCGACGCCGACGCGGTGGCACGGCTGCGCGCCGCCGGGGCGGTGGTGGTCGGGCGGACCAACATGACGGAGTTCGCCTTCTCCGGCGTCGGCATCAACCCGCATTACGGCACCCCCGGCAACCCCGCCGACCCGGCGCGCATTCCCGGCGGCTCGTCGTCGAGCGCCGGGGTGTCGGTGGCGGCGGGCCATGTGCCGCTGGCGCTGGGCACCGACACCGGCGGGTCGGTCCGCATCCCGGCGGCGCTGTGCGGCATCGTCGGCTTCAAGCCGACGCAGCGCCGGGTGCCGCTGCGCGGCGCCCTGCCGCTGTCCTGGTCGCTCGATTCCATCGGGCCGCTCGCCCGGACGGTGGAGTGCTGCGCCATCGCCGACGCCGTGCCGGCCGGCGAGGCGGAGTGGGAGCCGCCGCCGGTCGGGCTGGCCGGGCTGCGCTTCGCCGTGCCGCAGGCGGTGGTCCTGGACGGCATGGAGGAGCCGGTGGCCCGCGCCTTCGACGCCGCCTGCCGCCGCCTGTCGGAGGCCGGCGCGCGGATCGTCGAGATTCCCATGGCGGAGCTGGCGGAGATCGGCCCGGCCAACGCCAAGGGCGGCCTGCCCGCGGCGGAGGCCGCGCACTGGCACCGCGCCCTGCTGGCGGAAAAGGGCGACCTCTACGACCCGCGCGTCCGCGTGCGGATCGAGCGCGGTCATGGGATGAGCGCCATCGACCACATCGAGGTGACGCAGCGCCGCGCCGACCTGATCGCCCGCGCCGACCGGACAACCGCGGACTACGACGCCCTGCTGATGCCCACCGTGCCGCTGCTGGCGCCCCGCATCGACGCCTTCGCCGAGGATGCGGAGTTCACCCGGCTCAACCTGCTTCTGCTGCGCAACTGCGCCCTGTTCAACTTCCTGGACCGCTGCGCCGTCAGCCTGCCGATGCAGCGGGCCGGCGAACTGCCCAGCGGCCTGATGCTGGTGGGCGCCGCCGGAGCCGACCGCCGCCTGCTGTCCATCGCCGCCGCGGTGGAGCCGGTGGTGGGACCGGGCGCGTAGGCGCGGGGTCCAAAGTCATGGAGCAGGCATCGATAGCGGCGGACGCCGCTTCCCCGGTCGACCGTCAATTGCGCCTCTGGCGGGACCACCGCCGCCCGGTGGCTCCCGACGCGCGGATGCGCGCCCTGACCGAACAGCGGCTCGGCCCCCTTCTCGGCGACCTGGAAGCGCTGATGCTGGAGCTGCGCCATGGGGTCGACCGGGACGTGGCCTCGGGCCGGCTGCCCATGCCACGGCGGCGCCATCCCTTCCCCAAGGGCTTTTGCCGGGAGATCACGGACGCCGTGTTCGCGCGTCTGGGGCAGCGGATCGCCGCGCCGGACACGCCGGTCACGCACGCGCTGGCCGCCTTCGTCCGCGCGGGCGGCACCCTGTCGCCGGTCTGGGGGGCGCTGCGCGGCAGCTACTTCCAGAACGCCATGCAGGTCGGCGCCCTGTACGTCGATGCGGCCAACGACACCGTGACCGTCACCAAACCCAAGGTCGAAATCCTTCCCCTGGAGTCGAGCGGGCTGGAGGCGATCACCGACGTGGGCCACTTCGCCCGGATCGCGGAACTCTACTGGGGCGGCACGATCTGGGCGAACACCCTGTTCCCGCGGCTGGCGCCGGTCCTTCCGATCATCCACATCGGTCCGGACGGGCGGCCCGCCCTGCATCCGGACGGCATCGGGGTCTTCGCCGAGAATCTGGCCGGCGGCTGCCGGTCGGCCCTCGCCTTTCTGGAGCAGCAGCGGGACAGCGGGCGCACCCCGCCGGCGGAGGTCGCGGCGCTCTTCGTACCCTGGAAGGACCGCGGCCCCTGGTTCGCGGAGTTCCACCCCACGCCGGACTGGAACCGGCTCCGGGCCTGCTTCGCCCTGGCGGAGCAGCCCCAGGGGCCGTACCGCTCGGTCCAGGGCTTTCTTGAGATGGTCGAGGCGGTCAAGCGGACGGGGCCGGCGTAGGAAGCACGTTCTCGCACCGGGCCCCCACCCGCCGGGCACTCAGAATCCGAGAGCGCAGCCGTCCTTGCGCCAATCGGACCCGCCGATCAGCAGCCCCGCCGCGTGGTCGATCCAGATCGCCTGCCCGCCGCCCATCGGCTCGTTCCGGCGGACCACCGCGTGGCCGCGGCGGGCCAGCTCCGCGGCGGTGTCCTCCGCCACGGTGGGTTCGACCTCCAGGACGCCGTTGAAGGCGAAGCTGCGCGGCTGGTCGATCGCCGCCTGGACGTCCAGCCCGCGGTCCAGCACCGCCGACACGAAGGCGCCGTGCCCCGCCGCCTGATAATGGCCGCCCATCACGCCGAAGGGGCAGACCGCGCGCCCGTCCTTGCGGATCAGGCCGGGGATGATGGTGTGCAGCGGGCGCCGCCGCGGCGCCAGGGCGTTGGGGTGCCCCTCGGTCAGCCGGAAGGAGGTGCCGCGGCTGTGCAGCAGCACCCCGGTCGCCGGGTCGAGCTGCACGCTGCCGAAGCTATGGAAGATCGAGTTGATGAAGGAGATGGCGTTGCCGTCGCGGTCCACCACGCAGAGACAGACCGTGTCCTTGTGCTCCGCCTCCGTCCACAGGGCGGGCGGCCGGGCGCGGGCGGGGTCGATGCGGCGGCGCAGGGCCGCCGTCGCCTCCGCCGACAGCAGCGCCGCCGCGGCCTCCGGCCCTCCCTCCCCCACCAGCGCGTCGCGGTGGTGGTAGGCGAGCTTCGTCGCCTCGGCCAGCAGATGGTGGCGGTCCGCGTCGCCAACCGCAGCCGACAGGTCGAAGCCGCCCAGCGCGTTCAGGATCATCAGCGCGGCGAGGCCCTGGCCGTTCGGCGGGCATTCCAGGATCTCGTGGCCGCGGTACTCCGTGGCGATGGGCGTCACGGACTCCGCCCCGTCCTGGGCCGCCGCGAAGTCGTCCAGCGTGTGCAGCCCGCCGCGGGCGCGCAGGAAACCGACCAGCGATTCCGCCGTGGCGCCCGTGTAGAAGGCCGCCGCCCCCTGCGCCGCGATCTCCCTCAACCGTTGGCCGAGCAGCGGCTGGGCATGGCGCTCCCCGGCGCGCGGCGCGCGTCCGCCGGGCAGGAAGACGGCGCGGCAGCCCTCGTCCGCCGCCAGCAGGGGAACCGCCGCCGCCCAGTCCTGGGCCACCCGCGGGGCGACGCCATAGCCCTCCTCGGCGTAGCGGATGGCGCGGAGGAACAGCCGGTCCAGCCCCACCGTCCCCTGCCCGGCGATCACGTCGGGATCGTCGTAGGGATGGACGAAGGTCAGCCGCCGCGCCGA